>DATKLW010000054.1:0-29299 GCA_035542215.1 Thermoanaerobaculia bacterium | reverse complement strand
GTCGTCCGGGTTGAACCCGCTTCTCCCGCAGACGCCGGAAACGGACGCGAGCGACGCGCAGCCGCCCGTGTAGACGCCGAGGATCGTGTCGTAATCCGCGGGCGACGAACCGAGGGTATCGATCCGGTAGGTGTCGGACGCGGCGGGCGTGAAGGAGAACCAGACGATCTTCGACGGCTGAACCTGGGCGCCGGTCGGGAGGATGAGCTTTCCGTCGCACGGAAACGCCGGAACCTGGGCTTCGTACGTGATCGAGCGCGTATCGATCCCGGGCGCCGAGTACGGAAGGGACGCCGGGTCGATGACGACGGGCGCCGAGCAGGAGGACGGAACGGCCGAGACCGGCCCGGCGGTCTGGGCGGCTACGGGGAAGGCTCCCAGGGCGGCTGTGACGCCGCCTGCGAGGGCCAGGGAAAGCCGGAAGCTGCGGATGGCGGGTCTCCTGTACGCTTTTTTGGACGCCGAGATGAGGCGCTCTACCCGGGAAGTGTCCCCGGGATCACCTTTCCCTCGTCAGGGCAGACTGCCTGTGAAGTCGAGGAAGCTGCCGACGTTCCGGAGGGTGAGGGCGATCCGATAGTCCCGCGAGGGCGCGGTCCCGGTGCGCAGATCGCGGTATTCGACCAGGATCTTGAAACACGAGGCTTGAAGCGTCAACAGCGAGCGGGACTCGAGCATCTTGCCCAGCGTGAGGTCGTAGTTCGCCTCGACGTCGAACCGGAGGCGCTTCGGGACGATCGGCACCCCGCCCGCGATCCGGAGCTGCGCGGAGGCGCCGGGGTCGACGCCCGGCGCAAGCACGACCGGGTGGCTGTCGAAGAGCGAGAGCGCGAGAGAACGCTCGCCGCCCGTCAGGATCGCCGTGACGCTCGCGGAGGTCACCTGGGAGAAGTGGGTGTCCAGCGTGACCCGGCTGTCGAAGTTGAGCCCCTGCGCCGCGTTCACCCGGAGGATGAAGTCCGTCGGCGAGGTGCGCTGGACGCCCGGCGTCGGGCCATAGGCGGACCCCTCGCCGGGAAGGCGGAAGTAGTAGTAGCGGGCGATTTCGAACGACGCGATCTCGCGCGAGCCGCCGGTCTCGCCCTTGGCGAGGAGGTGCTGGAGCAGCGAGTAGCGGAGCGAGTTCGTCGCCGTGAGAGAGTCGATCTCGTCGAAGAGCGGCGTCGAGGCGAAGTCGTCCCGGCCCGCGAGGTAGCTCCACTCGGCGCGCGGCTCGATGACGTGCTTCCACTTCCGGAAAGGGCCGAGCGACCAGTCGAAGAGGCGGGAGAAGGACGGTCCCGTGACCTGGAGATCCGTCACGAGCGCTTCCCGGGTGTAGCGCTCGGGGAGAAGCTCCGTGCCGTCGGGGGAGAGGGACATGCCGTACGTCGTCACGCGCCCGCCTGCGGACGCGTTGAGCGACAGCCACGGCGCGATCGAGAGCGGCGCGCTGATCTGCGGAAAGAGGTCGAACCGGTCGTACGTGCCGGACGGCTGGCCCTCTCCGCGGTCCACGTGGAGCATTCCCCCCTGCCCCGTGACCTCGAGGAAGACGGACTGCCCGAGGATCGGCGTCGGCCTCAGCCTGACCTCGAGGGCCGGCAGGCGCTCGCTCACGACGGTGCTGCCGTCGGCGAACCCGATCGCCTGTTCGCGGGAGAGGCGCAGGTTGAGGGCCCACGGGTCCGGTCCCCAGGTCAGGAATCCCTCGCTCTTGATCGACTGCGTCGACCCGAGCGCGAAGTTGCGGTTGAACTCCTGGAAGAACGTCGGGTCCGAGAAGTCCAGCCACGTCACGACCCCGCGGACGTTCGGCGCGATGTCGTCCGAGACGATCCGGCCCTGGGTCTGCCAGCGCCACAAGTCGACCGTCGGATCCCAGATCGTGTAGTACGTCCCCTCGATCTTCGTGCCGACCGACGGCTGCCCGCGCACCTCGGCGCCGATGCCGTAGTACTTCTCCGTGTAGAAGTCGCCCGAGAACGTCGCGTCCCAGGAACGGTCGATCGCCCAGTAGTAGGACAGGCCGAAGAAGCCGCCGCGGGTCGAGTTGTAACCGAGGCCGGGAATCATGAATCCGGACGCCCGGTCGCGCAGCGCGGGCCAGAGGATGTAGGGCGTCCAGAGAAGCGGGATGCCGCCGATCTTGAACGTCGTGTTCTTCAGCCGCGCGTAGTCCTCGAGCGTGACGCGCCCGCTTTTCACGATGAACTTCCACGCGGGGTCGTCGCCCTCGCACGCCGTCACGGTGCCTTCCGTGATCGTGAAGCTCTTCGGACCGACTTTCGCGAGGAGCGCCCCCGTGAGGTGCAGGCCGCCCTCGAGGTCGAGACGCCCGTCGAGCAGGACGCCGACCTTGTCGTTGAGGTCGAGGTCCAGCCGCGCGCCGGACATCTGCGAGGCGCCCTGCACGAGCAGCACGTCGCCCTCCGCGACGACCGTGTGATGTTTGTAGCTCCCGGTGACGCGCCGCGCCGTCAGGCGTATGTCCTGATACTCGACGCGCACGAACTTCCCGGGCGGCGCCTCGGCCGTGAAGAGGTCTTCGTCGACGATCGTCTGCCTCCCCTGAGGGCCGCCTTCGTCGCCCGCGTCGATCCGGATCGTGATCGTCCCGCCTTTCTCGGGGACCTTGAACTTCGGCTCGAACCCGCCCTTCTCCTTGAACCGGGCGGCGAAGGGGTCCGTGTCGAACGAGGACTGGGCGAACGCCGGCCCCGAAAGGAGGAGCAGGGCGAGGCCGATGTGGCGCATCACGCGCACAGGAGCAATCGGCGCGCCCGTCAGACTCTCATCTCGGGCACGTCGCCCGAAACGTCCAGCGGCGGCTCCGTCGAGGCGCGGATCTCGTCGACCGTGATGCCCGGGGCGCGTTCGACGAGCCTCAGGCCTCCACCCGGCTTCACGTCGAGGACGGCGAGGTCCGTGATGACACGATGAACACACCGGCGCCCCGTGAGAGGGAGCGTGCAGCGGTTCAGGATCTTCTTCTCGCCGTTCTTCGCGACGTGCTCCATCGTGACGACGATGCGCCGCGTCGCCGCGACGAGGTCCATCGCGCCACCCATCCCCTTCACGAGGCGGCCGGGAACCATCCAGTTCGCGATCGAGCCCTCGGCGTCGACCTGCATCGCGCCCAGGATGCAGAGGTCGACGTGGCCTCCACGGATCATCGCGAACGAGTCGGCCGACGAAAAGAACGACGCGCCCGGAATCACGGTGACGGTCTCCTTGCCCGCGTTGATGAGGTCGGGGTCGATTTCGGACTCCGTCGGGTACGGGCCCATCCCGAGAATGCCGTTCTCGGACTGGAGAATCACCTCGAGGCCCGCCGGGATGACGTTCGAGACGAGCGTCGGCATCCCGATGCCGAGGTTCACGACCATCCCGTCGCGCAGCTCCTGCGCGGCGCGCCGGATGATCCCGTCGCGGTCGAGCCTCCCCATCAGCCCTTCCTCACGGTGCGCCGTTCGATGCGCTTGACGCGCGGCGCCACGACGACGCGCTGGACGAAGACGCCCGGGGTGTCGATCGCGTCGGGGTCGAGCTCGCCCGGCGCCACGAGCTCCTCGACCTCGGCGATCGTGATCCTCCCCGCCGTCGCCGCCATCGGGTTGAAGTTGCGCGCGGTCTTGCGGTAGACGAGGTTGCCGAGACGGTCGGCTTTCCACGCCGCGACGAGGGCGAAGTCCCCCACGATGCCGCGCTCGAGGAGGTATTCCCGGCCGTCGAAAGTCTTCGTCTCCTTGCCTTCGGCGACGATCGTCCCGACACCGGTCGGCGTGTAGAAGCCCGCGATCCCGGCCCCGCCCGCGCGCATCCGCTCGGCGAGCGTGCCCTGGGGGCAGAACTCGAGCTCGAGCTCGCCCGCGAGATACTGGCGCTCGAACTCCGCGTTCTCGCCGACGTAGGACGAGAGCATCTTCCGGATCTTCTTCCTGCCGAGGAGGAGGCCGAGACCCCAGTCGTCGACGCCGCAGTTGTTCGACACGCACGTGAGGTCCTTCACGTCCGTGGACGCGAGCGCGAGGATGAGGTTCTCGGGGATCCCGCAAAGACCGAAGCCGCCGACGATGAGCGTCGCGCCCGAACGCACGTCCGCGACGGCTTTCGCCGCCGCCTCCGCCGGGCTCCCCGCGCGCACGACCTTGTCGATCACGGCCCGATTATCCGGTCAGAGGGCTTCGACGACCATCGCGGTGGCTTCTCCGCCCCCGATGCAGACGGACGCGAGCCCGTATTTCTTCTTTCGCGCCCTCAGCGCGTGGACGAGGGTCGTGAGGATCCGGGCGCCGGAGGCCCCGATCGGATGGCCGAGCGCGACTGCGCCGCCGTTCACGTTCACCTTGTTCGCGTCGAGGTCGAGGTCCTTGATGAACGCCATCGCGACGACCGCGAACGCTTCGTTCACCTCGAAGAGGTCGATCGCCGACAGCGGGACGCCCGCGCGCTCGGCGGCCTTCTTCGCGGCGGCGATCGGCGCCGTCGTGAACCACTCGGGCTCCTGCGCGAAGGACGCCTGCGACACGAGCCGCGCGAGGGGCTTGGCGAGAGCCGCCGCCTTGTCGCCCGCGAGGACGAGCGCGCACGCCCCGTCGTTGATCTTCGAGGCGTTCGCCGCCGTCACCGTGCCCTCCTTCTGGAAGGCCGGCTTGAGCGATCCCATCTTCTCGAGCTTCTCGGGCGGCGTCGCGAACGGCTCCTCGTCGCGGTCGACGACGACCGGCCCCTTCCGGCCCTCGACCGTGACGGCCGCAAACTCGGCGTTGAAGTCGCCCGACTCGTTCGCGCGGCGCGCGCGCTGGTAGCTCTCGAGCGCGAAGGCGTCCTGAGCCTCGCGCGTGAATGCGTATTTCTCGGCGCACATTTCCGCGCAGACGCCCATGTGGATGTTCTTGTACGGGTCCCACAGGCCGTCCGAAATCATCGAATCGAGAATCTGGCCGTGGCCCATCCTCAGGCCGAGGCGCCCCTTCGGGAGGAGGTACGGCGCATTCGACATGGACTCCATCCCGCCGGCGACGGCGATCTCGAACTCGCCGCAGCGAAGCGCGTTCGCCGCGTCCATGACGGCGCGCATGCCCGAGCCGCAGACCTTGTGCACCGTCACGCACCCGGTGCTCTTCGGGAGACCGGCCGCGAGCGAGGCCTGGCGCGCCGGCGCCTGGCCCTGGCCGGCCTGCAGGACATTGCCCATCCAGACATGTTCGATGCGCGCGGCCGGAACTTCGGAGCGCTCGACGGCGGTCCGGATCGCAACGGCGCCGAGAGCGTGCGCGGAAAGCGGGGCAAGCGAGCCGAGAAACGACCCGATCGGCGTGCGCGCGGCGGAGAGGATGAAGACGTCTTGATTCATGGTGGTGAGCCTCGGGGCGGCGGGAACCGCCGAAGATCTGCAATTGTATCCGGAGTGGACTTCACCGAGTCGCGCTCCTACGATGAGGCGCGTGCGCGTCCTCGCGGTCGACTTCGGCGAGAAGCGGATCGGTCTCGCGGTGTCGGACGAGGCCGGACGCGTCGTCGTCCCGGTGGGCGCCTTCGCCCGCGCGAGCGACGCACAGGCGGCCGCGGCGGTCGCGGACGCCGCGAGGGAGCGCGAAGTCGCGCGCGTCGTCGTCGGGCTCCCGCGCAACCTCGACGGCCGCGAAGGCCTCCTCGCGCGCCGGGCCCGGAACTTCGCGCGCCGGCTCGCGGCCGCTACCTCTCTTCCGGTCGATCTCCACGGCGAGGCGCTCACGTCCGTCGCCGCCGATGCGGCGCTCGACGAGGCGCGCGTCTCCTCCCGCGACCGGGCGGGACGGAGAGACGCCGAGGCCGCTGCGGTTCTCCTGCGCGACTGGCTCTCCGTCCATGCGGGAGACGTCGGATGAGGCTGCCGTGAAGCGCACGGCCGCGATCCACAAGCGCCATCTCGTGCCGCTCCTCGTCTGGGTCGTGCTCTTCGGCCTTCTGGCCGGAGCGGTCGGCGCCGGACTGCTCCTTTTCGGCGTCCGCGCCCCGTACAAGGGCTACGAAGGCGACGAGGTCATCGTCTCGATCGCGCCGCGAACGCCGTCGGCCGCCGTCTTCGCGCGGCTCGAGGAGCTCGGCGTCCTCCGGGACTGGCGGCTCGGGATGGTCGCGCTCAAGGTCCTCCACCGCGGCAAGACCCTCAAGGCCGGCGAGTACCGTTTCGCGGGGCCGCGCGCCCCCGACCAGGTCGTGATGTCGCTCGTGGCGGGAGACGTCGTGACGTACCGGATCACGGTGCCCGAGGGCTTCACGGCCGACGAGGTCTTCTCGCTCTTCTCGTCCCAGGGCTTCGCCGCGCAGAGGGACTACGAGTTCCTCTTCACGCGCCCTGCCGAATTCGAGGGCGTCCCCGCGGGCGCGCCGACGCTCGAGGGCTTCCTTTTTCCCGACACGTACACGGTGACGCGCTCGATGACGGCGCGCGAGATCCTCTCGGCGATGACGCGCCAGTTCGCGCGCCGCGCCCCGCCCGATTTCGCGGAGAAGGCGAAGGCGATGAATCTCGGCGTCCTCGAGGCGACGACGCTCGCGTCGCTCGTCGAGAAGGAGACGGCGATTCCCGCCGAGCGCCCGATCGTCGCGGGCGTCTACCGGAACCGCCTCAGGGCCGGGATGCTCCTCCAGTGCGACCCGACGACGATCTACGCGCTGAAGCGCCTCGGACTCTGGCGGGGCACGCTTGCCCGGTCGGAGCTCACGCTGGACGAGCCGTACAACACCTACGTGCGCACCGGTCTGCCGCCCGGACCCATCTGCAACCCCGGCCTCGCGTCCCTGCGCGCGGCCGTCTCGCCCGCCGACGTCGACTACCGCTACTTCGTCGCCGCGGGCGACGGCTCGCACCTCTTCTCGCGGGACTACGAAGACCAGCAGCGCAACGCGGCCCGGTACCACGAGGCGAAACGCGCGGCGCGCGAGGACCGCGCGAGCCCCTGACGGGGCGCGTTCCGGCTGCTAGACTCGAAACGCAACACCCGGAGTCGAATGAGCGCTTCCGCGTCCAGCCCGCGGCCCTTCGGGCCGTACGTTCTCACGCGCGCGATCGGAAGCGATCCGCTCGGAGAGGTGTGGCGCGGCGGAACCGCGGGAATGCCCCGGCTGCAGCCGTTCTACCTCTTCCGCACGTTCACGTCGGCCGCCGTCGACCGGGCCGCTCTCCACGCTGCGATGGAAACGGCCGTCCATCTCGTGGACGAGGTCCGCGGCGCCGCCGTCGCGAAGGGCACGGTCCTCGGCGTGATCGACGGCACGCCTTTCCTCGCGGTCGAGTACGTCGAGGGCCGCACGCTCGACACGCTCTTCGCGGCGCGCGTGCTCGGCGCCGCAATGCCCGCCGAACACGGCCTCCTGATCGCCGAGCGCCTCCTGACGGCGCTCGAGGCGGGAGCCGCCGTCGAGCGTTACACGGGCGCCCCTCACGGCTTCCTCGTCCCGGCGTTCGTTTCCGTTTCCAACGAGGGCGAGGCCCGCGTCTTCGGGTTCGGACTCGGAGCGGGACTCCTCCCCTCGCTCAGCGTGCCGCGCGCGCGGCAGGCCTTCGCACCCTACATCGCTCCGGAGGTCCTCGCGTCCGGAAAGCCGGGCGCCCCGGGCGACCTCTACAGCGTCGGCGCCATCCTCTTCGAAGCGCTCACGGGCAAGCCCCCGGTCCCGGGCGTGGCCCTCGAGGCGGTCGAGACATCCGCGCTCGCGGTCGACGGTTCGCCCGTGCCCGAGGACATCCGGCGTCTCCTGCGCCGCGCCCTCCACCCCGACCCCGCGACGCGCGACCGCAGCATCGCGATCTACCGGCGCGACCTCTCGGCCCTCCTCTTCGGAGGTCCGTACTCTCCATCGACCTTCAACCTCGCGTTCTTCCTCCAGCGGAATTTCGAGCGCGCGATCCAGCGCGAGCAAACGGAGCTCGCCGCCGAGGAGCTGCTCGATCCCGCCGCCCTCCCGCCCGAGATCCCGGCCGCGCGTCCGGCCGCCGAGACGAGCGGGCGACGCCGCCTCGACTCGAGCGGCGGCGCGCCGAAGCCAGAGTCCGCGGCGCCCGCCCGCAAGGTGGAGTCCACCACGGGCTCGCGCCGCATGCCCGTTCCCCCTCCCCCGGTCCGGCCCGCGCCCGCGAAGGGCTCGGGGCCCGTGAGGATGATGACCGGCCCGCCGAAAAAGCCGCTGGGCGGAGTTCCCGTCTGGGCCGTGGCGCTCGGGGCGGCCGCCGTCCTCGGCGCCGGCGCGTTCTTCGCCCTGCGTCCGTCCGCGCCCGCTCCCGCCCCCGTCCCCACGCCCGCGCCCCGCCCGACCGCCGCGCCGCCAACGCCGGTTCCCACGCCTGAGCCCGTCGTCGTCGGAAAGGACGACCCGCTCTTCAAGGCCGCGGTCCAGAAGAGGCTCGACGAGGAGCTCAAGAAGCAGGAAGCGCGGGCGGCCAAACAGCAGGATTCCGCCGCGAAGAAGAAGCAGGCCGACATCGAACAGGTCTCCGAGGAGGCTCAAAAGGCGCGCGAGAGCGAAGACACCGCTCGCGCCGCGCGGGACCGCTCGGACCGCGAGGAGGCCACGCGCCTCGCCCGCGAGGGCGCGGCGAAGCGGCGCGAGGAGGCTCAGGCCGCAGCGGCCGCCGCGGCGCCCGCCGCAGCTCCCGTCAAGGAAGGCGATCTCGTCGACGTCGACCTCTGCGACACGCCGCCCGCCGCGACGCACCAGGTGAGCCCCGTCGATCCCCCGATGGCGCGACAGCGGCGGGTCTCGGGCATGGTCCTCCTGCGCGTCCTCGTCGACGAGACCGGAAAGCCCGCGAAGATCGAGATCATCCGGGACGTGTCTCCGAACGTCGGGCTCGGCGCCGCGAGCCGCCAGGCGCTCGAACTGTGGCGCTGGAAGCCCGCGACGAAGAGCGGCGTGAGGGTGAAGACCTGGATCGCCGTCGAGGTCCCCTTCAAGAACTAGAAAAGGTCAGTGCTTCGCCGCGGCGGCAGGCGTGGGCGACCCCGGCAGCGGGAGGCCCTTGCCGCCCAGGTACGTCGTCCGGAGGAACTCCTCCATGAGGTTGTCCGTGAACCAGGAAACGAACACTCCGTCGATGTAGTACGTCGGCGTCGAGCGCACGCGCAGGTTCCAGCCTTCGGTCAGGTCGGCGTGGATCTTGTCGTTCGATTTCGCCTGCAGGTAGCACGCGCGGAACTTGTCGTCCGGAATCTCGTTCGCGTAGGCGTAGTCCATCGCGAACGCGTCGACGGCCGGCACGGAAAGCTCGTCCTGTTTCGCGTAAACCTGCGCCTTCCACCGGAAGAACGACGAGGCGCCCTGAAGGTCGAAGAAGCAGACGCCCGCCGAAGCGGCGCGGTAGGCCCACGGATGGGCGCTCGTGAGCGGGAAGAACTTGATGTACCGCTTGATCTTGAGCTCCTTCGACATCTTCGCGACGAGGGCGTCGAAGTCGGCCGTGCGCTTCTTGCAGAAGCCGCACTGCATGTCCGAGTACTCGACGACCGTCACCCTCGCGTCCTTGTCTCCCGTCATCGGGGTGCCCGCGAGCTTGATTCCCTCCCGCCGCTGCTCGGCGATCGAGCGGTTTCGGTCCCAGTACCGGCCGATCACGAGGATCGTTCCGTCGTCCGCCTTGATGAAGGCGGTCATCGGGGTGGTCCCGTAGCCCGTGTCCTGCCTGACGGTCACGCCCTTCCAGTTCTTCCGGTCCGAGGCCGGATCGAGAACGAGGGAGAAGCCGCCGACCAGAAACTGCCGCACCTTGCCGCGCATGCTCGCGAGGTCGGCGTCCGTGCGGACCGGCGCGGGGTTCTTCGCCCGGTCTTCGTCGTAGAAGATGTCGCCGACGAGAATCTTGCCGCCCTCTTCGACGAAGAGGTGGGCCTGGTCGTTCATGCGCGGGTCGGCCGTGTACGTCCGCTTTGCGAGGAAGATCCGCGTGCCCGGGATCTTGACCGTCGTGATCTCTTCGAGCGTCGTCTGTCCCGCGCCCCATGCGAACAGGCCGTCCGCCCACTCGGTCAGGGGGTCCGCCTTGGCGGGGGCCGCCGCCGGCTTCGCGGCCGCCGGAGGAGGCGGCGCGGGCTGGGCGGCGCGGCACGAGAACCCGAAAACGAACAGGAGCGCAACGGTCGTGCGGACGAACGTCTTCATGGAGCGGAGATTAAGCGATCCGGCCCGCGCCGTGAACCCTCCCGCCGGTCAGGCGGGGTCCGCCGCAAAACGGACGAGGACCTCGCCCGCGTTGACGGGCTGCCCGGCCGCCACGGCGACGCCGGAAACGATGCCGTCCTGCGGGGACTTCACCTCGTTCTCCATCTTCATCGCCTCGAGCACGATGAGGGGCTGCCCCGCCGACACCGCGTCCCCGGCCGCGACGAGGACGCGCAGGACGCGCCCCGGCATCGCGGCCGCGACGTGCTTGGCCTTGCGCACGGCGCGCCCGCCGGTCGCGAGGAGCGCCCGCGCCGTGAGCTCGTCGAGGAGGTCGAACTCGAACGTGACGGCGCCGATGCGCACCCGCATCCCGCCGTCGGGCGTCCTTTCGATCCGGGCCTCGGCCTGGCGGCCGTCGAGCGTCACGAGGGACCAGACGCCGTCGCCGAGCCGGCGGGCGTTGCCCGCGAGCGTCCGGCCCTCCGTCTCGATCTCGTAGGAGGGAGGCGGGGCTTCGACCCTGAGGGCGATGCCGGAAGGGCCGGAGCCGGGGAACCGCGCGTGGAATTTCATCGAGCCCCGTGCGTCGGCCGCGCGATCCGCCACGCCGCCGGAGGCGCGCCTTTCGTCTGCGGCCTCACGCTCTTCGTCTGCTCGAGCGATTCGAGGACGGCGGCCGCGAGCGCGAGGTCCATCTGGCCTTCCTCCGGGGCGGGCGGCACGAACTTGTACGTGTCGAGGAACTGCGTGGAGACGTCGTTGCTCACGACGCGCGGGTCGTTCAGGAGGGAGACGAAGAACGGCACGGACGTCTGGATCCCCTGGACCCGGGTCTCGGCGAGCGCGCGGAGCATCCGGCGGCGCGCCTCGTCGCGGCTCGTGCCCCAGGCCGTGATCTTCGCGACCATCGGGTCGTAGTCGAGAGGGACGACGTCGCCGGCCGTCAGCCCGGCGTCGACGCGGATGCCGGGGCCGCCGGGCCAGCGCACGGCCGTGATCCGGCCCGGCGACGGCGCGAACGCGCGCCCCGGGTCCTCCGCGTAGACGCGGCACTCGATCGCGTGGCCGCGCGCCGCGGGCTTCTCCGCGAGGGACATCGGCTTGCCGAGCGCGATCCGGATCATCTCGGCGACGAGATCGACTCCGTACACGCACTCCGTGACGGGATGCTCGACCTGGATGCGGGTGTTCATCTCGAGGAAGAAGAATCGCCCGTCCCTGGCGAGGAGAAACTCGACGGTCCCGGCCGAGACGTACTCGACGGCCCTGGCGGCCGCGACCGCCACGTTCTCCATCTTCGCCCGGAGCTCGGGCGAGACGGCCGCCGACGGGCACTCCTCGAGGACCTTCTGGTGCCGGCGCTGGAGCGAGCACTCGCGTTCGCCGATCGCGAGGACCTTGCCGGTCGCGTCGCCGAGGACCTGGACCTCGATGTGCCGGGGGTGCTCGACGAAGAGCTCCGCGTAGACGCGGTCGTCCGCGAAGTAGGACTTCGCCTCGCTCTGCGTGCGCGCGAACGCCTCGGCCACCTCGGACTCCGAGCGGACGACGCGCATGCCCTTGCCGCCGCCGCCCGCCGCCGCTTTGAGGAGCAGCGGGAACCCGTTCTCGCGCCCGAAGGCCGCGACCTCGGCGGCCGACGCGGCGGGCGTCGTCATGCCCGGGACGACGGGAACGCCCGCCGCGAGCATCCGCTGGCGGGACTCCGTCTTGCTGCCCATCGCGCCGATCGAGAACGGGCGCGGGCCGACCCACGTGAGGCCCGCGTCGATGACGGCCTGCGCGAACGCGGCGTTCTCGGACAGGAAGCCGAACCCCGGGTGGACGAGCGACGCACCGGTCTTGCGGGCGGCCGCAAGGAGCTTCTCCGGGACGAGATAGCTCTCGCGCGCGGGCGGAGGCCCGATCGGAACCGCGTGGTCCGCGAGGCGCACGTGGAGCGACCCGCGGTCGGCCTCGGAGTAGACCGCGACCGGCGAGATCCCGAGATCGCGGCAGGCGCGGATGATCCGGACCGCGATCTCGCCGCGGTTCGCGATGAGAAGACGGGGGGGATTCACAGCGGGATATTTCCGTGCTTTTTCGGGGGCATGACGTCCCGCTTGTTCGCGAGGAGGTCGAGCGCACGGATGAGCCGCGGGCGCGTCGTCCGCGGCGCGATCACGTCGTCCACGTAGCCGCGCCGCGCGGCGACGTACGGGTTCGCGAACGCGTCCTCGTACTCGGCGATCTTCTCCTTGCGCGCTGCGACGGGGTCCTTGGCGGACTTGAGCTCGCGGTTGTAGAGGATGTTGACGGCGCCCTCGGCGCCCATGACCGCGATCTCGGCCGTCGGCCACGCGTAGTTGAAGTCCGTCCGGATGTGCTTGGACGACATGACGCAGTACGCCCCGCCGTAGGCCTTGCGCGTGATGACCGTGAGCTTGGGAACGGTCGCCTCGGCGAAGGCGTAGAGGAGCTTGGCGCCGTGGCGGATGATCCCGCCGAACTCCTGCTTCGTGCCCGGCAGGAAGCCGGGGACGTCCTCGAACGTGACGAGCGGAATGTTGAACGCATCGCAGAAACGCACGAAGCGCGCGCCCTTGACCGATGCGTCGATGTCGAGGACGCCCGCGAGGTGGTCCGGCTGGTTCGCGACGATCCCGACCGGCTTGCCGCCGAGCCGCGCGAACCCGACGACGATGTTCTTCGCGTAGTCCGCGTGGATCTCGAAAAGCTCGCCGTCGTCCACGACGCGCCTGATGAGACCGATCATGTCGTACGGCTGGTTCGGCGCGGGAGGCACGATGCGGTCCAGCTCGGGGTCCTCCCGGTCGACGGGGTCGCCGTTCTCGCGCCGCGGCGGGTCTTCCTGGTTGTTCGACGGCATGAAGCCGAGGAGCGCGCGGATCTTGTGGAGACAGTCCGCGTCGGAGTCCGCGACGACGTGCGCGACGCCCGAGACGGAGGCGTGGGTGTCCGCGCCGCCGAGCGCTTCCTTCGTGACGTCCTCGTGGGTGACCGTCTTGATGACATCGGGTCCCGTCACGAACATCGAGCTCGTCCCGCGCGCCATCAGGACGAAGTCCGTGATCGCGGGCGAGTAAACGGCGCCGCCCGCGCAGGGGCCGAGAATCGCGCTGATCTGCGGGACGACGCCCGAGGCGAGCGTGTTGCGCAGGAAGATGTCCGCGTACCCGCCGAGCGAGACGACGCCCTCCTGGATGCGGGCACCGCCCGAGTCGTTGAGCCCGACGACGGGCGCCCCGACCTTCATCGCGAGATCCATGAGCTTGCAGATCTTTGCGGCGTTCGTCTCGGAAAGAGACCCCCCGAAGACCGTGAAGTCCTGCGCGAAGACGAAAACGGGCCGTCCCTCGACGCGGACCGAGCCCGCGACGACGCCGTCGCCCGGGATCTCGTTGACCGCATCGTCCATCCCGAAGTCGCGGGCGCGATGGACGACGAAGGGGTCGAGCTCGTCGAAGGATCCCGGGTCTCCGAGGAGCTCGACGCGCTCTCGCGCCGTGAGCTTGCCCGCCTTGTGCTGCTTCTCGCGGCGCTCGGCGCCGCCTCCGAGCCGCGACTTCTCCCGGAGAGACTCGAGGAACTCGAGACGATCGTCGATGGAACGGGTCATTCGTTCCTCATAACGGGATCTTCTTCTTGTCGGCGAGCATCTTCTTCGCCTTCCGGAACATCTCCGCGTAGTCCACGCCCGCGCCCCGGATCGTCGCCGCGTTCTCGGCGAGCAGCTTCTTGACCTCGTCGTCGAGCGCGCGCTCGCGGTCGCGGTCCTCGACGAGAACCGTCTCGAGCGCCCGCCGCAGCTCCGCCGCCGCCGGGGTCTTCACGAGCCCTTCGGCGAGGAGGCGGCGCGCCACGTAGGCTGCCTCCGCGGCGAGCCGTGCATCTGACAAGGCCATGGACTTTCGAGGATATCCCAGCCCCAAAACCGCCGCCGTCTACGGATTGAGTCGCAGGGTGAGGGCTCCGCCGGGCGGAAGGACGCCGGTGACGCAGGCCTCCGGCGGGATTTCGGCGTCCTCGTCGAAGTCGCCGTATTCGAGTCCGCAGAGGGCGTACGACCCCGCCGAGACGCGGAATCTCGCCGTCAGGGTCGAACCCTGAGATCCCTCGACGACTTCGGGAAGCCTCCAGAACCAGTACCACGAGAACTTGCAGCCGTCGGCGACGAGAGCTCCGATCCTTCGTTCTCCGCGCGGCGTGAACTCCAGCGAAAGCGTGCCCGGCCGATCGGCCACGGGCACGTTCTCTTCGCTTTGCGACGCGGGAACCGACACGAGTCTCGCCGCCTTCGAAGGATCCAAGACGAGGAGACACGCGCTCGCTCCGCCTCCGCGGACCGTCATCCGGAAGCGGCCGTCGGCGGCCGACCGAAGTTCCTCGTGAAAGGCGGAGGACAGCGAGCGGATGGTCACGCCCGCCGCCGGCTCCCCGGACGGGAGGACGGCGCGGCCCTTGAGGACGTAGGTGGGCCTGATTTCGAGGGTGAGGAATCCGGGATCGACCCGGCCGCCGCTCACACGTACGGACTTCTGCGGCGACCAATCGAGCCTGCCGGGTCCCGCGTACGCGGAGGCCTGAACGCTCATCCACCCGTCGACGACCCTGTCCCACGTGAACCGGCCCTCCTCCACGTTCAAAGAATCCGAGTTCCGATCTACTCCGTGGATGGTGAGAGAGGCGACGGGTAAACGCACGTTCTTGAGGTCCACGATCTCGCCTTGGATGACCTTGCTCACGACGCGGATCTCGACGTCGGGCGGCGTGCCGTCGCGAAAGATGGGATCCACCTTCACGTCGAACGTCGTGCGGAAATGCGGGCGGTCCGCGGCGACCGTCACGCTCCACCAGCCGTCGCGAGGGAGCACGCCCTCAAACGTCCCGTCCTCCTCCGTCGCGAACGGCACCGAGACGAGCCCATCCCGGTCCGTGAACGTCACACGGGAGCGGAGGCTCTTCTTCCCGAGCCAGACGGTCCCGCGCAGGGCGCTCGCGCCGAGGCGGATCTCGCGCGGCGCGGCGCTCGATGCGCTCCCGGACCATTCGAAGGGTTTCTCGTCCGCGAACCATCCCGCACCGGCTTCCGTCGAAACGCGCAGCCGGTAGAGCCCGCCGCGGCGAGCCGCAGACGTGTTCCACCGCCCCTCCGCGTCGACGGAATGCCCGTCGACGGGCTTCCGGCCTTCAGAAGATTCTTCGAGGATTTGGACGATCCATGGCGCTCCTGCCGGGTCGAGCGGGGGGCTCACGGTGACGACGAGCGGCGCGGCCTGCGGGGCGGCCGCGACGGCGAGGAGCAGGAGCCACGGGAGCACGGGCACCCTTCGAAGATATACGACCCCGCACGAGTCGCAGCGTTCCCGGCGTGAGGCCCCCCGCCGCTCCTACAATCCCCTCGTTGAGCGACGACGTCACGGTCTTCCGCGAGGACGCGGAGGACGCGGTCCGCATCGTCTCGGGGATGCTCCGCCGCGGCGAGGGGGGCGAGGCCTTTCGCGAGCGCCGCCGCGCGATCTCGTGGAGCGCGACCGAGGCCGGGCTCCAGTCGCCGTCGATCGTCGAGGAGAGCGGCACCGCCGTGCGCGTCTCGCGCGGAAAGGACTCGCTCCTCGTCGCGTGCGACGGCGACGGCGCCGAGCCGCTCCGGGACGCCGTGCGAGAGGCGTCCCGCCGCGCGGGCGGCGCGCCGTTCTTCAAGTCGAAGGCCGCGGGGCCCCGGGCCGACGACCGCGGCCCTTCGGGCCCGGACGAGGAGGGACGCGCGACGCAGATCCAGGCCGCGCTCGCACGCGCCCTCCCCGACCCGCGCGGCTTCTCGCTCACGCTCGCGATCGCCCGCGTCACGGTCTCTCGCGCCGTCGTGACGGCCCGCGCCTTCGTCCCGTGCGGCGAGGCCACGCGGCTCGAGGCGACCGGCGTCCTCCGCCGGCCGGGCTCGAGCCGCTCGTTCGCGTTCCAGTCGTCCGCGCCATTTTCCGCCGCGTGCGACGCGCTCGCGAAGGCGCTCGCGGACGCGACGCGGCCCGTGCCCGCGCACCGCGCGCCCGAGGGGAAGGTCGACGTCGTCCTCTCGCCCGAGGCCGCGTCCGTCTTCTGGCACGAGACCGTCGGCCATCCCCTCGAGGCCGAGGGGGGCGAACGCGCGTCGGTCCTCGCCCGCGTTCCGCGCGCCGCCGTCGCGCCGCCGGGGTACTTCGTGACGTGCGACCCGACGCGCCGGGACCTGCCGGGCTCCTACCTCGCCGACGACGAGGGCACGCCCGCGCGCGCCGTCCCCCTGCTCGACGACGGACGCGTCGCAGGCCTCCTCACGGACCGGCGCACGGCGGGCGGCGACTCGAACGGCCACGGACGCTGCGGAGACTTCCGCCGGCCGCCGCGCCCGCGCCTCTCGGCCCTCATCGTGTCCGCGGGCCGAGCCAGCCGCGACGAGCTCCTCGACGCCTGCGACGCCGGACTCTACGTTCGCGAGATCTCGGCGGGCCACACCGACGCCGAGTCGGGCCGATTCGCGCTGTTCGTCGAGAGCGCCGACCTCGTACGGCGCGGCCGCCTCGGAGCCGCCGTCGCCCCGTTCCTCCTCACGTCCGACGTCCTCACGGCCCTCGGCGGCCTCTGGGGCGAGGCGGGCGACGTATGCGCGCCCGCGAGCGGGCTCGGCCTCTGCGTGAAACGTGGCGAGCCGCTGCCCGTGGGCGGCGCCTCGCCCGCGATCCTCCTGCGCGGCCTCACGGCCGCCCCGGGGCGCCCGTGACCCCGCCCGACGACGGACTCTTCGAAGAGCTCCTGGCCGCGTCCGCGTCCTCGCACGACGGCGAGGGCGGCGAGGTCTACGAGAGGCGCGGAACGTCCCTCGAGCTCGCCGAGGACGAGCGGGGGTTCCACGCGAGCGTCTCGACCGAACGCGGCTTCGCCGTGCGCCTGTTCCGGGCCGGACGCACGTCGTTCGCCGCGTCCGGGGCGGGCGGAGCCCGGCGGCTGCCCGCGGAAGCGCGCCTCCTCCTCGCGCGCTCCCGCGCCCGGCGCGGTGTGCGCGAACTGCCCGCCCCGGAAGGCGCCCTGCCGCCCGCTCCGCCGGGGGCGCCGCAGCGCCCCGACGAGATCGCGGCGCGCGGGCTCCTCGTCGCGTTCCGCCGCGCGCTCGCAAGCGCGAGCGACGGCGCCGTGCTCCTCGCCGAGGCGGCCCTCACGCTCGGCGCGCGGACCGAGCGCATCGCGACGACGGCCGGGCGCGACGTCTCTTTCGGGAGCGCGGCGGCGACGCTCGTCGCGAACGTCTCGGCGCGGACAGGGGCGGGCCGCGCGTCCGCCCGCGTCGTCGCGGCCGCCGCCCGCCCGGAGGAGCTCGCGCTCGCGCGCCTCGCGCATCACGCGGTCGACCGCGTCCTCCTCCCGCTCAAGGGGCGCCCCCTCGAGACGGGACGCTACGACCTCCTTCTCGATCCCCTCGTCGCGGCTCCCGTCCTCGCGCGGCTCGCACGGGCTTTCTTCGGCGAGGACGAAGACGGCCTTCTCGGCGCGCGCACGCGCGAGGGCCGCGACGCGCTCGCGTCGCCGGCCCTCACGCTCGTGGACGCCGCGGGCGCGCCGGGAGGGCTCGTCAGAACGACGCACGACGGCGAGGGCACGCCGCAGGGCCGCACGATCGTCCTCGAGCGGGGCCGCCTCGCTTCGCGCCTCACGGACGCCGCGGCGGCGCACCGGCTGGGGACCCGGCCGACGGGCAACGCGTTCCGCCGCGCGTTCTCGGAGCCGCCCGCGATCGGCGTCACGAACTTCTTCGCGGACCCGTCGTCGGGCGTCCCGCCCCTCGACCTCCTTCGCGCTCTCGCGCGGGGCTTCTACGCGGCCGTGCTCCTCTCGCGGCCGCAGGTGGAAATCGCGGCCGACCGCTTCCGGCTGCACGCCGCGGGCTACTGGGTCGAGAAAGGGCGCGCGACGGACGCCGTCTCCGAAACGCTCGTCTCGGGCCGGCTGTCGAGCCTCCTGCGGGGGATCGAGGCCGTCGGGGACGACCTCAAGTTCGTCACCGCGGCCGGAGGCGGCGCGGGCTCCCCGACCCTGTTCGTTCCGAAGTGGAAGGGCTGAGCCTCAGCCGACGCCGGGCCCGGGAGGAGGCGGAGGAGGAGGCGTGCTGCCGGGATCGGTTGTCGGCGCTTTGGGCGCCTTCGGCGGAGCCGGGCCGGCAGGCGACGTCTGCGGGAACCACGGAGGGGCTTCCTCGAGACCGCTCGATCGTGCGGGCGCGCTGGACTGAGCGGCGGGTGGCGGCGGGGAGGGGCGGCTCGAGCTCACCGGGGGAACGGACGTCACGACCGCGCCGCCGCCGGCCGGGGCCGCGGCCGGGCCGCCCGAGCCCGGAGATCCGGCCGAACGCGGGTGCGAGTCGTCGGGAACCACGGTGCCCGGTGCCGACGTGACGGAAACGTGGCCGGCCTGGTACGCCGTCAGGATGTCGGGCTGCGCAAGCTGCTCGGTCCCGGGCAGCGCGGCGCGGGCCATGCGGGCGTCGTATGTCTCGAGGAATACGCGCGCCTTCAGGTTCGACTGCACCGCGTACGGATTCCGCTTCACGTCGAAAAGCGACGTGTCGACCCGCAGCGAGCGGGTGTAGGCCGAAACGGCGGAGCCCGTGTTTCCGAGCTTCTCCTCGGCGAAACCGAGCATCCACCAGGCGGGCCAGTTGCCGGGGTTGCGGTCGACGGCTTTCTTGAACGCGGACCGGGCCGCGCCCCACTCGCCGCGCGTCATCTGGACGAGGCCCGCGTTGTAGGGCGCCCGGCCGTCCTTCTTGTCGAGCTTCTCCGCGGTCTCGAACTCGCGCAGGGCGTCGCGCCAGAAGCCGTCCCGGGCGATCAGGCAGCCGAGGTCGTTGTGGAGAGACGCGTCGTCCGGAGTCTTTTCGAGGCGCGCGAGGATGTCGAGCGTCGCCTTGTGCTGGGGGTTGGCCGGGTCGAGGAACCCCTTGTAGACGTCCTTGGCCGCGGCGGGCAGGGCGAACGCCAGGAGGACGAGGACGGCGGCGGAGCAAAGGCGTCGGGCGATCGTCATGGGTTCCCTTTCGCGGGTACTGACAGAGGGCGCCCGACAAGGCGGACTTTTCCGTCGCGGGTCTGGACCTCGAACGCAAGACGCGTCGCGCCCGTTGCTCTCCGGATTTCGGCAGCCTGTCTCTTCACGAGGTCCTCGAATCGTTCGAAGCGAAGCTTCGAGACGTCCTCCCCGGCGGCCGTGCGTGCCGCGCAAAAGCGGTCGAAAAGCGACTTCAGGTCGCCCCTTCCTATCGCTTTTACGGAGGTCGAGCCCTCCCCGTCGGAGGAAACCCTCCTCGACCGGCGGGCGGGCGGGGGCTCGGACGGAGTCGCGGGGGGGGCCGAAGCCGCTGCGGGGGCGGTCCGGATCACGCGGAGGGGGCTCCTCCCCTCTTCCTTCGCGGCGAGGCGCTTGTCCCAGAGCTCCTTCATGGCCATGTAGCGGCCTTCGAGCGTCTGGAGCCGGAACTGCTCGGCCGCCCGGTCGAGCTGGACGTTGCCGACGCGCCGCAGGTACTCGTCGATCTTCCGGCGTGTGGCGGCCGGAGGCGTCCTCAGGCCGCCCGCGAAGAAACGCTCGTAATCGACCTTGAGCGCCGTGAGGCTCTTCTCCAGAATGTCGAGGTCGCGCTCGATCGAGACGGGCATGGCCACGAAGTAGTCTACATTCCATGACCATGGATTCCGGCCCGCGCCCCCCCGCGATGGACCGGCTCCTCGAGAGCCCGGCCGGACGCGCCCTCGCCGAGCACCACGGCCGCGAGCGCGCGAAGATCGCTCTCCGCGAGGCCGCCGTGCGCTGGCGCGGGGCGCCCGCCGGCGCCGCCGAGGAGGAGATCCTGCGCGACGCCGAAGAGCGCCTCCGCGCTCGCCCCGCGCCCGGCCCCGCGCGAGTCGTCAACGCCACGGGCGTTCTCCTCCACACGAACCTCGGCCGCGCCCCGCTCGCGGCCGCCGCAATCTCGGCCGTCTCGCGCGCCGCGGGGTTCTCGACCCTCGAGCTCGACCTTTCGACCGGCGGGCGCGGGCGGCGCGGCGAGCACGTGCGGCCGCTTCTCCTCGAGCTCTTCGCGAAGGGCCGGACGGGCGTCGACGCCCTCGCCGTGAACAACGCGGCGGCGGCGCTCCTCCTCGCCCTCGACACGGTCGCGAACGGCCGGCCCGTCGCGGTCTCGCGCGGCGAGCTCGTCGCGATCGGCGGCGACTTCCGCGTCCCCTCGATCCTCGGAAAGAGCGGCGCCTCCCTCCTCGAGGTCGGGACGACGAACAAGACGACGCCCCCGGACTATGCCGAGGCCCTCGACGCGGGCGCCGCGGCCGTGCTCAAGGTGCGCCCCTCGAATTACCGGATCGTCGGCTTCACCGAGGAGGTCTCGCTCCAGGATCTCGCGGCGCTCGCCCATGCGCGGGGCGTCCCGCTCGTGTTCGATGCGGGCGCGGGCGCGCCGCGCCGCTTCGAGGAACCGGGCCTCCGCGACGAGCCTGTTCCGCTCGAGGCTCTCGACGCAGGAGCCGACCTCGTCTGCTTCTCGGGCGACAAGGCGCTCGGCGGCCCGCAGGCCGGGATCCTCATCGGCCGCGCGGATTTCGTCGCGCGCGCCGCGAAGAACCCGCTCGCGCGAGCTCTCCGCCCGGACAAGCTCGTCCTCGGCGCCCTCGCCGCCACGCTGGACCTCCACCTCGCCGGCCGGAGCGGAGAGGTCCCGTTCTTCCGGATGGTCGGCGTCTCCGTGGAGTCCCTGCGCCTCCGCGCGGGACGGCTCGCCGAGAAGGCGCGGATCCTGGGCTTCGAGGCGGAGGCCGTGGAGTCGACCGCGATCGCGGGAGGCGGCGCGGGAGCGGAATCCACGCTGCCCTCGGCGGCCGTCGCGCTCCGCCGCACCGGCCTCTCCGCCGACGCCCTCGCCGCGTCTCTGCGCGCCGGTGCGCTCCCCGTCGTCGCGCGGATCGAGGACGGCCGCGTCCTTCTCGACCTGCGCAGCGTCGCGGAGGAAGAGGACGACGATCTCGGCGCCGCCCTCGCGTCCATGCCCCGCTAGAGCCCGAGATCCTTCATCCGCTGGACGAGGCGCCGGACGTTCACGCCGAGCTCCTCGGCGGCGCGGGTCTTGTCCCCGCCGGTTTCGTCGAGCGCGCGCCGGATCCGCGCGGCCTCGCCCGCCCTCTTCCAGCGTTCGGAGGTCTCCTCGAGCGTCCCGTCCAGCGTCGGATGCGGGGGCGCGCTCTCGCCGGGAAGGCCCACGACGACGTCGGCGGGGCGCACGACCTCGCCCGGCGCGAGGAGCACGGCGCGCTCCATCACGTTGCGCAGCTCGCGGACGTTCCCGGGCCAGTCGTGCCCGACGAGCCTCTCGATGGCGCCGGGCGAGAGCGCCATCTCGGGTTTCTTGACCTGCCGCGAGGCGGCCGCCGCGAAGCTCTTCGCGAGCGCGGGGATGTCCTCTCGCCGCGACCGGAGCGGCGGGAGATGGACGGGAAAGACGTCGAGGCGGTAGAAGAGGTCCTCGCGGAACGCGCCGGCCTTCACACGCTGCCCGAGGTCGCGGTTCGTCGCCGCGACGAGCCGCACGTCGACGCTGATCGGCGCCGTCCCGCCGACGCGCAGAAACGTCCGCTCCTCGACGACACGGAGGAGCTTCGTCTGCGCCGCGGGCGGGAGGTCCCCGATCTCGTCGAGGAAGAGCGTTCCGCCGTCCGCGAGCTCGAAGCGTCCCGCGCGGCGGTCCGTCGCGCCCGTGTAGGCGCCGCGCTCGTGGCCGAAGAGCTCGTTCTCGACGAGGTTTTCCGGCAGCGCCGCGACGTTCACCGCGACGAACGGCCCGGGCGCGCGAGGCGACAGGGCGTGCAGGGCGCGGGCGAAGAGCTCCTTGCCGGTGCCGGATTCTCCGGTCAGGAGGACCGTCACGTCGGACGGCGCCGCGTGCCGAACGCGCTCGAGGGCCTCGGCGAGCGCGCGCGAGGAGCCGACGATCCGCGGCATGCCGGCGAGGCCGGCCTCCTCGGCGAGAAGGACGCGGGCGACCGCCGAGCGGCGCGCGCGCACGTGCCGCTCGACGAGAAGGAGCAGGAGGTCCGGATCCACGGGCTTGCTCAGGAAGTCGGCGGCGCCGCACTTCATCGCCGTGACCGCGGTTTCGACCGTGCCGAAGCCCGTGAGGACGACGACGGGAACGGACGGGTCCCCTGCGACCGCCGCCTTCAGGACGGCGATCCCGTCGGCGCCCGGCATCTTGAGGTCCGTCAGGATGAGGCCGTAGCGGCGCCCTTCGCCCAGCCGACGCACGGCCTCCTCGCCCGTCGCGACGGGCTCGACCGTGTAGCCCTCGTTCGTGAGCGTCTCGGCGAGCATCGCCCGGAGCGACTCGCGATCCTCGACGAGCAGGATCTCCGCGCTCATGCGGGGCCGACCGGCCGCGCGATCACGTGGACGGCGGCTGGGCCGTCGTTTTCGGGAGGTCTGGCGACGGCAGGAACGCACCGTTCGCCGGGTTGCCGACCGGCGCGTTCGCCGTGGGCGGCGCCACGTCCGGGCGCGGGATCGGCACGAGCGTGGGAGCGGGCGGCGGCGTCGGGACCGGAGTCGGCTCGGCGTCGGCGTCGCCCTTCACGCCCGTCCCCGTTCCGGGCGCACCCTTGTCGTCCGCCTTCCGAATCGGGGTCACGCTCTGCCAGCGCGCCTGGTAGCGGAACGAAGCGGCCTCGCCCTCGAGCGCCGCGCTCGCCGTGAAGGCGGACTTCTCGCCGGGCGCGAGGGTGTCCTTTGCGACGTTCGCGTACGTGGAGGAGAACGTCTTCCCGTCCTTCCCGACGAACTCGATCGTCACGGACACCGCGGAGACGGGAGCGGCCCCGGCGTTGAGGACGGAGCCCGTGAAGGAGTAGCCGTCCTTGCCGCGGGTCGCGGACGCGTTCGCGACCTCGACGCGTCCGTCGACGTCGCCGGGCTTCTTCTCGGCCTCCTCGTCGCCGAAGCCGTGCGCCACGGCGTCGTCCGTCAGCGTCACGACGGCCTTGCGGCCGCTCTTCTGGCGCGCGGCGTCGGCCGGCGTCATGGGCCTCATGAGGTTCGGGGTCGGCGCCGGCGTCGGGACCGCCGCGCGCGCCCTCTCCTCGGCCGTCTTCGCCTGGTCGATCTCTGAGAGCGGGACCGAGACAAGCACGCCGTCCACCGTCGTGATCAGGACGTTCCGACCCTTCGTGACGACCGGCTTTTTCGTCGTGATCGAGTGTCCGTCCTTGAGCCAGATCTCGTCGGCTCCGGCGACGGCCGCAACAACCGCGAAGACCGCCGTGGCGATCATCAGAAGCCGACGCATGGGCCCTCCCTCCGCAGATTCCGCAAGCGCGATTTTACACCCGCGGCCGTGGTCAGCGCCGCGTTTCCGCGAGCGCAGCCGGCTTGACGAGCTCCTCGCGCGACTCGCGGTCGAAACGGATCCGGCGTCGCGGCTCGGTATCCCATCCGATCGGCGCCCCGCCTCGGACCGAGCCGGGCTCGGGCGCGTTCAGCGGGACCTCGAACTCCGGCGCGGGCGATCCGCTGCTCCGCGGCAGGCGCCCGGGCGACCGGGCGACGAGGGCGATCCGGAGCGCCTCGAGGCGCGGACGGCCGGGGAGCTCCGCGAGGTCGTCGGCGCGGGGCGCCGCGCTCTTCGGCGTCTCGCCGCGCCACTCGAGGCCGGACGAAGCCTCGAAACCCCACGCGACCTGCAGGTCCTCGACGTCCTCGCCCGCGCGCCGGATCTCCCACAGGCCGTTTCCAACGGCGACGCCGGAGGCAAGGTAGGGATGAGGATGGCGAAGCGAGTCCGGGTCGCTCCCTTTCACGTAGTCGGGAGGCGCTCCTTCGGGCCCCTCGGCGACGAACCAGACGAGGTCGTCGAAAACCCCGCCGGAGGCGACGTCGCCGAGACGCGCGCAGGCATCGGGCCCGCCGTCCCCGTTCAGGGCGCGCGCGTCGGGGTCCGTGAAGTCGAGGACGAGGTCGAGCGGGCCGTCGCCCGCGCCCGGCGCCGGCGACGCGACGCGCGCGACGGCCCGCGCGCCCGCGCCGTCCCGTACGAGGAAGAACGCCTTCCCTGCCGCGGAAACCTCCGCGAGGCGGGCGCGCACCGCGGCCAGCCCGGCGGAGGAAGGGGCGCGGACGGGCACGGCGTCCGGGCGCGCGCGGATGCGGGAGGACACGGACTCGCCCTTGCCCGCGACGCCCGGCTCGAGGGCCACCAGCGGGGCCCGGATCACGCCCCGGAGTCCGAGCTGGTCCGTGCCGGGCCGGACCGCGACCGCCTCGCCCCGGACCGTCCGATACGCGGAGCGGCCCGCGGCGGGGGTGTTGTCCGCGACCATCCGGAACGCCTCGCGCGTGGGGAGACCGCCGGTCCCGGCCGCCTGCACGTCCTTCCGGAGCATCCGAAACGCCGCGTCGAGGACCGCCTCGGGACCCGTCATCGGCGGCGCCGCGTCCCGAATTCGCGTCCCGCGGTCCACGATGCGCAGGACGCCCCACACGACGAGGGCGAGAAGCCCGAGCGTGAGCAGCAGCTCCGCCAGGGAGAAACCGGCGGAGCGCCGGCGGGCCGGTCCCGCGTCCATGCGCGGGATCTTATCGGGACCGGCCCGGCGCGATTACTTCACGTCTCTCCACCAGACGGGCTGGAACGTCGGGACGCCCGCGAGGGAGTTGATGTCGATGGGCACGGGCGTCAGGGTGGCGCTGGCGCCGATGCCGACTCCGCTCTTCGCCGCGAAGAGCGACTTGTCCGTGAGCGTGATTCCGCTGGCCGCGCCGGGGCCGGCGCCCAGCGCCTGGATTCCCGTCGTGAACGGCGAGCCGGGCGCGGGGCCGATCGTCGGCGCCGTGCACGTCGTGCCGGACTGGAAGGTGATGATGACGACGTAGGACGTCCCGTTGCAGCCCGTGTCGGGATCGTAGAGAAGGAAGATTGCCTTCTCGGGCTGGGTTCCCGTGCTGTCGACGACCATGAGCGGCGACGACGTGACCTGCGTGCGCGGCCCGAGCTTCGTCTGGCCGGTCGTGAGGGCCGGATCGCCCGCGGGGAGCGGGATCGCATCCGGGACTTCGCCGCCGATCCGCTGCTTGACCACGTACTGCTGGTTCGGCGCCTTGCCGAGCGGCGCCGCTCCGAGCGTGCCGTTGCTCAACTTGCCCGGGCCGACGCCGACGTACAGGTACGGCGTGAACACGGGCAGCGAAGAGTCGTACGGAGCCGGCGGAGCGCCGCTGCGGTTCACGTTCCACCCGGAGACGGTCGGGCTCGTCTCGTAGAGGCTTCCGCTCGCGAGCGCATAGATCTGGCAGCCCGAGGTGCCCTGCCCGGTCGCCGCCGGCGAGTAGTAGTCGGGCTGGGGCGAAGGAGATCCCCCGGCGCCGGACGTGACGGTGGTGTTCCCGCTCGCGTCCGTCGCGGTGACGATCGCCGTCCCCGACGCGTAATTGAGATCGATGCCGACCACCGACGTCGGCACGGCCGTGAAGCTCCCGAAATTGAACCAGACCTGGCCGTTGAGGTCGGCCTGGAGGTTCAGGTCCGCGACGTTGTCGGGCAGGTAACCGGGCGACTTCGTCTGGAAGAAGACGCCGTCCGCGAAGGACTGCTGGCCGACGAGCGGAGAGACCGCCGTGTCCTTCGCGAGCGTGAGAGCGCTGTTGAGGGACCCGTCCGTCGGGTCGACGACGAATTCGGTCGCATCCAGGGACGACGCCATGAGGCTCGCCGGGTTGATGCCGGCGCCGAAGAACATCCGGGTCGTCGAGAAGGCGTCGGCCGCGAGCGCCGGAACGCTCCAGCTTCCGAAGAGGCCGGTGTAGTCGGCCGAGTTCTTCGTCCAGAGGACGGTCACGGGGTTCGCCGGGTCGTAGTTCGGGTCCTTCGGGACCGGGGGCGCCGCCGTGGCGTAGCCCGGGAACACGTGCGTGATGTCGATCGCGGCGACGAGATCGCCGCCGGGGCCTTCCGTGATGAACCCGACCGTCTTGTAGCCGCCGACCGTGAAGTAGACGTCCGAGAAGCGAAGCGAGTTCGCGACGCCCCAGACGTGCTGGTCGAGCTGGCTCGGCTGGCCGGTATAGCCCGTTCCGAACGGGATCCCGGCCACGTAGTTCGTGTACAGCTTGACCTGGTTCGAAAGCAGGTTCGGCGGCAGGAGCGCGATGACTTCGGTCCCGTCGTTGAAGTCGAACGCGTGGAGGAATCCGTCGTCGGAGCCGACCCACGCGAGCGGGCGGCGCGACGCGTACGTCGCTTCGAACGCCCGGTGGTCCGCGACGTTCCCGAACTGCTTGTACTGGTACGGGCCGCCGACGACGGCCGGCGTCGAGTTGATGATGGGGCCGAGCAGCCAGCCGGACGAGTCGCAGTTGCCCGTGCCGGGGTTGAACCGCTTCGTGTTCGTGAGCGTCCCGTCGAACCCCTGGACGTAGTCGACGATCTTCTTCCCGCAGTTGATGTTCGACGGGTCGAGGGCCGGCAAGAGCGGGTTGCAGCCCTGCGCGTTGCTGAAGCCCGGGTCGCCCGAGAGGCCCTGCAGGGTCGCGACGTTCGCCGCGGTGATCGGGACGAGGTTGCCGTTCGACGGGTCCCACGTGTAGAGCGACCGCTTGTCCGGCGTCGGCTGCCAGGGCTTCGCCGGGCTGTTGAGGACGTCCGCGGCATCCCAGAGGAGGACGGGCGACGCGCCCGACGTGTCGTACGACCGGAAGTGGCCCTCCCAGCTCGGGTAGTTCGTCGACGGCAGGAGGACGTCCGCACCCAGCGAGATCGCGCCGCCCGAGACGGGCGCGCTCGTCGAGTAGTCGCCGGTGGCGGTGGAGGCCACGATCTCGAGGAACGCGTTCACGATGGACGCCGTGTCGAGGGCGAAGAACGCGTAATCGGGCTTCGTCGCGTCGTACGGGCCCGCCCCCGCGTTGTCCTGCCGGAACCGGTCCGGCGTTGCCGCGCTCTCGTCGTTCGTGGCCGCATCGATGTGCGGCAGGTCCTTGTCGCCGACGAAGGCGCAGGAACCCGACGGGGCCGACGGGTCGTAGAGAAGGAAGCCCGCGTCGCCTCGGGCCGAGCGCGCGTCCGAGCGCCCGCGATACGCGATGCGGTCGAGCTCGCACCGGCCGACTTCGGGAGCGATCCCGATCGCGTACGTGCGCGGCTTGATGACCTCTCCGGCTCCGAACTGGAGACGCAGGTTGTAGACGGCCTCCGCGGCCCCCGGCGGGTAGTTCAGATAGTCGTTTCCGGCGATGTCGGCCTCGCAGGCCGGGTTGCCGTTCGATCCCCAGAACGAGTCGGCCGACGGGCTGCCCGTGTTGCACGTGTTCGACTGCCCGTCCGTGCACAGGATGATTCCCCACGGCCTGAGGCACTGTTTCTTCGGGTCGGCGTTCCACGACGTCGTGACGCTGCCGCCCGCGAGCGTGATCGCGCGCTTCGTGGGCGTGCCGCCGCTCGCGGAGAGACCCGGATGCGCGCCGCCCGAGTTGTACTTGAGGCGCATGTAGTCCTCGATCGCCGAGACGTCGCCCAGGTCGTCCGAAACGATCGGCACCTTGACGTCGTAGTTGGACGCGTCGTCCGTGCAGGCGAGCGGGTTCGCGAGCGGAGACTTGTCCTGGAACGTCATGAGGCCCCAGTTGACCTGGTTCCGCGTGATCCCGACGACGTCCGCCGGGAGGAACGTCTGCCAGAGCGGCTGGTTCGCCCCGTCGATGCCCGGCGTCGTGGCAGCCGTGATCGCGCCTCCGCCGAGCGTCGTCCACGTGGCCGGGAAGTCGAGCGGCGTGCCGGTGACCCCCGGGATCGACCCGCCCGGGAAGCCCGTCGTCGCGCCGGACGCGTCGCTCGTCATGTCGTAGACGGGCAGGGGTGGTCCGGGGTCGAGGCCGTAGATGATCTCGTTGCCCGCGCCGTAGCCGTAGTTCAGCGTCCACTGCCAGTCGACGACGAAGCCCTGCGGGTCCGTGGCGGCGGAGATCCGCGGCGGGCCCGGGGAACCGAAGTGGTTCGGGTAGTCGTTCGAGGGGCCGCCGACGACGACGCGCGCGACGTATCCGGCTTCGTACCAGATCCCGGGCTTCTCGTCGGGGCCGACCTGCGCAAGAGAACCGCACGCCGGGCCCTTGACCGGATCGTCGCAGTCGTGATCGTAGGCGAACGTCGTGCCCGCGGACGCCGGCGGAGCCGCGTAGTTCCATGCGCCCGCGTTCGGCGCCCCGGTCCAGTCGATGCTGTGCACGATCGGGTCGGGCCAGTCGGTCTGCGTCCCGCTCCCCGGCGCCGTGAAGTTCTTGTAGATCGTCACCGAGTTGCCGAGCGCGTTCTTGAGCGTCGCGAGGCGCGAGGGGCGGTCCCAGTGGAGCGTGTAACGCCACTGGTGGCAGCCCGCGTCCGTCAGGCCCGTGACGGGATCCGTCGGCCACGGCGTCGGCGTCGGCGTCGCGGGCACGAGCAGCGCCGCGAGGCCGAACTGCGCGGCCGCCCCGCCGCCCATCGCGACGACGGCGACCGGCTGCGGGAGACCCCACCTCGGGGCGGGCGTCGCGAGCGGCCGGGCGGACGCCCAGCGGTTCTCGAGCGTCCCGCCCGGCTGGACGAGCGGGTTCCGGGGCATCTCGAGATCGACCTTCGGCGTCGGGGTCGTCGTCGCGGTCGGCGTTCGCGTCGGCGTCACGGTCGGAGTCGGAGTCGGAGTCGGCACGGTCGGCGTGGGCGTGAGCGTGACCGTCGGCGTGATCGTCGGCGTCGTCGTGGGCGTCGGCGTGACCGTGGGCGTGACCGTCGGCGTGACCGTCGGCGTCATCGTCGGCGTGATCGTCGGCGTGATCGTGAACGTCGGCGTCCGCGTCGGCGTGATCGTGGGCGTGATCGTCGCGGTCGGCGTGATCGTCGGCGTATTCGTCTTCGTGAACGTCGGCGTGACCGTCGGCGTGATCGTCGGCGTCGGCGTGATCGTCGGCGTCACCGTCGGGGTGATCGTCGGCGTGATCGTGGGCGTGATCGTCGGCGTCTTCGTCACCGTCGGCGTGACCGTGGGCGTGATCGTCGGCGTGATCGTGGGCGTCAACGTCGGAGTGATCGTCGGCGTGATCGTGAACGTCGGCGTCCGCGTCGGAGTGATCGTCGGAG
>DATKLW010000053.1:0-35471 GCA_035542215.1 Thermoanaerobaculia bacterium | reverse complement strand
ACCCTGTCGGGAGAGTGAACAACGCCCGGCGGGTCAGCCCGATCCGGCCCCTCCGAATTCCGCCGCCTCGTCCCTCAGCTTCGCGGCGAAATCCTTCGCGTAGGCGAGCCGTCCGGAGGCGAACCGGCGGCCGGCCTCCGTAGCGAAGCGCGCGGCGTCCATCCGCGACTCGATCTCGTCCGCCATCTCCGCGAGCGTCATGCGTTCGCGCGCGCCGGACACGAGAACCTGCGTGACGCCGTACGCGCCGACGCTCTCGAGGAGCATCGCATCGTGGACGATCTTCTCCTCCTGCGTCCCGGGGGAGGATTCGAGGCGGGCCAGAGAGGAAGAGAGATGAGAGATTTCTTCGAATGGAATATGGAGAGATCGCAGGAGTAGCGACTCGCGGCCGTCGGGCGTGATGCGGCGGGCCGACGGGAGGCCGGCGAAGGCCGCCAGGAGAAACAAGCGAGCCGGATCGACGCAGGCGACGCGGCCAGCCGCGCCTCTCCCCTCTTCACCTTCTAAGAAATCCGAAATCCGAATTCTCCTCTCGACGAAGCCGAAGTTCGTCATCCCGTCGAGGCCGACGGAGAGCGGCCGGACGAAGTCGAGGATCCGCGCCTTGGCGGCCGCGTCGAGCGTGAACGGCATGGCATCATCATAAGGAGCCGACGAGGAGGACCCTTGAGACGCCTCTCCCCGCGACCCTTCGCCGCCTGCGCAGCCGCCTCCGCCCTCGTGCTCGCCGCCTGCGGCGGGCCGAAGGAAGGCCCGAGAGCCGCCGCCCCGTCGTTCACGGTCGCCCTCCTGACGCCCGGCCCGATCTCGGACGCCGGCTGGAACGCAGGCGCGTACGAGGGGCTCGAGGAGATCGGGAAGGAGCTCGGCGCCGGCATCTCGCACGTGCAGGTGAAGTCGCCGTCGGAGTTCGAGGAGCAGTTCCGCGCCTACGCGGCGAAAGGCACGAACCTCGTCTTCGGCCACGGCTTCGAGTTCCAGGACGCGGCCGAGCGCGTCGCGAAGGAATACCCGAAGACCGTCTTCGTGACGACGTCCGGGTCGCGGACCGCGCCGAACCTCGCGCCGATCGTCTTCGAGCTCGAGCAGGCGGCATACCTCTGCGGTGTCGCCGCCGGGCGCGTCACGAAGACCGGCAGGGCCGGCATGGTGGGCGGCGTCGAGCTCCCGTCCATCAAGTCGACGTTCCTCGCCTTCGAGGGCGGGTTCCTGGCCGCAAGGCCCGCGGGCAAGGCGACGGCCGTCTTCACGGGCTCGTTCGAGGACGTCGCGGGCGCCAAGGCCGCCGCGCTCGCGCTCGCCGACAAAGGCGCCGACGTCCTCTTCCAGAACGCGGACGCCGCGGCCCTCGGCGTCTTCAAGGCGGCCGAGGAGCGGAAGATCACGGCGTTCGGCTCGAACAAGGACCAGAACGCCCTGTCTCCCGCGATCCTCGCGTCGGCGGTCATCGACATGCCCCGGGCGTTCGTCGAGACCGCCCGGCGCGTCAAGAACGGGACGTTCGACGGCAAGCCTCTCCGCTACGGCCTCTCGAGCGGCGTCGTCTCCTTCGTGATCTCGCCGGCGGCGACGCTCCCCCAGGCGGTGCGCGACGAGCTGAAAGCGACGGAGGAGAAGATTCGCTCCGGCGCCCTCGTCGTGCCGCGAGGGAACTTCTGACGGCGCCGGCCCTCGAGCTTCGGGCGATCTCGAAGCGATTCGGCGAGACGCAGGCTCTCTCCGAAGCAAACCTCGTCGTCCTCCCCGGCGAGATCCACGCGCTCCTCGGCGAGAACGGGGCGGGCAAGTCGACGCTCGTCTCGATCGCGGCCGGGCGCCTCGCCGCCAACTCCGGCGAGATCCTCGTGGACGGACGCCGCGCGCGGTTCCGGTCGGCCCGCGACGCGCGGGATGCGGGGCTCGCGCTCGTCCCTCAACACGATCTCCTCGTCGGCGCCGCGAGCGTCGCGGACAACCTGGCCCTCCTCGACCGGAACGCACCGCTCTTCGAGAGCGCCCGGGCGCGGCGCGCGCGCGTTACGCGGCTCACGGACGCGTTCGGTCTCGAGCTCGGCCGGCCCGACGACCGCGTCGACGCCCTGCCGGTCGGGACCCGCCAGCGCATCGAGATCGCCGGCGCCCTCGCGGGCGAGCCCGGCGTCCTCATCCTCGACGAGCCCACGGCCGTCCTCTCCCCCGACGAGACGGCGGCCCTTTTCGCGGCCCTGAGAAAGCGCGCCGAGTCCGGCGCTGCCGTCGTCCTCATCACACACCGCCTCGCGGAGGTCTTCGCCGGCGCCGACCGCCTCACGCTCCTCGCGCGGGGGAAGACGGTGAAGGCCTGCCGGATCGACGAGACGACTGCGGCCGAGATCGGCGGGCTTCTCATCGCAAGCGCGGAGCAAACGGCGCTCTCCGAAGAGACACCGAAGATCTTCTTAGAAGGTGAAGAGGGCGAAGAGCCGCCCGAGTTGCCGCTCGGTGCACCCGCCAGCCCCGACCTCAATCACCCTTCCAAGAAATCCACGGCGCGAAGCGCCGCCGGTTCCGCGGTGTCCGCGGTCTCCCCATTCACCTTCGAAGTAACGCGCCGTGGCACGAACCTCGAAGTCGTCGGATTCAGGCCCGCTGGATCACGAGCAAAGCAAATCTCTCTCTCTCTTTCTCCCGGCGAGCTGCTCGTTCTCCTCGCGATCGACGGCAACGGCGCGGACACGATCGCGGCGGCCGTCGCCGGGCTGCAGCCGTTCGCCGGGTCGGTCCGTGTCGCGGGCGCGGCGCTGCCCCGTTCCGGCGACCCGCTCGCGTTCCGCGCCGCCGGCGGCGCGTTCGTTCCCGCGGACCGGCGCGAGGAGGGGCTCGTCCTCGACCTCGACATCGCGGAGAACCTCGCCCTGCCGGCGCCGCCCGGCCGCCTGTTCCTCGACCGCACCGCGATGCGCGCGCGCGCCGCCGAAGGGATGGCCGCCTTCGCCGTGCGCGCGTCCTCCCCCGCGATCCGCGCTGCCGCGCTCTCGGGCGGAAACCAGCAGAAGCTCGTCCTCGCGCGCGAGCTCGCGGGCGTCCCGCGCCTCGTCGTCGCGATCCACCCGACCCGGGGGCTCGACCTCGCTGCGTCCGCCGCCGTCCGCGCCCGGCTCGCCGGGGCCTGCGGGGCGGGCGCGTCGGCCCTCGTCGTGACGGCCGATCCCGACGAGGCCTTCCTCTACGGGGGAGGCGTCCGCGTCGTCACGCGTGGCGCGCTCTCGGACCTGTTGCCCGAAGGCACGCCGCCCTCGACGCTCGGGCGTCTCATGGCGGGGCTCGCCGCGTGAGCGCGCCCCGGCGCGTCCTCGTGCCCGCCGCCGCCGCCGGAGCCGCGATCGCGTCGCTCGCCGCGCTCGCGCTCCTCGCGGGCGCGTCCCCTCTCGATGCGCTGCGCGCCCTCGCCTCCGGCAGCGCGGGCTCGCGGGCCGCGCTTGGCGAGACGCTCCTGCGCTCCACGGGCCTCGTGCTCACCGCGGCCGGCGCGTGCCTCGCGCTCCGGACGGGAGTCCTGAACATCGGCCTCGAAGGCCAGTTCCTCGCCGGCGCCGCCGCGGCCGCGGCCGTCGGGCCCGCCCTCGCCGGAATTCCGCTCCTCGCGCGCGCGGCGATGCTCCTCGCGGCTGCCGCCGCCGGGGCGCTCTGGGTCCTCCCTGCCGCCGTCCTCGCCGCGAAACGCAACGTCCCCGAGGTCCTCTCGACGATCCTCCTGAACCTGATCGCCGCGACGGCCGTGAGCGGCCTCGTGCGCGGCGCCTTGCGGGATCCCGTCGGCGACTATCCCCAGAGCCGGGCCCTTCCCGACGCCGTCCGTCTCGCGCCGCTCTTCGGCGGAGGCCGTGCGACCGCGGCCGTCCTTCTCGCGTTTCTCGCCGCGGCCCTCCTCGCCGTCCTGCTCTCCGCGACGCCGCTGGGCCTGAAGCTCCGCGCCGTCGGCCTCGCCCCCGCCGCCTCGCGCGCGATCGGCCTGCCGGAGGCGCGGCTGAAGCTGCTGGCCTTCGCGGGTTCGGGAGCGCTCGCGGGGCTCGCGGGCGGTCTCGAGGTGCTCGCGGTGACGGGACGTCTCTACGACCCCTTCTCGGCCGGCACCGGCTATGCGGGCCTCGCGGCCGCGCTCCTCGGGCAGGCGCAGCCCGTGCCGTCCGCCCTCGCGGGGCTCTTTTTCGCGGCGCTCGGCGCGGGCTCGTCCGCCATGCAGCGCGACACGGGCGTCCCGGCGGCCGTCGCGTCCCTCGTCCCCGGAATCCTCGTCCTCGCGGTCCTCGCGGCGCGCGCGCGCGCCGGGCGGAGCGCCCCGTGAGCGGCTTTCTCGCGGTCACGATCCTCCTCGCGGCGCCGCTCCTCCTCGCGGCGGTCGGCGAGCTCCTCCTCGAGCGCGCCGGCTCGATCCAGATCGGCGTCGAGGGCACGATGCTGCTCGGCGCGTTCGCGGCGTTCGCCGCGTCGCAAAAGGGAGCGGGCCCGCACGCGGCTCTCGGCGCCGCGATCCTGACGGGCCTCCTCGCGGGCGCCGCGTTCGCGCTCTTCGCCGTGGCGGGCCGCGCGGACCCGGTGCTCGTGGGCACCGCCTGGAACCTCGTCGGATACGGCGCGACCGCCTTCGGCTACCGCCTGATCGCGGGCGCGACCGGCTCGGTCCTCGAGATCGCATCTCTCCCGCCCGTCTTTCTCGGCTTGCCGGTCGCAGTCTTCCTCGCGTTTCTCGCGCCGGTCGTTCTCGAGCTCTTCCTCGCGCGGACCCGGCCGGGCCTCGCCGTGACGGCCGCGGGAGAGAACCCGCTCGCGCTCGACGCTCTCGGCGGCTCGGTCGTCGCCGTGCGGTCTGCGGCCTCGCTCGCGGCGGGCGCGCTCGCCGGCGCGGGCGGCGCGGTCCTCGTCCTCACGGTTTCCCCTGCGTTCGTCGAGGGCGTGACGGCCGGACGCGGGTTCCTTGCTCTCGCGCTCGTCGTCTTCGCCCGGTGGAAGCCGCTCCGCCTCGTGCCGGGCGCGCTTCTGATCGGCGGGGCGACGGCCCTCGCGTATCGGCTCCAGGCGGGCGGGGCGACGCGCATCCCCTACGCGGTCTTTCTCGCCCTGCCGGGGATCCTCGCGCTCTTCGCGCTCGCGATCGCGCGCGGGCGCGGCGGTGCGCCGCGGGCGCTCGGGACTCCCGCGCCCTGATCCCGCCCGCTACTGCGGTTTGAGGGTCGGCGCGGGACGCGCCGGAAGAGGCGTCGAATCCGGCGCCGCCATCTCGCCGCGCCGCTCCATCTCGCCCCGGCGCCGGTCCTCGGCCCTCTCCCGCTTCCACTCGTCGCGCCGCTCGAGGAACTGCGCCCACTGCTGAGGGGTGAGGACCGCCCGCTGCTCGAGGAACATCATCGTCATCGACTTGCGGAGCTTCATCCGCGACTGCTCGAGCACGTCGACGGCCGCCGAGACCTTCTTCGGGTCGGAGTCCTTCTTCGACACGAGCTCCTCGACGTCGATCTGGCTCTTCTCGACCTCGGCCTTGAGGTCAACGAAACTCTTCCGGTTCCGCGAGAAGATCTCTTCGAGCTTGTCCTGCTGATCCGGCGTGATCTTCAGGAGCTGGACCACGCGCGGCCGCTTCCACCACTTACCGGGAGGCGTCTCCGGCATTTGCGCGGACAGCGGCAGGGCGATCGCGGCGCCGAGGGCCGCCGCGATCAAGACGCGAGCGTTCACAGAGCGTCCTCGCCGGAGAGGCGGGCGAGCGACGAGTCGTCGAGGACGCGGTCGATCGCGTTCAGGAGCTCCTCGTCGGACCGGTCGACGGACGACGGCGTCGGGTGCTCGACGACGGCGACCGGGACCGCCGGCGGCACGGACGCGACACGTGAGATCGTGGCCGTCGCGACGAGGAGGAGGGCCGCGGCGAGGCTTCCGAACGCGAGGAACGGGTGCCGGAGGAGGCGCGGGCGGGAGATCGCGACCGGAGCGGACGGCGCCGCCGAGGAGCGGATCTCCTCCATCGTCCGCTCCGCCTGCGCGGACCAGTGCGACTCGGGGAGGCCGTCGACCCATCCCGCGACCGCGCCACGGTCGAGGAGCCAGGCCTCGCGCAGGTGCGCGACCCGCTCCTGGCAGGCGGCGCAGCCCGCGAGATGAGCGGGCACCGCGGCGGGGCCGCCCTCCTCCGGGAACACGCGCGCGACGATCTCGTCGGCGGTCAGGTGAGGCGTTGCGCTCATCGCAGGTCCTCCAGACAGATGCGCAGCTTGCGCGCCGCGCGAAAGAGATGGGACTTGATCGTCCCCTCGTCGAGACCCGTCGTCTCCCCGATCTCGGCGATGGACTTTTCCTCGTAATGTTTCATGACGAAGATCGCGCGCTGGCGCGGTGACAGCGTCACGAGCGCGTCCGCGATGCGACGGCGGATGTCCGCCGCGAGGAGGTCCCTCTCCGGCGACGTGCCGTCGGCCGGGTCGAGCGCCGGCGGGATCTCCGGGCCGTCCTCGTCGTCGATGTCGCGCAGCTCGGAGAACGACACGACGGGGCGGCGGCGGCGGATGCGGTCGCGAACGGTGTTGATCGCGATGCGCGTGAGCCACGTCTCGAACGCGGACTCGCCCTTGAAGTCCGCGATCGCGCGGAACGCCTTGACGAAGACTTCCTGCGTGACGCAGTCGGCGTCCGAAGGATCGCGCAGAAGCGTGAAGACGAACCGCGTGATCCGCCTCTGGTAGGTCCGGACGAAATACTCGAACGCGTCCACGTCGCCGGCGACGACGCGTTCGCGGATCGCCTCCTCGGTCCTCGCCCGCTCGGTGCGCGCGAGGGCCTCGTCGTCGGGGCGCAATGCGTCCGTCAAGCTCGTCTTTCCGTCCGCTCGACGCGGAAAACTCAGGACTTTGGCCAAAACGACTCCGGGCACGTTCGTTGGACGCCGGGCCCGCCGGGCTGGTTTACGAGGATAACCCTTTGCCCGACCTTCACTTCCGCCATGGCCTCGCCCATGCCTTGAAGTCGTCCCAGAGGACGACACGGCGGCGCAGCGCCGCCACGCCGAACGCGGCCGGCGCGGGGACCGGATCCGGGTGGAAGTAACTGGAAAGGAGGAGGTTGAGGTCTTCCCGCCGGTTCAGGCCCGGACGCGCGAGATCCCGCCAGCGCCGCAGCGCCGGAACGGGCGCGGACCCGACGCGGGCCCGGTCGAGGTCGACGAGCCACAGGCGCGGGCCGGCGTCTCCGCGCGTGACGAGGACGTTGCCGTCGGTGAGGTCGCGGAAGAAGACGCCCGAGTCGTGGATCTTCCGCGCGAGACGCCCGAGCGCGCGGACGACCTCTTCGAATCCGTACGGGAGCGACGGCTCCGCGCGGGAAGCGTCGTCGCGCCGGAGGAACCACCGGCGGATCTGCTCGGCGCCCTCGAGGCGCCGGGCGACGTACCAGCCCTCGCCCCCGACACGGCCCACGGCGAGCGGCTCGGGCGTGTCGATCCCGCGCTCGCGAAGCGCCTGCGCCACCGCCCAGGAGCGCTCTGCGCGGTCGCGGCCGCCCTCGACGCGCACCTTCTTCACGACGGCCGGGATGCGCTCGGCGCCGCGCGAGAGCTCCGCCTCGACGACCTCGTGCCGCCCGGGATGGCGGACCCCGTCCGCCGGGAACGTCAGCGAGTCCACGAGCGTCGTCATGGGCGCCCGAGAAGCTGCGCGACGTCTCCGCCGACGCGCTGATGGTCCAGGACGACCAGAGAGCGGAGCCGCTCGTCCTTCCAGGTCTGCCGCTCGCTCTCGTCCGCGAGCACGAGCGCTCCTGGCGTCCTCTCGACCCAGTCGGCGAGGGCGCGGTCGGTCTTGAAGTGCTCGGTCCTCCGGCGAAGGACGAGGATCGGGTAGCAGCGATACGTGCCTCCGAAGTACGCGAGCGGCTGGCCCTGAGAAACGCGCGGCCGGATGCGCTCGTAGAAGGGCCGGCCGGTCTTCAGGACGTCCAGGGCGGGCAGGACGACGACGCCGGTTCCGATCTCGGCCGCCGCGACGGCCGCGGCGAGCGCGAGGGCGGCGGGCGCCGTCCCGCGCCGGCGGGAGAGGACGAGGAGCGTCCCGACCGCGCCGGCGCCGAGCGGGATCGCCACGTACGGAACGAGACCCGAGAGCTCCGGCGCCCGGCGCGCGACTGCGGGTCCGAGCAGGGCGGCCACAACGAGGACGATCACCGCCGCGAGCCCGAGGTATCCGCGGACGAATGCGCGGGCGCCGTCTCGCCCGACGCGCGGGCGGTCCGTCGACGCGACGAGCGCGGCGACGAGGACCGCCGCGAAGGGATAGGCGACGAGGAGGTATTTGCCTTGCTTGGCCTGCGAGAACGACAGGAAGGCGAAGCAGACGCCAGCGACGGTGGCCGAGAAGCCGAGCTCCGGCCGCTCGCGGAAGAGGCCGCGCCGTGAGAGGACGACCGGCGCGGCGAGCGCGAGCGCCGTCCACGGAAAGAAATCGCTCCACACGCTCTCGAAGTAGAACCACCACGGCTGGACGTGGTCGAACGCCCGGAAGAAGCGGTTCCAGTTCTGGTTCACGACGAGGTCGTAGGCGTAAGCCGGCCCCCCGGCGCGCGCGGCGAGGACGTACCAGGGGACGACGAGAGCGACGAAGATGAAGATGCTTCGAATGGGGTGCGTGGCCAGCAGCGGCCCCCACGAGCGGCGGAGCGCGCAGCGGGTCAGGACGACGAGGCCCGCGAGGACGACCGCGAGGGGGCCCTTCGTGAGGACGGCCGCCGCAAGCGTCACTCGCAGCACCCACAGCCAGCCGCGCGCCGCCGGCCTCCCCTCTTCACCTTCCAGGAAAAAAAGCGAAAGGAACGCGGCGAACAGCAAGCCGGAGAAGAGAGCGTCCACCTGCACGTACTGCCCCTGCCAGAAGACGATCGGCGCGACCGCCGTGACGGCCCCCGCGAGGAGCGCCTCCTTCTCGCCGCCGCGGCGTCCCGCGAGGAACGCCGCGCCGAAGACGAGCCCCGCGGCCGCGAGGGCGGACGGAACGCGCGTCGCGAGCGGCGAGACGTCGCCCCCGCTGAACGGCGTCGTCGCGGCGACGGCCCAATAGAAGAGGATCGGCTTCTCGGAGTACGGCTTGCCGTTCTCGTACGGCAGGAGAAGGCTCTTCCTCCCGAGCATCTCGCGGACGTGCTCGGCGAAGTCGGGCTCGTCGGGCGCCCAGAAGTCGCGTCCGGCCGCCGCGACGAGGCAGAGCGCCGCCGCGGCGGCCGCGAGTCCGAGAGGCGCGCGCAGGCGGTTCGAGGGTGCGGTCACGAGGCTCAACGATACGACGAGCGGCGTTTTCTCCTCCGGGGCACAATGGCGCCGGAGGCCTCCGGATGGACAACAAGTACCTGCACACGTTCCGACTCGTCGTCGACGGTCTGCCGGAGCCGGTCGAGTTCCACATGTTCCACGAGCTCGAGGACGTCGCGACCGTGACGGATTCCTTCGCGAAGTACGTCGCCCGGCAGGAGGACGACTTCCTCCCGCTCGGAGAAAGCGGCGCGGTGCGCGCGAACCGGGTCCTTCACCTCACGCACGTCCGGTGCGAGCGCACGCCGGACGCCTGACGAGCCGAAACTCCCCGCACGCGCGGCGCGTACCTCCGAAGCCCGCCGGGAAAAACGGAGGATCCGCATGCGCCTCGTCACGCCCACAGCACTCTTCGTCCTTCTCGCGACCGCCTTCACGGCGCCTGCCGGCGTTCCCGTCCTCGCGGGAGAGAAGATCACGCTGCCTTCGAAAGTGCTCGGCGAGGAGCGCACGCTCTGGGTTTCCGTTCCCGACTCGTACGCGAGGACGGCCCGCCGGTACCCCGTCCTCTACCTCACCGACGCCGAGTCCCAGTTCGGGCACACGGCCGCCACGGCCGCATTCCTCGCCCGGAACGGGTTCATGCCAGAGGTGATCGTCGTCGGCATCCAGAACACGGACCGTACTCGAGACCTGTCTCCGTCCCACGACCCGCAGTTTCCGACCAGTGGAGGCGCGGACCGGTTCCTGGAGTTCATCGAGACGGAGCTCGTCCCGTTCGTCGAATCGGGCTTCCGCACCGCTCCCTTCCGGATCTTCGCCGGGCACTCCGCCGGCGGGAACTTCGCGTTCCACGCCCTGCGCGCCAGGCCGGACCTGTTCCAGGCGGTCATCGCGGTCAGCCCGTGGCTCGTGTGGGACAAGCGAAAGGAGCTCGCGCTCCTGACGCCGTTCCTGGCCGGCGGCGGCGCCAGGACGCGCGCCCTGTTCTTCACCTCCGGCGACGAAGGCCCCGAGATGCGGGACGTCCTCGCGCAAGTCACCTCGGCGCTGAAGGCCGGCGCCCCGAAGAGCCTTCGGTGGGCGAGCGCGAATTACCCCGGCGAGAACCACGGATCGGTCGTCCTTCCGAGCCATTACGCCGCGCTCCGGATGATCTTCGACGGATGGTCGATCCCCGTCGACCCGAAAACCGAACGGCTCGTCGGCTCGCTCGACGACGTGAAGAAAAGGTACGACGGGCTGAGCACGCGCCTCGGCTTCCCCGTCACGGCGCCCGAGGTCGCCGTGAACCGCCTCGGATACCAGGCGCTGGCGGAGAAGAACGTGCCCGCGGCGCTCTCGTTCTTCCGCTACAACGCCGCGACGTACCCGGAATCTCCGAACGTCCACGACAGCCTCGGGGACGGGCTGGAGGCCGCCGGGTCGCTGGAGGAGGCGCTTGCGAGCCACGCGAAGGCCGCGGACCTCGGCGAGAAGAGCGGAGACCCGAACACGCCGATCTTCAAAGCGAACGCGGAACGCCTGAAGGCGCGAATCGCGGCGCAGGCGGCGGAGAAACCCGCCGCGCGTTAGCCAGCCTGGGGCAGGATCTCGATGCCGAGCGCGTGCCGCCCGGACTCGTCCTTTCCGGCCCGGCGGACGACTCGGCACATGAACCACTCGTCCGACTGCAGGTTCGTGACGTGCATCTCGGTCCCGACCGGGATGTCCTCCGTGCAGAGGATGAGGGCGCCCGTCGGGCTCGCATCCAGCGTGCAGCCCGCCGCCAGCTTCCGGCGCCCGACCCGGACGCCGATCGGGATGACCGCCTTCTCGCGCTCGCCGGTCCGCCGTTCTTCCTTCTTCGTCACCGGAGGCTCCCCATGCGTCGCGAGTCTATCCCCGCCGAAGCAGGGAGCAGAGGAAAGCCGAGACGATTGTGATACCGCGGGTTAGACAATGGTGGGCCCGACAGGGATCGAACCTGCGACAACCGGTTTAGGAAACCAGTGCTCTATCCAACTGAGCTACGGGCCCACGCCCCGCGGACGCCGATTCTCGCCGGAACCGGCCGAGATTTCGAGGAGAAACGCGAGGGACGGAGAGCGGGTCCGCAGGGCGGCGTTCGGAGCCCCCGAACTCAGAACAGCTTCATCTGCCGGAGCTCGCGGATCCGGTCGCGGAGCTGGGCAGCCTTTTCGAACTCGAGCTCCTTGGCCGCGACCTTCATCTCCTTTTCGAGATCCGCGATCTCGCGGTCGAGAGAGGGGGCGTCCTTCGCCTTCGGGCGGCGGTCGAGGCGGCTCGGCTCGAGGTAGTCCAGCTCGGCCATCTGGAGGAGCGGCGAATCGAGCGATTTCACGATCGTCTCGGGCGTGATCCCGTGCTCGGCGTTCCAGTCGCCCTGGAGCTTCCGCCGGCGCTCCGTCTCGCCCATCGCGCGCTTCATCGAGTCCGTGATCTTGTCCGCGTAGAAGACGACGACGCCGTTCACGTTGCGCGCGGCGCGTCCCGCCGTCTGGATGAGCGACGTCTCGGACCTCAGGAAGCCTTCCTTGTCCGCATCGAGGACCGCCACGAGCGAGACCTCGGGCAGGTCGAGGCCCTCGCGCAGGAGATTGACGCCCACGAGGACGTCGAAGACGCCGCGGCGGAAGTCGCCCACGATCTGGACGCGCTCGAGCGTCTCGATGTCGCTGTGGAGGTACCGCACGCGCACGCCGAGCTCGAGGAAGTAGTTCGTGAGGTCCTCGGCCATGCGCTTCGTGAGCGTCGTGACGAGCGTGCGCTCGCCTTTCGCGGTGCGCTCCCGCACGCTCGACAGGAGGTCGTCCACCTGCCCCTTCACCGGCCGGACGACGATCGGCGGATCGAGGAGGCCGGTCGGGCGGAGAACCTGCTCGACGACCTCGCCGCCCGTCTCCTCGAGCTCGTACGCCGCGGGCGTCGCGGAGACGAAGAGGCGCTGGCCGGTCCGCTCGAGCCACTCCTCGAACTTCAGCGGCCGGTTGTCCAGCGCCGACGACAGGCGGAACCCGTACTCGACGAGCGTTCCCTTGCGGGACTGGTCGCCGTGGTACATCGCGCGCACCTGCGGGATCGTCTGGTGGCTCTCGTCGACGATCGTGAGGTAGTCGGACGGGAAGTAGTCGAGGAGCGTCGGGGGCGGCTCGCCCGCCTTGCGGCCGGAGAGGTGGCGCGAGTAGTTCTCGATCCCGGCGCAGTACCCGATCTCGCGCATCATCTCGAGGTCGAAGCGCGTCCGCTGCTCGAGACGCTGGGCCTCGAGCAGCTTGTTCTGCGCCTGCAGCTCGACGAGGCGGGTGACCAGTTCGGCCTCGATCGAGCCGAGCGCGCGCTTGCGGATCTCCTCGGGCGTGACGTAGTGGGACTTCGGGAAGAGCTCGAAACGCGGGATCTCGCCCACGTTCCGGCCCGTCACGACCTCGAAGCGCGTGATCCGCTCGATCTCGTCGCCGAAGAACTCGACCCTGAGGCCGAGGTCCTCGTACGACGGGACGACGTCCAGCACGTCGCCGCGCACGCGGAACGTCCCGCGAGAGAGGTCGAGGTTCGTCCTCTCGTACTGGGCCTCGACGAGGCGCTTGAGGTACCACGTCATGCCGTACCGGGCGCCCTTCTCGATCTCGATCGCCATCTTCCCGAACGACTCGGGGCTGCCGAGGCCGTAGATGCACGAGACCGAGGCGACGATCAGGACGTCCCGCCGCTCGAAGAGAGCGGCGGTCGCCGCGATCCGGAGCTTGTCGATCTCGTCGTTGATCTGGGTTTCCTTCTCGATGTACGTGTCCGACTGCGGGACGTACGCCTCGGGCTGGTAGTAGTCGTAGTACGAGACGAAGTACTCGACGCGGTTCTTCGGGAAGAACGAGCGAAACTCCTGGTAGAGCTGCGCGGCGAGCGTCTTGTTGTGCGAGAGGACGAGCGTCGGGCGGTTCAGCGCCTCAACGACCTTCGCCATCGTGAACGTCTTCCCCGAGCCCGTGACGCCGAGGAGGACCTGCTTCTCCTTCCCCTCGCGGAAGCCCGCGACGAGCTGCTCGATCGCGCGCGGCTGGTCGCCCTGCGGCGTGAGCGGGGAGAGGACCTGGAAGTCGGTCACGGAGTGAGGATACTCAGGGCGCCGTTCATCGAATATGAGTGCCTGAATCCACCGGGGGTGCGCACGAGGTAAAGGAATCATCGAAATTGGGGCGCGCCCAACCCACATTGGAGGATCGAGGGGCATCTCCCGATTCGAAGACGTCGAGGACGTACGTTCGCGTCACGGACGATGCCCGGTCGCTGGCCTTGACCGAGATCGGGAAGCGGCCTGCCACGTCTGGCGTGCCTCTCACGACACCCGATTCCGTCAAGGCCAACCCGGGCGGTAACGTGCCGTTCGCAAGCGTGACGGTCAGCGGTCCCCGGCCGTTCACCGGTCCGAGGTCAACGGAGTAAGGCTGTCCCTCCCGTCCGGCAGGGAGTGCCGGGCCCGTCGCGTGAAAGCCGAGCGACTCGACGACGTGGCATACAACGGCGCGCTCTCGCCGCGAGGTCGCCAGCCAGACTTCGCCGCGCCTAGCGATCAATCCAGCGCCGGACGAGCCCCCCGAGAAGGCCGGGGCTTCTAGACCCAGTGACCAAAGCGTCTCGCCCGTGACTGCGGAGAGCTTTAGCAGCACGGAGCCGCTCTCGGCATCTCCCATCAGAGCGCCCGTACCAGCGATGAACAAGTCCTTCGAGCCGGCGGGGATCATCGCGGACAACGGCACTGGTTGTGGCAATGAATACGCCGGGTGGAGCGACCACTCGACGGGAATACTCCGCTCCCAGAGTGTTCGACCGGTGTCAGCCGCGCAGCGCGTGACGCGCCAGGCGAGGTGACCTTGGCCATCATTGGTTCGTGCGACGACGACGACATCTCCGTTCTGATCGAGGGCCAGGAGGTCTGCCGTTCGAGATTCCCTCGGCTCCGGCTCCTCGACACGACTCCAGACCAGCAGCCCGCGTGCGTCGTACTTCAGACAGGTCCAGGCTCTGCGAACCGTTGGTGACATCAGGAGCACGATGAAGTGACCAGACTTGTCGCGCCTCACACCCACGACCGGATCAGCTCCGAGATCGATCCTGAAGGACTCGTGACCGTCGACGATTCCGACCGCAACGCTTCGGGCGTTCCGGAGCTTGCGGCCCGGGTCATCGGACCCACACCGGACTACGGCGAACGCTCCCGACCGACCATCGGACGCAATGCTGACGGACTCAGATCTGACGCTGCAGAGTGGCTCACTGCTCCAGAGGATTTCCCCGTTCGAACCGCTACGCTTTCGAACGACCGATCTCCGAAGGTCTGCATGTAGACCCGCTTCATCCTCGTCGCGAATCGGCCTCGCCGGGACGTCGACGTCTCCGATCTCGAGAACGTCTCCCGTGCGGTCGAACGCTACAGATCTCACGGTCGAGTCCGGCACCGGTGGGGACCGCCACAGGACTGCGCCCGTCCGTGCCGCGAGCTTGATCGTCATGCCAGAGGACTTCGTGCCAGGCACTTCCGTGGCGGCGAAGACCAGATCCCCGGCGACATCAACGTCGGAGGCTCGGAACCAGGCCCCCCCACGCCCGGATCCCATCTCGACGGGGCCCCACACCTTCCGACCTGTCGCAGCGTCCAACATCGCCGCAACGCCCTCCATCGAAGCGACCACGAGCCCGCCAGCTGTCGCATAGGCGGCGAGCGGACGCTGCTGGGTCACACCCTCCTCTTCCTCCAGTCGAAACTCGCGGGCGGTTCCGCTGGAGGAATCCACGATCTGGACAGCCGCTCGCGCGATCCACCGGTAAGGATTCGTTTCGATATCAACTCCACGCCCAAGCACGGCAATGCGCCCCGACGCAAGTTGTAGCGAGGCGTACGGGCGACTTTCGCGGCCGAACAGGTCGAGCGCCACGCCCCAGCCTTCCGCACCCGTATCGCCCTGAAGGTTCCAGGTTTTCCAGAAATCATTCGAGTCGGAGTGGTACGTGCCGCTCACGACGACGTTCCCTGCCGGATCGAGCGCCCAAGAGACACTTTTCCGGCCACCTGGGTCTCTCGTCAGCCACCTGAGTCGGCCGGTAGCCCCGTCTAGCTTCGCGTATTCCCTCAGGTCAAATCGCGACGAAATGACGACATCGCCGTGCGAGTCGACCCTTGCCGTCTCCGGCTCACTGCGACCCGACCACGCCGAGTCTCGGAACGAATGAACGACGGGTCCCCACATCGGCCTCCCGTCCCGCGCCGAGAGCTTCACCGTCACCCAACGGCAGAGTCCGTCGAATACGACCTGACCTGTCACGAACACACTCTCGTCGCCCAGCGCCACATCCGCGGGCGAGGTCGCGCTGCCCTCATCGCCGGTTACGAGAAACGGACCCCATAAGAGGCTTCCATCGAGCCCAGCGAACTTGAAGACGGCCCACGAGTCGCCCTTGCCGGGCATGACGGCCCTTCCCAGAATGACGAGATCGCCCTTGCGATCGAGACGAACGACCGGCGCTCGACGCCCATCCAGACCTGCGGGCTGGCAGAGCCGCCAGCGCGCGACACCGTCGATTCCATCGACTCGCCAGATCTCCCACGTTGAGGGTTCGCGCGCCCCCATGCCCCGGACAGTCGCGATAGCGTCTCCGTTTGGAGCAACAAGGAGGCTGTGGAGGAATCCGCCGGACGCCAAGGTGCCCGTGAGTCGTACCGGCCGTGGCCACAATGCCAGACCCGTCCGCACGTCGAACTTCATGAGATCGCAATGAAGGTTCGAAGAGCGTCGACTCGCATAGAGAACACCTGTTTCGTCCCCACCGAAAGGTTCCGACCAGCCCATCGGTAGGGCAGCCCTGCTGAGGACGGTCCCGGCTTCATCCATCGTCGAAACGACGATGCCCACACCGGTCTGGGTCAAGACGACGAGCTTGCCCTCTCGAAGCTCGAAAGCGCCCAGAGGTCCCGCAAACGTGTCCCTCCGCACACCAGGTACAGGCGCAAACCAGTCAAGGAGGCCTTCGACTCTTTCTTCCGCCTTCAGCGCCGAATGCGGCACGAGAAGCAGTGATGCGGCCAATACGAAACGAACGAGGCGGCCGACGCGAGCGGGCCAATGCCGTCGCATCGTCATTCCCTCTACTACTTCGACGGACTGGGCGGCGGCGCCGCGCCCGAGGTCTCGAGCCACGCCGTGAGGCCGTGGATCTCGTCAACGGTGACGCGCCCGTCCGCGAGGGCGCCCGTCACCTGGGACTGCCACGCCTGGACCGTCGCGGGCTGCGTCTTGCCGGACTTCGCGCGCTCGGCGAACGCCGTGAGGGCCGCCCGGAAGCGCTCCTTCTCGGCTGGCGTCACCTCGGGCACCGAGGCCGCGACGACCTGGTCGCCGATCTTCTCGAACGCGAGGCCCATGAGCTTCTTCGCGTTCGAGAGGACGAAGAGCAGCCCGACGATCACGAGGACGGACGCGCCGGCGCAGCCCACGAGGCTCCACTTCAGGCATCCGGCCCGGCGCGTGCGCGCGGCCTCGTCCTCGAACGGAAGCGTCGTCGGGAGCTTCGGGATCAGCGGCGCCGGCACGGGCGGCGGTGTGCTCTCGGTCATGCGTCCTCCGCGGGCGCGACGGTACCACGCGTTTCGCGCGTGCGAGAATGGGCCGTGAGCGCACGCCGCGCCGCGGCCCTCGCCGTCCTCTTCGTCCCCGTCCTCCTCGTCGCGGGCCTCGGGGTCGGCGCCGGGTACGGCCTTTCGCGCGCGATCCGGATCCCCAAGGTCTCCGAGCTCGCGACGTACCGCCCCGACATCGTCACGGAGATCCGGGGCGCGGACGGATCGACGATCGCGCGCTTCGCGATCGAGCGGCGCGTCCTGATCGAGCGGAAGGACATCCCCGACGTGATGGTCAAGGCCCTCCTCGCGGCCGAGGACGCGCGCTTCTACGACCACAGCGGGATCGACCTCATCCGCATCGGCGGAGCGGCCCTCAGGGACATCGCGACGCGCCGGATGTCGCAGGGCGCCTCCACGCTCACCCAGCAGCTCGCGCGCGCCGTGTTCCTTTCGCCCGAAAAGACGATCGCCCGCAAGGTGAACGAAGCGTTCCTGACCGTCGAGATCGAGCGCCAGTACTCGAAGGACCAGATCCTCACGATGTACCTGAACCAGATCCAGTTCGGGCACGGGAACTACGGGGTCCAGGCCGCCTCCCGCTGGTTCTTCGGTCACGACGCGAAGGCCCTGACGCTCCCGGAGGCCGCGCTCCTCGCCGGGATCATCCAGCGCCCCGCGTTCTACTCGCCGGTGCGGAACGCGCCTGCGGCGAAGACCCGCCGCGACTTCGTCCTCCGCCGCATGCGCGAGGAGGGCTACATCACCGAGGGGGAGCGCGCGGCCGCAGCCGCCTCGCCGATCGAGGTTTCGAAGGGAACGCGAGAGTCCACGGTGGGTCCGTACTTCTGCGAGGAGGTCCGCCAGTACCTCGAAAAGCAGTACGGAGAGACCGAGCTCTATCGCGAGGGCCTGCGCGTCGACTCGACGCTCGACCCGCGCTTCCAGCGGTGGACCGAGGACGCGCTGCGCTGGGGCCTCAGGCGACAGGACCGGCGCTCCGGGTTCCGCAAGCCGCGCAACCTCGTCGCCGAGGGCCTCGACCCCGAGACGTGGAAGGACCCGAGCTGGGCGGACGGCTCCGCGCCCGCGGACGTCATGACGGCCGTCGTCCTCTCGGCGTCGAAGACGGGCGCCGAGGTGCGCGTCGCGGACAAGCGCTTCGCGCTGCCCGCCTCCGCGTTCGCCTGGACGCGCGCGGGAAGCCCCGCGAAGGCCGTGACGCGCGGCGACGTGATCCAGATCGAGACGCTCACGAACGACGGCGGCAAGACGGAGGCGATCGTGGCCCAGGACCCGAACGTCGAGGGCGCCGCCGTCATCCTCGAAAATGCGACGGGCGCCGTCCGCGCGCTCGTCGGGGGCTACGACTTCAACCGTTCGAAGTTCGACCGCGCCGTCCAGGCGCTGCGGCAGGTCGGCTCGGGGTTCAAACCGGTCGTCTTCCTGACCGCGATCGAGCAGGGCTTCACGCCCGCCGACACGGTTCTCGACGCGCCGATCTCGATCATCATCGACCCGAAGCAGGAGCCCTGGCAGCCGCAGAATTTCGAGCGCGAGTACCACGGGATCATCACGTACCAGTACGCGCTCGAGCACTCGATCAACCTCGCGACCGTGCGCATCGACCTCCTGGTCGGGACGAAAACGGTCATCGAGACGGCCCGGCGGCTCGGGATCCGCCAGAACCTCCTCGCCTACCCGTCCCTCGCGCTCGGTGCGTTCGAGGTGACGCCGCTCGAGATGGCCTCCGCCTACGCGTCCGTCGCGGCCGGAGGCCTCGTTTACAAGCCCGCGTTCATCGAGAAGATCCGCAACGCAGACGGCGTCACACTCGAACAGTGGACACCAGAGCCGAAGGAGGCGACGTCCCCCGCCTCGGCCTACGTTCTGCTCGGGATGATGCGGGGCGTCACGCAGCGCGGGACGGGCGCGGCCGCGGCGAAGCTCGGCCTGAACCTCGCCGGGAAGACGGGCACGACGAACGACTACTCCGACGCGTGGTTCATCGGGATGACGCCGAAGTACACGATCGCGGTCTGGATCGGCCACGACGCGCGAAGGCCTCTCGCGGGCGGCACTCACGCGCAGGGCGCCGAGGTCGCGCTGCCGGTCTTCATGAAGATCGCCGAGCGGATGAAGGCTGCGGGGATCCTGAGCCCGGCGGACGATTTCGACATGCCGCCCGGCGTCGTCCTCGTGCCCGTCGACGAGGCGACCGGCTACCGCGCGACGCCGAGCTGCGCGAAGACCGTCCTCATGGCGTTCGTGAACGGGACACAGCCGACGGAGATGTGCGGCGACCAGCCGCACGCCGTCGCGAGCCTCCCGCAGTACCTCCAGCGCGCGATCTACGCCCCGAAGCGCGGCGAGGCGAAGGGCGACGAGGTCACGCTCACGGACGCCCCGAAGCTCGCCGCGCCGCCATCGATGCCGAAGCCCGCCAAGGACGGCGGGCCGCCCGGCTGAGGAGTCACCTCAGCCCTTCGACGACGTAGAGGTCCGACGTGAGGACGCGCTGGTACGTGTAGGCGTAGGCGGATCCGTCCGGCGCAAATGCGAGGTCGGGCAGACTCGGAATGCTCGCGGAATCCGGCGGCGTGAGGGTTTTCCACCTCTTGCGCGCGAGCGTCGTCACGTCGAGCGTGTAAATCTCACGCCCTTGCCCCGGGCTCGGACGGACGTAGAGTGCGCGGCCGTCGGGAGTCCAGCCGAGCGGATCGTCGTACTCGGTCCCGACGAGCGGACGAACGGGGCCGCCCTCCAGCGGCAGGATGCCGAGAACGGATGTGTCGGCGGACCAGCACACCGCCGACCGTCCATCCGGAGAGAGAAGGCCGGCCGTGCCAAGCAGCGTCTCGGGCGAGACCGGCCGCGGAGGGGCGGGCGGCTCGACCACCCAGTGGCGCATTGGCCTTCCCTTCTCGGAGCCGTGCACGAATATCCCCTTCCCGTCCGGAAGGAACGAAGCGTTCTCGACTTCGGCGATCGGTCCGAGCGCGACCGGGACCGGCGTTCCGGCGCCCACGGGCGCGATCGTGAGGCCCTCTCCCGTGCGCAGGAGAACGCGGGTCGCGTCCCTCGAGAGGGCGAGCGCCTCGCCATCCGCGAGGCGCACGGCGGGCGAGCCGTCCGTCTTCCGGAAGAACGCCTGGGGCCGTTCGCCCATCGCCTCCCCGGCCTCGTTGAAGAGAATCGCGTTGCCCCCGGCCGCGACGGCGACGATCCGCGAGCGGTCGAACCACGAGAGGTCCGTCTCCGCCTTGTCTCCGAGGCGCGAGAACATGATCCCGCGCACGCTTTCCGCGTGCTCGATCAGCATCCGTCCGTCCGGGAAAACGTCGTGGACGAAAAGAGATCCCGTCGAGCGATAGAGGGTCCGGACCCTCCCGTCGAGATCGACGGCCCTGAGCGCCGCATCCTGCCGGTCGCGGCCACCGAAGTACACGATCTCGCGGCCCGACGTGCTCCAGGCAAACCGCCCCGAAAACACGGCCATCGGACCCAGGAGCGTCCGGACCTTCCCGGCGCGATCGACCACCCGGAGCGAAGAGCGATCGTTCTCCTCCTCCAGTTCGAAGGCCACGCGCGAGCCGTCCGGAGAAACGCGCAAAAAACCGATCCGGTTGGGCGACTCGTAGAGGAGCTTCCCCTCCGGCATCTCGATCCGTCGGCCCCCTCCGTCGCGGGTCCGGATCACGGCCAGGTCCTTGCCGTCCGGCGTCCAGTCCGCGTCCGTGACCTCCTCGAGAAGCGGGCGCGGCGCGCCGCCCGAGAGCGGCACGCGGGAGAGCGTCGCCCAACGGCTGTTGTCGTTCAGGCCCTCGCGCGACAGGATCGCGAGCTCGCCGCCGCTCGAGACGGAGGCCACGGTCGCGTTCGGAAGGCCCAGCGGACGCGACTCCGGGCCCTCCGTCCTCACCGTGAAGACCTCCGAAGGCGCGCCGCCCCAGGCGGCGCCGTAGACGATCGTGCGGCCGTCGGGCGCGAACCGCGCCGAGAGGATGTTCCCCCTGCGGAACGTGAGGCGATGGAACGTCGGCGGCGCGGGGGCTGGCCGCTTCCACAGCAGGGCGCCCGCGGTGACGCCGATCCCGAGGCACGCGGCCGCCGCGAGGACGACGCCGAAGCGCGGCGCGCGGATCGCGATCCGCGAACCCGGCGCCGGCGACGGCCCCGACGACGCCGTCGAGAACGACTCGAGGTCGAACGCGAGGTCGTGTGCGGAGTGGGCGCGCTCGTCCGGGCTCTTCTCGAGGCAGTGCCGCACGACCCGCTCGAGGGCGGGCGGGATCGTCCGGTTCGTCGCGGAGAGCTCGGGGGGGTCCTCGCGAAGGATCGCCGAGACGGTGTCCGCCGCCGTGTCGCCGCGGAACGCTTTGCGTCCGGACAGCATCTCGTAGAGGACGGCGCCGAAGCTGAACAGGTCGGTACGGTGGTCCGCCGGCAGGCCGCGGAGCTGCTCGGGCGACATGTACCCGAGCGTCCCGAGGACCGCCCCGGGCTCCGTGCCCTTGGACTGCGTCGGGAGGTTCGTGCCGCCACTGCCGATCGCGCTTTCGATGCTCTTGGCAAGGCCGAAGTCGAGGATCTTGACGCGCCCGTCCTTCGTGACGAAGAGGTTCTCGGGTTTGAGGTCGCGGTGGACGACGCCCTTCTCGTGCGCGGCCGCGAGGCCCCGCGCGATCTGCGCGCCGAAGTCCACGGCCTTGCGCACGGGCAGCGCGCCTCCGGCGAGGCGCGCGCGGAGCGTCTCGCCCTCGAGGAGCTCCATCACGAGGACGGGAACGGAGCCGGACGAAGAGAGAGCGAGACCGGGGATTTCCTCGAATGAATGGACCGCGGCGATGCCCGGGTGATTCAGGCTCGCCAGAATGCGTGCCTCGCGCTCGAAGCGCGCCTTCCTCTCTTCACCTTCCAGGAAATCCCTCGGCAGCACCTTGACCGCGACCTCCCGATCGAGGCGCGGGTCCCTGGCCCTGTAGACCTCTCCCATCCCCCCGGCGCCCAGCGGGGCGAGGATTTCGTAGAACCCGAGACGGGTGCCCGGCGCGAGCGTCATGAGATCGTGTCGCGATTGTACGGGAGGGGAAAGCCGGGGAGTTCGGACCGGGGATTGCTCAGAAGGTGAAGAGGGGCGGCGGCGGTCGCCACGGCCCGCCGGCGCCACGCGGGCCGCCGCTCTCTTTCTTGACCTTCTAAGAAGGTCCTTCTCTTTTCCGAACTACTGGGAGATCGGAAGGACCTCGACGATGACGGCGACCGTCACGTCCTTGTGGATCTTGACGTGCACCGTATGCGAGCCGAGACGCTTGATGGGCTCCTCGAGCTCGACGCGCCTCTTGTCGATCGTGATCCCCTTCGCGGCGAGGCCGTCGGCGACCTCCGCGGCCGTGACGGAGCCATAGAGGTGGTCGCCCTCGCCCGCCTTCTTGTGAAGGACGATCTTCGTCCCCTCGACGGACTTCGCGATCCCTTCGGCCTGCTCTTTTTCCTTCGCGACGCGGGTGTCGTAGCGCTTCTTCTCCTGCTCGAGGCGCTTCACGTTCCCGGGCGTCGCCGGGTAGGCGAGCGTCTTCGGGAGCAGGAAGTTGCGGCCGTAGCCGTCGGCGACGGTCACGACGTCGCCCCGGTGTCCGAGGCCCTTCACGTCGTCGGTCAGAACGAGTTTCATCGCGGAACTCCTAAGTTCTTCATGTGTTCCACCGGTCTCAGAAGCCGGGCGGCCCTCCTTCGGCCGGAGGAATCCGGTCGAGCCTCGCCCGGACGTCGACGAACTCGTCGAACAGTCCTCCGAGCGCGAGAAGGAAGGGGAACGGCATCTGAAAGACCAGCGCGTAAACGAGCGCCCGGCCCAGAAGGCCGGCTCTTCCCCGGTCGAGAAGAGCGCGGATTATGGCGAGGCCTCGCAGAAAAAACAAGACGGAGAGCGGCAGCAGGATGTCCACGGCGGGCCTGCGCAGGTCGGGACCCGCGAGAGCGGCGAGGACGCCCACCGGCACGAACAGGGCGGCGGCGGCGAGCGGCGTCCGGAAACGGCTGAAGGAGGCGTCTTCCCAGTCGGCCGCGGCGATGCCGCTCGCCCGCGCGAATCCGTACACGACGAGGGCGGCGTGCCCCATCGCGACCGCGAGGACGAGGCCGGGGAGCTGGTCCCGGAGGGCCAGCCGGAATATCTCGAAGAGCCGGGAGACCCAGGCGACGGAGGACTCCCCCCAGCCGCTCGAGCGGTAGTTTGCGACGAGCTCCGGGACCGCTGCGGCCCAGCGGGCGGCCACGACTTCGCCGGGGTCGCTCCCGGTCGCGACGCCCATGCCGAGAAGCGCCGCGAGAGCGCCGACGCCCGTGACCGCGAAGACGACGAGGAGCGCGCGGTCGCGGCGCAGCCCGCCCTGGCCCGTGACGTAGAGCGCGGCGGCCGGCAGGGAGACGAACGCCACCGCGAGAACGAACGCCGGACCGGCGGCCCCGGGCGCGAGGACCGCGCCGAGGAGAAGCGCGAGAGGCGGCGCGCAGGCGGGAAGCAGGAACCCCCACGCGGAGCGCTCGGCCGTGAGCGCGGCGACGCCGAGGCGTCCGGCCGCGAACGGCAGAAGGAAGACGCCGAAGGGCGGCGCCGCCGCGGTCACAGCCGCGGCGAGCGCCCCCCAGAAGGCGGAGAACGATTTTCTAATCAGACACGTACGGGAGCAGCGCCAGGTACCGCGCGCGCTTGATCGCGGTCGCGAGCTTGCGCTGGTAGAAGGCGGACGTGCCGCTGATGCGGCGCGGGAGGATCTTGGCGCGCTCGGGGACGAACCCCGCGAGGAGCTTCACGTCCTTGAAGTCGATGTAGCCGATCTTCTCGACCGTGAACTTGCAGACGCGCTTGCGGCGGACGAAGAACTTCTTCTTGGCGGGCTTGCGAACGGGTGCGGCCATTGCGGGCTCCTACTCGCGCCCTTCCGCGGCCTCGGGAGCCACGGGAGCGGCGGGGGCGGCCATCGGCGCGTCCGAGATCTCGGGGCGCGGGCGGCGCGGCTTGGTGTTGCGGGCGACCTTGAGGCCGTGCTTGACCTCTTCGTCGATGCGGACGGTCAGGAATCTGAGGATGTCCTCCGAGAGGCGCAGCTTGCGCTGGACCTCGGCGACGCAGGCGGACGAGCCGCGGAACAGGAAGTTGTGGTACGTCGCCTCGTTCTTCTTTTTGATCGTGTAGGCGAGGCGGCGGCGGCCCATCGTCTCGTCCTTCTCGATCGTCGCGCCCTGGTCGACGAGGAGCTTGCGGAACTCCTCGACGACGCCCTGGGCGCCTGCTTCGTCCTTCTCGGGGACGACCAGGAAGACCATGTCGTACTGTCGCTGCGGGATCGGGGTGGCCACGGGGTGTTCCTCCTTCTGGATCGCGGCGGGAGAGCCCGTCGCGAGGCGCGGCTGTGGACCTCTGGTCCGGCGCCGAGCCAAGGTTGATTCAGTTCGCCGAAGCGGATTCCTCGGGCGAACGGTTGAAGCGGTTCATGGCGGCGTCGACGCCGTCGGTGACGATCATGGTGAGCGCGTCGCAGGCGGCGCCGATCGCGGCGTCGATCGCGGGGCGCTCCTTCTTCGAGAAGCGGGACAGGACGTACGCGTCGAGCGGCTCGCCGGGCTGGAAGTTCTCTCCGCGCACGCCGAGGCGGAGGCGCGGAAACTCGCTCGTGCCGAAGCAGTCGATCACGGACTGGAGGCCCTTCTGGCCGCCCGAGGAGCCCGACCGCCGGATCCGGATCGTCCCGACCGGCAGCGCCGTGTCGTCCGAGACGACGACCAGGCCGTCGAGCGGGACGTCGTACTTGGCCGCGAGGCCCTTCACGGACTCCCCCGACGCGTTCATGTACGTCTGGGGCTTCGCGACGAGGACGGGGCGGTCCCCCACCCGGACGCGCCCGGTGAGGGCGCGGCAGTCGAGCCGGTCGAGGCGCGGCGGACCGCCGGCGGCCTTCTCCGCGAACGCCTGCACGACGTCGAAGCCGACGTTGTGGCGCGTCCCGGAATACCGGTCGCCGGGGTTGCCGAGTCCCACCACGAGGAAAAGGCCGTCCGTGCTTATTTCTTGTCCTTCTTCTCGGGTTTCGGGGCGGCGGCGGGGGCCTTCGCTCCGGCCGCGGCAGGCTCGGCGCCCTCCTCGTCCTTCTTGCCCTTCTTGATCACCTCGGGCTCGGCGGACGGGGCCGCTTCGGCGCCTTCGGCGCCCGGAACGGCGGCGACGGCGGCGACGACTTCCTCGGCCTTCGGCACGCCGACGTGCGCGATGACGCGGCCCGGGCTCTCGAGGACCTTGATCTTGTCGCCGACCTTGAGGTCGGAAACGCGGAAGGAGTCGTGGACCTTCATCTCGCTGACGTCGATCTTGATCGACTCCGGGATGTCCGCCGGGAGGCACTCGATGAGGACCTCGTGCGTGACGATGTTCAGGATGCCGCCTTCCTTGACGCCCACCGCGATCCCGACGACCTCGACGTCGCTCTTGACGCGGAGCTTCTTGTCGAGGAGGACGCGGACGAAGTCCACGTGCAGCATGTGTCGCGTGACCGGGTCGAGCGCGAGGTCGCGGATCATCACGTGCCGCTGCTGGTCCGTGCCCTTGAGCTGCAGCTTGAAGATCGCGTTGCCGTGCAGGCCCTTGTTCAGGAGATTCGAGAGGGTCTTGCGCGGGACCTGGAGCGACCAGGTGTCCATCCCCTTGCCGCCGCCGTAGAGCACGGCGGGGATCAGGTCGGCTGCCCGGAGGCGGTTCGCGGCGTTCTTGCCGGTGGCGTCCCTCTTCTCGACTTCGACGACGATGTTTTCCTGGAGCATGGTTCCTTTCTTCGGGCGCACGGTCCGGGAGGAATTTCCCGGGCGTGCGGTCCGGCCTGTGGCCGAAAAATCAGACGAACAACGAGCTGACGGAGGCTCCCTGGTGAATGCGCTGGATCGCCTCGGCGAGGAGCGGGGCGATCGAGAGCGGCGTCAGGAGCGGGCAGCGGGCGAGCTTCTCCTCGAGGGGAACCGTGTTCGAGCAGAAGATCCGCTCGATCGGGCTGCCGTTGATGCGGTCGATGGCGGGACCGGAGAGGACGGCGTGGACGCAGCCCGCGAAGATGCGGCGCGCGCCGGAGTCCTTGAGGGCGATGACGGTGTTGATGAGCGTCCCGGCCGTGTCGATGATGTCGTCGACGACGATCACGTTGCGGTCTCGGACGTCGCCGATGACGTGGAGGATCTCGACCTCGTTCTTCCCCTTGCGCCGCTTGTCGACGATCGCGAGGCCGGCGCCGAGGCGTTTCGCGAAGGCGCGGGCGCGCTCGACGCCGCCGGCATCCGGTGAGACGACCGTGAGCGGATCGAGGCTCGCGTCGCGGATCGCGTCGAGGAGGACCGGCGCCGCGAAGAGGTGGTCGACCGGGATGTTGAAGAAGCCCTGGATCTGCGCGGCGTGCAGGTCGATGCAGAGCGCGCGATCCGCGCCCGCGGCCGTGATGAGGTCGGCCGAGAGCTTCGCCGTGATCGGGACGCGGGGCTTGTCCTTGCGGTCCTGCCGCGCGTACCCGTAGTACGGGAGCACGGCCGTCACGCGCGACGCCGAGGAGCGCTTGAAGGCGTCGAGCATGATCAGGAGTTCCATGATGTTGTGGTTCGCCGGCGGGCCCGTGGGCTGGACGATGAAAACGTCCGCGCCTCGGACGTTTTCGTCGATCTGGCAGTAGTTCTCGCCGTCGGAGAAGTTGTAGAGCGTGACCCGGCCGGCCTCGCGCCCGAGGTTGCGGCAGATCTCGCCCGTGAGCGCCGGGTGGGCCCGGCCGCCGAAGACTTTCAGATCACCGTAGGCGAATCGTTCCATCTACTTCTTCGTTCCGCCCGTCCGGGGGCGCGGAAAATGGCTGGGGAGGGAGGATTCGAACCTCCGGTAGGCGGTTCCAAAGACCGCTGACTTACCACTTGTCGACTCCCCATCCGGAAGCCTCACGTGGATTCTCGCGCAGACGGGTCTCATCCGCGTTGCACGAGCCGGACAGGAGCCGCGCGGCGCGCGAACTCGGCCCGGGAAACGGTCTTCACGATCGCCATCCTCGCCTTCGTCTCGTTTCCGATCCCCTCGAGCGACGCCATCGCCCGCGAGGCTTCTTCCTTCGTCCCGAACGTCCCGAAGACCGTCGAGCCGCTCCCGGAGAGCCGGGCGCTGCGCGCACCCGCCCCCGCGAGTGCGGACCGGATGCGGCGCAATTCCCCCCTGAGAGATTCCGCCGCCCGCTCGAGGTCGTTCCGCTCCGGCCCGCCACCAGTCTCGGAGCCGGAAACTTTAGTGGCAGAAGGACTTCCCGTCAAGGCGCGCGCCTTCACACGGGCGTAAACCTCTGCCGTGGAAAGGGAAAAGGGCGGAAAGACGAGGAGGAGCCACTCCTCCGGGCCGTCCGGCAGGGGCGTCAGGATCTCGCCGCGCCCACGGCCGCGGGCGCGGCCGCCGAGGAGAAAGAAGGGAACGTCCGAGCCGAGAGAGGCTGCGAGCTCGTGCAGCTCCGCATCGGCCGGCGACAGCTTCCAGAGGGAGACGAGCCCGCGCAGCGCCGACGCAGCATTCGAGCTGCCGCCGCCGAGCCCACCGCCGATGGGGATTTTCTTCGAAAGGTGAATGCGGGCGCCGCGGCGCACCGCGAACTTCTCGCGCAAGACGTGCGCGGCGCGGAGGATGAGGTTCGAGGAGTCCGCAGCGAGCTGTCCCGCCGCATTGCCTTCGATCGTCAGAGAGACATCCTCCTCGGCTCCTTCCCCCTCTTCACCTTCTGAGAAATTCAGCGTGTCGAAAAGATCGATGCTCTGGAAAACGGTGTCGAGCTCGTGGTAGCCGTCTGCCCTCTTCCCGAGGACGCGAAGGTCGCGATTGACCTTCGCGAACGACGTGACGCTCAGGCCCGAACGGTCCCCGCTCACCTCGGCGGAACCTCTTCGCCGGCGGGCCAGGGGCCGTAGCTCTCGAGGGTGAGGACCGCGCGGCCGTCCCGGCCGTTCGCCTCGATGCGCCGCGGAACGCCCTCTCCGGGCTGGAGCTTCACGACCTCGCCGTTCGGGAACGAGAGCTCGATCGGCGTCCCGTGCTCGTCGAGAAGCACGAAGCGCTTCGTGTCATCGATGCGGAAACGCAAGCCTCTCGGTGTTTCTTCGAAAGCTGACGGGGCCTTGGCAGACGGCGGCGGCGCGCCCAGGATGCAGGCGACGGCGTCAGCCGCCGACAACCGTTTGGCGAGCGGCGAGCCTTCGTCCTCTGCTTCGGCGCCGCCCCCGCCCTCTTTCACTCGGAGAATCCCTCCCCTTCCGCCGCCCGCGATCGGCGCCGACGCCCGCCACGTGAGCGTTCCGCTCGCGCCGTCCCACCATACGGAGAGCCAGCCGCGTCCGACCGCTCCGACCTTCGGGGACGCTTCCGCCTTGAAGAGCGCCTTGAAGCGGCGGGAGGGATCCCACGCCCTGATGCGGCCGGCGTCGTACGCAGCGAGGACCGAGGAGGGGATTTCTTTGGAAGGTGAAGAGGGAGACGCCTGCGCGGCGGATTTGCTTTCGGCGCCGGCCGGCGTCCCGCTGCTACACGCACCTTCCAGGAAGAAAACCAGCCCGGCGACGGCCCCACCGGCAACCCGCAGCAAACGGGAACTCACGGTCACTTTTTCGCGTCGGAGCTTTCGGTCTTCCGGAGCTTCTCCTCGAGGCGGACCTTGTTCTCGGGGTCGGGCTTCAGCGTGAGCGCGCGTTTCCAGCTCTCGCGCGCCTTCGCGAGCTCGCCCTTCTTTTCCCAGAGGTCGCCGAGGTGCTCCTCGACGGTCGCGTCGTCCGGGTTCAGCGTCGAGGCGACGAGGAGATTCTCTTCGGCCTTGTCGAGCTTTCCGATCCGGAAATAGACCCAGCCGAGGGAGTCGAGGTAGGCGCCGTTCGACGGCTCGAGGTCCACGGCCTTGCGGATCAGCTCGAGCGCGCGCGGCAGGTTCTCTCCCCGGTCGGCCCACATGTAGCCGAGGTAGTTCATGCCCGGCGCGTGGTCGGCGCGAACCTTGAGGAGCCTTTCGAACGCGACCTCGGACTCGCTCACCTTCTTCTCGCGCTCCAGCGAGGCCGCGAGACGGAACAGGAGCTCGGGATCGTCCTTTTCGCGCTCCAGACCCTTGCGCGAGACGTCCGCCGCGCGTCCGTACTGGTCGAGGCGCTGCCAGGCGTCCGCGGCCGCGAGGATCCCCGGCTTGTCCTCGGTGGCGAGCGTCGCGAGGACCTTCTCGCCCTCGGCCTTGTCGGCGGGGGCGGACGAGCGCAGCAGGAACTCGGCGTACGTGGCCCGAACGTTCGGCGTCTTCCTGCCGCCCTTCTCCATCGCCTCGCGCGCCAGGAGCAGACCGCCCGCCCAGTCGTCCTGGTCGCGCGCGATCTGCGCGAGGAGGTTGAACGCCTGGAGGTTGACGCCCTCGGCGTCCCAGAGGCGCGGCTTCAGAAGCGCCGTCGCACGCGCATAGTCCTTCCTCAGGTACGCGATGTACGCGAGCTGGCCGTCGATCTGGCCGGCTTCCGGTCCGTCCGTCTTCTTCGCGGCGAGCGACTTCTTCAGGTCCTGGAGGACCCGCTCGGCTTCGTCGAGGCGGTGCGCGTCCAGGAAGTTCATCGCCCGGCGGTAGGAGACCTCCGGGTCGTCCGGCTCGAGCGACTGGAGCTTGCGCAGGATCTCGTCCGCTTTGTCCGTCTCGCGCGTCTCGGAGAGGAGCGCGGCGTACATTCTCAGGGCGTCGCGGTTGCCGGGGTCGGCCGCGAGGACCTGCTCGAACACCTTGCGCGACTCGGGGAACCGCCGGGCACGGAGAAGGACGGTCGCGTACTGCGTCTTCGCCGCGAGGTTTCCGGGCTGACCCTTCAGGAACGACTCGAGGAGCGTGGCTTCCTTGTCGAACTGGTGCGAACGGTCGTAGACGCGCAGGAGGCCGATCGACGCCGCGCGGTTCTCGGGGTCCTGATCGAGGAGGGCGTGGTAGATCTCCTCGGCCTTCGCTGTCTGCCCGTCTCGCTCCAGCGCCTCGCCGTAGAGAAGGAGGAAGGACGGTCCGTGCGCCCGGTCCGCGACCGTTTCCAGCGCGGCCACGGCCTCCTTCGGCTTCTCGAGTTTCAGGTACGCCTGCGCGAGCGCCACCGCGCCCTGCGGATCGGGCGGCGCGAGGTCCGCCGCCTTCTTCAGCTCGGCGGCCGCCTCCTCGAGCGCGGCCTTCTCCTTCGCGGTCGCGAGGAGCACCTGCCCGAGAAGGCGATGCGCCCCGGCGCTCTCCGGCGTCAGCGCGACGGCCCGGCGCGCTTCGCGCTCGGCCTCCGGGTAGATCGGGATGTCGCGCATAAGCTCGCCGTACTCGCGATGAAGGGCGCCGTTGTCGGGGTCGAGCTCGACGGCCTTGCGGAACTCCTTGACCGCTTCCTCGAATTCGGTGTCCTGGGCGAAGAGGCGGGCCCTGAGGTAATGCTCGGTCGCCTCCTTTCGCTTCGTCTCGGCGGGCGTCAGCGCCGGCACGCCGGACCCGGCGCGCGCCGGGGCGGCTGCGGTGGCGGCGAGGAGGATGAGGACGAGGGCGGCGTGGACACGTCGGACAGGCATCACGCAGAGTCTACCCGCAAGATCCGGGCCGCCTCAGAATACCGCGGGCTCCTCGTACGTCGCGAACACCTCGCGCATGACGTCCGAGATCTCCCCGACCGTGGCGTAGGCCTTCACGGCCTCCACGAGCGGGGGCATGACGTTCGCGCCGCCCGCACAGGCGGCCTTGAGGTCGGCGAGCTTCCCCATGGCCGTCCTCGAGTCGCGCGTCCGCCGGACCTCGTTCAGGAGCGCGACCTGCCGGGCGGCGGTCTCCTCGGAGATCACGAGGGTCGGGACGTCGTCCTCGGGAAGGGACTCCGTGAAGGCGTTCGCGCCGACCATGACCTTGTCCTTCGCGTCGTAGGCGCGCTGGAACCGGTAGGCCGCATCCATGATCTCCCGCTGCGGGAAGCCGGCCTCGATGGCCTCGACCATGCCCCCGAAAGCGTCGATTCGGCGGAAGTAGTCGAACGCCCCTGCCTCCATCCGGTTCGTCAGCTCTTCGACGAGGTACGAGCCGCCGAGCGGGTCGATCGAGTTGACGACGCCCGTCTCGTGGAGGATGACCTGCTGCGTGCGCACGGCGATCTTGGCGGCGAACTCCGTCGGAAGTGCGAGCGTCTCGTCGAGAGCGTTTGCATGGAGCGAGTTCGTCCCGCCGAGCACGGCCGCGAGGGACTGGATCGCGACGCGCGCGACGTTGTTGTACGGCTGCTGGGCGGTGAGCGTGACGCCGGCCGTCTGGGAGTGGAAGCGCATTTTCCAGCTCTCGGCCTTCTTCGCGCCGTACCGGTCGCGCATGACCTTCGCCCAGATGCGGCGGGCCGCGCGGTACTTCGCGATCTCCTCGAAGAAGTCGTTGTGCGCATTGAAGAAGAAGGAGAGGCGCGGCGCGAACGTGTCGACGTCGAGGCCCGCGTCGACGCCGTACTTCACGTACTCCATCCCGTCGCGCAGCGTGAACGCGAGCTCCTGAAGCGCCGTCGAGCCGGCCTCGCGAATGTGGTACCCGGAAACCGACACCGTGTTCCAGCGCGGGACGTGTCTCGCGCAGAACGAGAACTGGTCCGTCACGAGCCGCATCGAGGGCCGTGGCGGAAAGATGTACTCCTTCTGCGCGATGTATTCCTTGAGGATGTCGTTCTGGAGCGTGCCGCCGACCTTCGACCAGGGCGTGCCGTGCTTCTCGGCGACGGCGAGGTACATCGCGAGGGCGATGGGAGCCGTGGAGTTGATCGTCATGGACGTCGTGACGGCGCCGAGATCGATCCCGTCGAAGAGGACCTCGAAGTCGCGGAGCGAGTCCACGGCCACGCCGCACTTCCCGACTTCACCTGCAGCCATGGCGTGGTCCGAGTCGTAGCCGTAGAGCGTCGGGAGATGGAAGGCCGTCGAGAGGCCCGTCTGGCCGTGCGCGAGGAGCTGCTTGAAGCGTTCGTTCGTCTGGAGCGCCGTCCCGAAGCCCGCAAACTGCCGGATCGTCCACGGCTTGCCCCGGTACATCGTCGGCTGGACGCCGCGCGTGTACGGAAACTCGCCGGGCCAGCCGAGGTCGCGCGCGTAATCGAACCCGCCGAGGTCGTCCGGAGTCGCGAGCGGGTTGACCTCCGCCGACGAGACCGTCGTGAAGTCCCTCCGCCACGCGGGCGTCTTCGCGAAGGCGGCGGCCGCCTTCTTCCGCCACTCCTCTTTCGCGGCGCGGATCCGGTCCTGCTCCGGGGTCAGGGGAAAGGCGGCGGCCTCGGGAACCTTGACGCTCATGTCGGGGATTCTAGACGGCGGACGGGCCCGCGGACGGGAAAGAGACTCAGCGTCCGATCGTCGCCATCGCCGCGGCCGGATAGCGCTCGCCCGCCGCGACGCCGGGCGGGAAGGCGGCCTCGAGCTCGGCGAGGTCGGCCTTCGTGAGGGCGACGTCCGCGGCGTCGATGTTTTCCTGGAGCCGGTCCCGGCTCTTCGTTCCGAAGATCGGCACGATCGTCCTGCCGCGCGAGAGGACCCACGCGAGCGCGACCTGCGCGGGGGTCGCCTTCCTGCGGCGCGCGAGGTCGGCCACCTTCGCGACGAGCGCGAGGTTCTTCGCGAAGTTCTCTCCCTGGAAGCGGGGCGCCGTCCGGCGGTAGTCGCCCTCAGGGAAGTCCGCGAGGCTGCGGTACTTCCCCGAGAGGAAGCCGCGCCCGAGCGGGGCGTACGCCACGAAGCCGATGCCGAGCTCGCGGCACGCGGGGAGGACGGCCGCCTCGACGTCACGCGAAAAGAGCGAGTACTCGCTCTGGAGGGCGGCAATCGGGTGGATCCTGCTCGCGCGCCGGAGAGTCTCGGGCGAGGCCTCGGAGAGGCCGATCCAGCGGACCTTGCCCTCCTTCACGAGCGCCGCCATCGCGCCGACGGTTTCCTCGATCGGCGTCGACGGGTCGACGCGGTGCTGGTAATAGAGGTCGATCGTCTCGACGCCGAGACGCTTCAGGCTTCCCTCGCAGGACGACCGCACGTACTCCGGGCGTCCGGAGACGCCGCGCCTCGAGGGGTCGGCCGGGTTGCGGACGATGCCGAACTTCGTCGCGACGAGGGCCTGCCCGCGCCGCTCCGCGAGGGCCTTCCCGACGAGCATCTCGTTCGTGTGCGGGCCGTACATGTCGGCGGTGTCGAGGAAGTCGATTCCGGCGTCGAGGGCCGCGTGGATCGTGCGGATCGATTCCTCGTCGTCGCGCGTCCCGTAGAACTCGGACATCCCCATGCAGCCGAGGCCCATGGCCGAGACCGACGGGCCGTGCGCGCCGAGCGAGCGGACCTCCATGGAAGCCTCCCTCGAGCCGGCGATTATCCCTCCGCCGGGAGCAGGGTCAGGGGCGTCCTGGGTGGCCCGCGTGAAGCGCGATCCGGGAGCGCCTCATCGCAGCGCCGCCTCGAGCACCGTGCGTGCGTCCGTCTTGGCATCGCGGTACTTCACGATCACCGGCGCCGCGAGCGAGAGGCCGTGACACTTGCCCCACGCGCCGGGCGCCGGGCGTGCGCCCATGACCACGACCGCGCCCTCGGGCACGACGAGCGGGCGCTCGGGCGTCGAGCGGTATTCCCTCTCGTGCACGAGGTCGAAAAGAACGCTCGACGCGGTCAGGATGACGCCCGCCGCGAGGACCGCGCGCCTCCTCACGCAGACGCCCTCGTAAACGCCCGCGCCTCCGCCCACGAAGACCTCGTCCTCGAGGACGACCGGCACGGCGCCCGCGGGTTCGAGGACGCCGCCGACCTGCGCGGCGGCCGACAGGTGCACGCGCTTGCCGACCTGCGCGCACGATCCGACGAGCGCGTGACTGTCGATCATCGACCCCTCGTCGACGTAGGCGCCGACGTTGACGTAGGCCGGCGGCATCACGACGACGCCCTTCGCGAGGAACGCCCCGCGCCGGAGCGCGGTGCCGCCCGGCACGACCCGGACGCCCTCGGGCAGCGGCATGCGTGGCGGGAGCGTGTCGCGGTCGCGGAAGTGGAGCGGCCCGGCGGAGGACGGCTCCTCGATGCCGAGACGGAAGGCCGCGAGGATGCCTTCCTTGACCGCAGCGTCCGCGGCCCAGCAGCCGTCCGCCCCGCACGAAGCCGCCCGCACGTCCCCGCGCTCGAGGCCGGCCAGCAGCGCGAAGACGTCGTCCCGCGTCATGCCGCCACCGCCTCGACGGGCCGGCCCGCGTCGTCGAGAAGGCCGGCCGCCCGGAGCGCGTCCTCCATCGGCCCGTGGTGCGCGGGCGCGAGGGAGACGAGCGGCAGCCGGAGCGTTCCGCCGATGAGCCCGAGCCTCTCGAGCGCCCACTTGACGGGGATCGGGTTCGACTCGCGGAAGTTCGCCTTCATGAGCGGGAAGAGGCGCGCCTGGAGGGCCGCGGCGCATGCGCGTTCGCCCGCGAGCGCGGCCGCCGTCAGCTCGACGAGGAGGGACGGCGCTTCGTTCGAGACGACCGCGATCACGCCGTCTCCTCCGCACGCGACGATCGGGAGCGCGAGCGAGTCCTCGCCCGAGAGGACCGAGAACCCCGCCGGCCGCGCGCGCAGGATCTCGCAGGCCTGCTCGAGGCTGCCCGACGCCTCCTTGACCCCCGCGATCCGCGGGTCTTTCGCGAGCTCGAGAACCGTATCGGGAAGCATGTTGAGGCCCGTCCGGCCCGGCACGTTGTACGCGATGACCGGGAGCAGCCCCGCGTCCGCGACGGCGGAGAAGTGCGCGACGAGGCCGCGCGGCGTGGGCTTGTTGTAGTACGGCGTCACGACGAGGAGCGCGTCTGCCCCCGCCGCCCGGCAGCGCACCGCGAGGCGCTGCGACTTCCGGGTGTCGTTCGAGCCGCAGCCCGCGATCACCTGCACGCGCCGCGAGGCGGCGCGCGCCTCCTCGACGGTGATCGCGACGACGTGCTCGTGCTCGCTCTCGTCGAGCGTGACGGCCTCGCCGGTCGTCCCGCACGGAACGAGTCCCGCGACGCCGCCGGCGATCTGCCGCCTGACGAGGCGGCGCAGGCCCGGCTCGTCCAGCGCGCCGTCGTCCTTGAACGGGGTCACGAGGGCCGTATACACGCCGGAAAAGGGAGACGGGGGATTCGGATTCCTCGAAGGTGAAGAGAGCGGCGGCGCGGCCGGCGTCGTCATGAGGCGTCTCCTCTGCGGCTGGCGTCGTTGAAGAAATCGTCGAACGAAAGAGGGCCCTTCCGGCCCGAGGCGATCACCCACTCGGCTGCCCGGACGGCGCCCTGCGCGAAGATCGCCCGCGAGCGGGCGCGATGGGTGAGCTCCACCGTCTCGTCCTCGCCCTCGAAGTAGAGCGTGTGCTCTCCCGGGACGCCGCCCTGCCGCAGCGACACGACCGGAACGTCCCTGCGGCCCGAGGCGTGGGAGACGTCGGCCGCGAGCGTCTTCGCCGTGCCCGACGGCGCGTCCCGCTTGGCCGAGTGGTGGCGCTCGACGATCCCCGGGTGGAACTCCCGGAACGGCGCGAGCGCCGCGGCGAGGGCCGCCGCCGCCCGCCGCATCGCGGC
>DATKLW010000052.1:0-3423 GCA_035542215.1 Thermoanaerobaculia bacterium | reverse complement strand
GCCGGTACGACGAGATGTCGGAGCGCTCGTACGTCACGTACGACAAGGGACCGAAGGACGCGATGGCGCGGCGCGAGCTCCTGCGCGACGAGATGGGGAAGGAAGGCTTCTTCCCGTACCCGTGGGAGTGGTGGCATTTCGACTGGAAGGACTACCGCGAGTACGCCGTGCTCGACGTGCCCTTCACCGCGATTGGCGCGGGCGCTCCCGCTGCCGCCGCGCGCTGAGACGGATGGCCTCGCTCCGCCACCGCGTTCTCATGAGGTTCGTGAACCTCTACCCGCCGTTCCTGGGCGCGGGAATCCGGGTGACGTACCCGGAAGGCGATCCGTACACGATCGTCGTCCGCCTCGGGCTCCACTGGTGGAACAAGAACCTCTTCGGGACGCAGTTCGGCGGGTCGCTCTATGCGATGTGCGACCCGTTCTTCGTCTTCATCGTGCTGAGGAACCTCGGACCTGGGTACATCGTGTGGGACAAGGCGGTCCAGATCGAATTCCTCAAGCCGGGCCGCAGCCGCGTGACCGGCCGCTACCACGTCCCTCCGGAGGAGATCGCCCGGGTGAAGGCGCTCGCGGACGCGGGGGAGAAGGTCGAGCCCGTCTACGTCGGCGAGATCCGCGCCGACGACGGCACGCTCGTCGCACGCGTCACGAAGACGCTCTGGGTGCGCAAGAAGGGCTGAATCAGCCGTCGAGCGCGGCGTCGGAGATGAGCGCCCCGCCTCCTCGCGCGGCCCAGAAGCCCCAGGCGGCGACGGCGAGGACGATCAGGATGAAAAAGTACCCGTACGGCGCGTACCAGGCGGATGGGTCGAGTGTCAGGGGGACGCTCATGAGCATGGCCTGCGCCATGTTGAACGCGGTGAGGCCGACGACGCCGAAGCGGAGGAGAGCGACGATCACGAGCGTGGCGAGGAGCGCCGCGGCCGGCACTTCGAGAACGGCATTTTCCCGCCCGCCAGAGCTCGTGACGACGACGATCCAGAGGAGGCCGACGCCGAGAGCCTTCCGGCGAAGGAGGAGCGTTCCGAGGAGGACGATCGCGAGACCCATGACCGTGTTCATGATCGGGTCGACGAGCCGCCCTGCGGCGTTTCCTCCCACGGCCCGGATTCCGGCGAGCGCCGCCTGGTCGAAGTAGATCGGCGTCTGGCCGCCCGACTCGAAGAACGCCGGCGCCGAGTTCACGGCGAAGAGAACGAGGACGACGGCGCAACCGAGGAGGAGTCCGCCGAGGAGATCGCGGCCGACGAGGGGATCTCCGAGGCGTCCGCTGACGAGCCGGGACCACGACACGAGGAGGTCCGGGTACTTCCTCCGGAAGTACGGCTCGAAGGCGAGATAGACGAGCCAGGCGAGCGCGCCGACGCCGGCCGGGCGAAAGACGATCGGCATGAGCGTCATGAGGACGTCGGTGTTTCCGAGCGCGGCCGGGTGGAGCGAGAGGGTTCCGTAGGCCGACACCGTGAGGAAGACGGCGATCCCGATCCGCGAAGCCCCGCGCCGGTCGCCGCGGCCGAGCCTCGTGTTGCGCCGCGCGAACCAGGCGGCGGCGGCGCCAACCGCGAGATTGGTCGCGAGGAAGAGGACGTTCGCGATCTTCGCGCGGAGAGCGACGGGCCGGGGGGCGTCGCGTGAGGGCTCGCTCCACGGGGCGACGACGTCGAACGAGACGACGCGTCCCCGGAACGACGCCGCGACGACGTTCAGGGCGGGTCCGGCGCCCGGCATCGGGCCCGAGAAACCGGCAATCGAGTCGTACGGGACCCGCGGAACCCAGACGGGCGCGGCCGGCGCGAAGTCCTTCGGATCCAGGCCGGCCTCGGCGAGGGCCGTACCCCAGTCGGGGGGCGACGCCGGCGGCGCGCCCTTCGGGCTCGCCTGCGGCGGGACCGCCACGAACGAGCGCAGGCGGCCGTCGGGATCGACGTCGACGGTGACCATTCCCGTCACGTCGAGCGGCGGGTCGGACGGCCTGACCGTTTCGCCGTTCGACGGGATGAGGGGCCGGGGGCTCTGGCGGTATTCGAAGTACGCCGGCTTCCACCAGCCGGCCGCGAGGTCCCTCGCCCAGCCGGACTTCCCGGAATGGGCCAGCGAACTGAGGTACGGGTAGTCCCGGACGAAGGTGCCCGCCGAGTCGACGGGAGGATCCGCCCATCCGAGGCGGCGCGCGATCTCGCGGGCGCGTTCCTCGAGGACGGCCGGCGGCTTCGGAAGCGGCGAGAGCCCGAGGTCCGTCGCCCAGCGCGAGAGGACGAGGATCGCGCCGAGGAGGACGACGATCGCGCCGAAGAGGGCGGCGGCGCGAGCGGTCGAGATCGCGCCTTCCGGCCCCGCAGCCGCGACCATCTCGGGGGACGGTGTCTCGCCGGCCGCGAGCGCCGCGGCGAGCGGGTCGCCTCCGGGAAGCGCGCCCGCGACCTGCACGGCCGACGACGGGCGGGCGCGCGGATTCTTCTCGAGGCAGCGGAGGATGACGCGCTCGACGGCCGGGTCGAAGCCCGCGAGGACGTTGGAGGGCGCCGTCGGCGTCTCGGACTCGTGCTTCCTCCGCATTTCGGCGAGCGTCGGCGCGTCGAAGGCTCGCTTCCCGGTCGCGACCTCGTAGAGGACGAGGCCGAGCGCGTAGAGGTCGCTCTTCACGGACGCCGGCCTGCCCGCGAGCTGCTCGGGGGCCATGTAGGCCGGCGTGCCGGACAGCTCGCCGACGTTCGCCGCCTCCTCGGCGGCGACGGCGAGACCGAAGTCCGTGATGCGGACGCGCCCGCGCCCGTCCAGCATCACGTTCGCGGGCTTGAGGTCGCGGTGCAGGACGCCTTTCTCGTGCGCGGCGTGAAGGCCCGCGCAAAGCTGCCGCGCGATGTCGACGGTCTTGTCCACGGGAAGGTGCCCGATGCGCTTGAGGAGCGACGAGAGGTCCTCGCCGTCCACGTACTCCATGGAGAGGAAGTGGCGGCCCTCGACCTCTCCGATGTCGTAGATGCGGCAGACGTTCGGGTGAGAGACCTGCCGTGCGAGGCGGACCTCGGCGTGGAAACGTGCGAGAAGGGCCTCGTCGCCCGAGACGGCCTTGGGGAGGAACTTCAGGGCGACGGCCTGGCCGAGCTTGAGGTCGTCGGCGCGGTAGACCTCGCCCATGCCGCCCTTCCCGAGGAGGCCCACGATGCGGTAACGCTCCCCGAGCATCGCCCCCGGCGGGAACGCGCCGAGGTCGAGAGAACCGGACGAGACGAGTCGTCCGACCGACGAGGGAGGCCTTGGCGGCGCCGGTTTCGGCGCCGAGCCCATCTCGGTGGGGAGGTGCGAGAGAGACCCCGACACGGACTGCCCGCACGAGGGGCAGAAGCGGCCGGAAGACGGCACCTCGGCGGCGCAGCGCGGACAGCGCGTCACGTGTGGACGAGATCGTATCTCAACG
>DATKLW010000051.1:0-3675 GCA_035542215.1 Thermoanaerobaculia bacterium | reverse complement strand
TTACGCGCTTTACGAGAAGGCGCTGGCGGCGGATCGGGCCAACACCAAGGCGGAGAACTCGCGCGCGATCGAGCTCTACGACGAAGCCCTTCGCATAGACCCGAAGTACGCCCCCGCGTGGGCGGGCCTCGCGTTCGCGTGCGCGCGCTACAGCCAAGAGTACTTCGACGCCGATCCCGGCTGGGCCGGCCGGGCCGAGGAGGCCGCCGCGAAGGCGCTCGAGTTCGGGCCGTATCTCGCCGAGGCTCACCTCGCGCGCGTCCTCGTCCTGTCGTCGCAGCACCAGAATTTCGACTGTCGGAGGGCACTGCCCGAGGCGCGCCGCACCCTCGAGCTGTCGCCGAATCTCGACATGGCGCACTTCTGGCTCGGCCTCGGCTACGCGCTCCACCTCGGGCTCAACGAGGAGGCGGAATCGGCACTCGCGCGCGCGGCCGAGATCAGCCCGAAGTGGGCGCCTCCCGTCGCCGGGATGGGCTGGGTGCGGCTGCACCAGGGCCGCTTCGAGGAGTCGGCGGTCCTCTGCCGGCGGGCGGCGGAGATGTCGCCCGGGTTCAGTGTCAACTACATCGTCCTCGCGGACGCGCTCATCAGGCTCGGGCGGGACTCCGAGGCCGACGCGGCGCTCGCGACGTCGCTCGACAAAGAGCCAAGGAACACGCGCGCGACGAGCCTGCGCGCCGTTCTCGCAGCGCGACGGGGCGCGCGCGACGAGGCGGACGCGCTCATCGAAAGAGCCGAGGGCCTCTACGACGACCACCACGTCCAGTACCACGCCGCCCTTGTCGCGGCCGCGCGGGGAGACGCCCCGGCCGCGGTCGCGAGGCTGAAGAGGGCCGTCGCCGGCAACTTCAACCCGTACGGCTGGTACGCGACCGACCCGCTCCTCGCGCCGATCCGCGGCGACGCCGGGTTTCGGGCGTTCCTCGAGGACTCGAGGAAGACGATGGAGGCCGACCGCGCCGCGTTCGGCGCCCGCTGACCCCCGGGCGGGGTATTCTTCGCACTTCGCACCGGGACAGGAGGATTCGTGGAGCGATTCATCGGTCTGATCGGCCTCGCGGTCGTGTGGGCGGTCGCACTCTTCATGTCGAAGAACCGCAAGGCGATTCGCTGGCGGACGATCGGCTGGGCGTTCGCGCTCCAGATGGTGTTCGGCCTCCTCGTCCTCTACTGGGAGCCCGGCAAGCAGGGCCTCGAGTCGTTCTCGAACGGGGTCTCGCACGCGATCGGCTACGCGGACGAAGGCTCGAAGTTCCTGTTCGGCTGGCTGTCCGGCGGACAGAACGCCCTGGGCATCAAGACGGGCCTCATCGATCCGGCGAACATCCCCCACGACAAGGACGGGAATGCCCTCGGGTATCAGGTCGTCGGGATCGTGTTCGCGTTCAAAGTCCTCCCGATCGTCATCTTCATCTGCTCGTTCTTCTCGATTCTCTATTTCTTCGGGATCATCCAGATCATCGTCAAGGGCATGGCGTGGGTCATGCAGAAGACGATGAAGGTCTCGGGCGCCGAGGCGCTCTGCGTCGCGGCGAACGTCTTCATCGGCCAGACCGAGGCGCCGGTCCTCATCGCGCCCTACATCACCGCGATGACGACCTCCGAGCTCTTCACGATGATGGTCGGCGGCATGGCGCACGTCTCGGGCGCCGTCATGCTCGCGTACGTCCTCATGGGCGCGCCCCTCAAGTACCTCATCACGGCGTCCGTGATGGCGGCGCCGGGCACGTTCCTGATCACGAAGATCATGTGGCCGGAGACGGAGAGCCCCGTCACGATGGGCACCATCAAGATGAACGTCGAGAAAAAGGACGCGAACTTCATCGACGCGGCCGCGACCGGCGCCTCGCAGGGGATGACGCTCGTCCTCAACATCGCGGCGATGCTGATCGCGTTCATTGCACTCATCGCGATGATCAACGGATTTCTCGGCTGGGCCGGCGGCCTCGCGGGTTATCCGGCGTTCTCGCTCCAGACCGTCTTCGGCTGGGTCCTGGGCCCGCTCGCGTTCATCCTCGGGGCTCCGAAGCAGGACGCCGCGACGATCGGCAACCTCATCGCGAACAAGACCGTCATCAACGAGTTCTTCGCCTTCTCGATGTTCAAGGACGTCGTGGGCGGCCTCACCGAGAAGGGCAAGGTCATCGCGACGTTCGCGCTCTGCGGCTTCGCGAACTTCTCGTCCATCGGCATCCAGATCGGCGGCATCGGCGGTCTCGCGCCCACGCGCAAGTCCGACCTCGCCCGGCTCGGCTTCAGGGCCCTTCTCGCCGGCTCGCTCGTCAGCTTCATGACGGCGGCGATCGCCGGCATCCTGATGTCCTAGGAGAACGACGCGCATGGACCCGAACCTCACGGCATCCGCGGAATGGCTCCGCGAAAGACTCCGGCATCCGCCTCTCGTCGGCGTGATCCTCGGCTCCGGGCTCGGCGACTTCGCGGACGGCGTGGACGACGCCCTGACGATCCCGTACGGTGAGATTCCCGGCTTCCCGGCCTCCGCGGTCGTCGGCCACGCGGGCACGCTCGTCGCGGGCAAGGTCCGGGGCGTGCCGACGGTCGTCCTCTCCGGGCGGGTGCACTTCTACGAAGGGCACCCGATGCCATCCGTCGTCTTCCCGGCGCGCGTCCTCGGGCTCCTCGGCTGCCGGACCGTGATCGTGACGAACGCCGCGGGCGGAATCGACACGTCGTTCAGGTCGGGGAACCTCATGCTGATCGAGGACCACATCAACGGCTTCGGGACGAACCCGCTCGTGGGCGCGAACGAGGAGGACCTCGGCCCGCGCTTCCCGGACATGTCCGACGCGTACCGCAAGGACCTGCGCGCGGTGGCGCTCGCGGTCGCGAAGCGGGAGCGGATCACGCTGAAAAAGGGCGTCTACGTCGGCGTCCACGGGCCGTCGTACGAGACGCCGGCCGAGATCCGGGCGTTCCGGCGCTGGGGCGGCCATGCGGTCGGGATGTCGACCGTCCCGGAGGTCATCGCGCTCAACCAGATGGGCGTCGGCGTCATCGGGATCTCATGCATCACGAACATGGCGGCGGGCGTCCTGAAGAAGCCGCTCGTCCACACGGAAGTCCTCGCGACCACGCAACGCGTCAAGGGCGAGTTCGTGAGGCTCCTCACGGCGCTCGTGCGCGCGCTCGGCGAGGGGCGCTCCGGCGCCACCGAGGACGCGCTCGCGCCGAAAAAGTCGCCTCCGAAGCCCGCCGCGAAGGCGCCTGCGCGGAAGGGGAAGGCCCGCCGATGAGCGCCCGGCCGCTGACGGCCGAAGAAGAGGCCCGGCTCGTGGCCGCGGCCACGGCGGTGCGCGCGCACGCGGCTGCCCCCTACTCGAAGTTCAAGGTCGGCGCGGCCCTCCTCGCCGAGGACGGCCGGGTCTTCACGGGCTGCAACGTCGAGTCCGCGTCGTACGGCCTCACCGTGTGCGCCGAGCGCAACGCGGTCTTCAAGGCGATTTCCGAGGGCGCGAAGGGTTTCCGCGCGGTCGCGGTCGTGACGGACGCCGAGCCGCCGGCCTCGCCGTGCGGCGCATGCCGCCAGGTGCTGTGGGATCAGTGCCGCGACATCGACGTCGTGATCGCGACGCCGCGCGGTGTCGCGAGGCGCATCCGTCTCTCGGCGCTCCTGCCGCTGGCGTTCGAGTTCTAGGGGGCTGTGTTGGAGAA
>DATKLW010000050.1:0-10640 GCA_035542215.1 Thermoanaerobaculia bacterium | reverse complement strand
AGTCGCTCCTATCGGAGCTCGGATTCGGGATGGCGCCGATCGTCGCGATCCGGCACGGAGGCTTCAAGTGGATCCGTGTCCCGAAGCCCGAGCTCTACGACCTCCAGAGCGACCCGCACGAGCTTCGGAACCTTTACCCCGCCGAAGCTCGCCACGCCGCGGTCCTCGACCAGGAGCTCGATCGCATCCTCGACGACAGCAAGCGTCACGCGGTGCCCGCGCGCGAGAGCCCGATGTCTCTCGAGACGATGGAGTCCCTGCGATCGCTCGGCTATCTGGCTTCCGCGCAGGACCGCGCGTCGGCCGCCGGCATCGACCCGAAGGACGGGATCTCCCTGTACAACGACCTCGAGGACGCGCGCCATCTGGCGCAGCGAAGCCGATGGCAGCCCGCCGAGGAGAAGCTGCGGCGAATCCTCGAGCGCAGTCCGGGGCACGTCTCGGCGCGCAACATACTCGGCCTCGTCTTCGTGCGACAGGGAGAGCTCGCGAAGGCGAAAGAGCAGTACACCCTTTCCCTGAAGCAGGAGCCGAAGCAGTCGCGCGTCCTCGCGGTCCTCGGCAGCCTCGCGCTCATCGAGAACGACTTGCCCGAGGCCGAGCGCTTGTTTAGGGCGAGTCTCGAGATCACGCCCGGCTTCGTCGAGTCGATGTGCAACCTCGGGTTCATCGAATCGCTACGCGGGCACGGCGCGGCGGCGCAGGCGTGGTACGACAAGGCGCTCGCCGCGGACCCTGCCTTCCCGCGTCCCTGGCGCCTCGCCGGCGACCTGTCCTACGAGCGCGGCGACTGGGCCGCCGCCCGCGCGAGCTACGCGAAGGTCCTCGAGAAGGAGCCCGACGACTTCGAGGTCCTCATCCAGTCCGCGAACTGCGCCCGCCGGCTCGGCGACGACGCTGCGGCGCTCGACGGGTTCGCGCGCGCCGAGGAGCTGCGGCCCGACTCGTGGATCCCGCCGTACAACCGTGCGTGTCTCGCGGCGGCGCGCGGACGGACGTCGGACGCCGGGAGCCTCCTGCTCGTCGCCGCCTCGCGCGGCCTCGTCAACCCGCGCCTCCTGGATCTCGACGAGGACCTCGCGGCGGTCCGCGACACGAAGGCGTTCGCCGAGGCGCGCCGCCAGGCTCTGAAGACGGCGGAGGCGTTCCAGGACTGACCCCGGGGCTGCGGGTCTCGAGACGAAAAGACCCGGGCCCGCGATCGGGGCCCGGCTCGAAAGTAACCGCTCCTCTGTCGCTTAGAGGATCGACTTCCGGAGGACGGCGGCCGCGCTGAGCGCGAGCGCGAACCCGAGGATGACGAGGCCGGTCCTCGACAGCGACGGCACGACCGCGCTCCCGAGCCCGAAGTTCCCGGTGCCGGACCGCTCGAGGCCGGACATGCACACCGTGGGCGGATTCGCCGCTAGGCTCGCCGCCTTGGTCGCGGCTGCAGCTTTGGTCGGCTGGACCGCGACGAAGTTCATGATGACTTCCGTCGCGCCCGGATTGACCGTGAGGTCGTACGACCAGAACGGGTTGTCATCGCCGTTCGCGAAGTGCACCCCCGAGAGCGGCACGGCCGCCGACGCTCCCTGCAGGACGTGGCCGAGGCGTGGGTCGGATGACGTGGTGCCCGAGAAGTTCTGGAACGTCGCGACCCACGTGTCCGCGGTCGTCGGCGAGCTCGTGCCGGTGTTCGACGAGCCCGTGATGGTCGTGTTCGAGTCGGAGCCGAGGTTGTTCGCGATGATCACGCGGAACGAGATCGGAGACGCCGTCGGGTTATAGAAGATGTTCAGCCAGCGGGCGAAAGAGTCCGTCGAGGGCACGTAGACCTTGCGCGACATCTGAAGGCCCGCCGCCGTGCCGGATCCGATCGTCTGGATCGGAAAGTCCACCTGCCGGTTCCCGCACGTGGCATCCAGGGCCGCGGGGCCGAGCTTGTTGTAGATGATGAATTTCGAGTTCCCTGTCTCGCACGTGCCCGTCTGGTCCCTGGCGGGGTTGATGCACATCGTGTTGTAGCCGTCGAACGCGTCGTTGAGCATGGAGGCCACGAAGCCGCCGTTGAGCGTCGACGCCTGCACGGCGTGCGTGTACGAGGCCTCGCTCATCGCGGCCGACGCCGAGCTCGACGTCGAGAACGTGATGTTCGTGTTGATGAAGTACTTCACGCCCGCGTTATCGACGAGGGCGATAGAGCCGGTCGCGAGGGCGCGCCGCCCGGAGGGCGAGGCGTTCCTCCTCGCGGCGTTCCGGCTGTCCTTCGACTTGACGTGGGCCTTCGAGTTCGCCCGGACGGCGTCACCGGTCGTGAGGGAGACGTCCGCGAGCGCAGGCAATGCGGCGGCCGCGGCGAGAAGAATCAAGGCCCGAATGGAACCTTTCATGTCGACTCCTGTAATTGCCCGGAATAATGGACCGTTAGGAAACGGAACTTCCACAGAAATGTAGTTTCAAGAAGCGAGAGCGCGACTGATTCAAACGCATCAATCGCATCACCTGCGCGGAAGAAGTCCTAACGGCGCCGGTAGACGATCGCGTCTCCGATCAGCGCCTCGGGCCGATAGCCTGCCTCGAGGTTCGACTCCAGCGCCCGGTAGAAATCGGCCGCGCCCGGCACGTCGCGAAGGCGCCAGACGCGCCGGACGACCCATTCCGGCCGAAGCGCGAAGATGCGCTCGAGCTCCCCGAAGCGGTCGACGCCGGCCATGCGGGCGAAAGCAGGATCGAGAAGGTCGTCGGGAAGGACGAAGCGCGTCGGGATCCGCGCGTCGACGAGGTAGTGCAGGATCGGCTCCCAGTCCGCAACGTAGAGAGTGTCGCCGGGCGCGATCCGCGGGGTGAGGAACCTCGCGACGTCGCGGGGTGCGTCCTCCGCGGGCGGAGAGAAGAGCGCCGAGATGGAAGAGAGGAGCGGAGGGCCGAGGAGAAGCGTTGCGCCCGCTGCGGCGGTCGCGGTCGCGGCGAGACGCTCGCGGGACGGCGCAAGGCCGCGCGCGACCTCCACGGCCGCCGCCGCTCCGAGGAGCGCGAGCGGCGGAAGGAGTTGAAGGAAATAGTGGTCCCAGATGCGGCCGAGGGAGGCGACGCCGGACGCGGCCCCGGCAAGCCATGCGCCGACGAGCCACGCCGGGCGTCCAAACGGGCGCCCGGACCGCCGCGAAAGCACGGCCGCGACGGGCACGAGAATCGCGCCGCCCCAGAAGCATGGATTGCGCCGTGCGTGATCGGCAACCGCCGTGAAGAGCTCCGCCGGCGAAAGGCGGCCCCCCGAGACGTAGGCGGCATTCGCGGCGAAATTCGCGTGCGCGTATTCCGGGAAGCGGCCGGCGGCGAGAAATGCGAGCGCGGCGAGCGCGAACGGCGCGAGGAACCCCGCGGCCGCGAGGAGTCCGCGGCGCAGCGTCGAGGACAGCAGAAAACGGCGCTCCGCGAGCGACCAGACGGCGGCCGCGCCGGCGAATGCGCCCGCGAGCTCGAAGGCCGCCACGTACTTGACTTGCGCCGCAAGTCCGAAGATCAGGCCCGCCGCCAGGACGCGAGAGGCTCGAGGCGTCTCGGGGGTGACGAGCACGAGGAATCCGAGAGTGCAGAACGGGGCGAAGAGCACCTCGGTGTTCGCGGCGAGGCCGCCGCCGAGCGCGCTCTGACCGGCGTAAGCCGCGGCGGCGAGCGCGCCGACGGAGGAGCTTCCGAAAAGTCTCTTTCCGCACACGAAAAGGACGGCGCACGTCGCCGTGACGGCGAGCGCGGCGCCGAGCCGGGCGGACGCGATCGATTGGCCGAAGAGGAGCTGGAAAGCCGCGAACAGCGCATAGAGTCCCGGCGGCTTGTGGTCCCAGATGACGGTGTACGGCGCGTGCCCGCGGAGGAGCTCGCGCGACACGAGGAGATAGATGCTCTCGTCCCAGTCGATGACGGAAGGGCCGAACGACGGCGCGCGCAGAAGCACGACGCCGGCTGCAAGGGCGGCTGCGCCGCAGGCAGCAGCGACCCAGCGCGGGCGCGAGCTCACGGGGCGGGGAACCTGCCCGTTCCCCGATGGACCCTTTTCATGGAGCCGTCTCGTTCGAGCCAGGAAGTCACCGCTTTCGAAGCCGCCGCGATGAGGGTGGTGCGCCCGAGGCGATTCGAACGCCTGGCCTTCAGATCCGGAGTCTGACGCTCTATCCAGCTGAGCTACGGGCGCATTTCAAAGGCAGGAAAACTGGGGTGGAAGACGGGGGTCGAACCCGCGACATTCGGAACCACAATCCGACGCTCTACCGACTGAGCTACTCCCACCGCACTCGATCGGACCGCGAAGAATAGCAGATCGGTGCGGCCCGCGGCCCTCAGCGTCGACTGCCGCTTCGCACCGCGGCGGCCGTCCGCTCGAGCTGTGCGAGGTGCCGGCGCTCGTGCTGGCCGAGGAAGATCAGCCACTCGTACATGTTGAGAGGGCCGAAGACCGGGTGCGGCGCGACGACCTCCGCGAGGGCCCAGCCGTCCGCTTCCGCAAGCGCCGCGAGGAGGGCTTCGCGCGACCGCGCGAGCGCCTCGAGCGCCCGGTCCCGGGGCAGAACCTGCTTCGGGTCGACGAACTCGGGAGCGACGAGCTTCGCCTCGCCCGTCTCGATCCGGCGGCCGTCGAGGAGGTGGAGAACCGGCTCTTCCGACGTCTCGCGAGCGAGGCCGCCTTCCTTCGCGAGGCGAACGCTCTTCGCGATGCGCTTTGCGACGCCCGGCTCGACGAGGCCGAGGTGCGTGAGGATCTCGTCCGCGCTCCACGCGTCCTCCGACGGGCGGCGCGCGGAGTCCTCCGGCGAGAGGGCGAGAGCGGCGGCGACCACGTGGGAGCGGGTGTCCGCGAGGAACGCGGCGAGGCCGGCGAGGCGAGCGTGCATTCCGCATTCTCGCCGGGCCGGGCGCCGGGAAGAAGGGGCCGCCTCCCGAGGCGGCGGCCCCCGCGAACTCAGGGAATCAGGGGTTCAGATCGCGAGGACGCCGGTGCGGAGAAGGTACGCGAACGTCTTCCGCTGCTCCTCGTCGAGGAGCGCGTGGACGCGCTGGAGCGCTTTCGCCTGCAGGTCGGCGAGACGCTCGGCCGCGGCGACGCGCGAGCGCGCGGCCTCGCCGGCCTTTGCCGCGTCGAACGCGCCCGAGCCGAAGAGGTCGGCCAGCGCGGCGGTCATCCGCCGGTGGTCCACCGCCGCCTGCGCGCGCTCGGTCTTGAGCTCGTCGAGGATCGCGGCAAGCTGCTCCGTCTGCCGCTCGTCGAGGCCGAGCTTGTACGCGAGGACGCGCAGCGGCCGGCGCACGCCGAACGGGCCGCCGGAAAAGCCGCCTTCCTCGGCGAAGCCGTCGCCGCCTTCGCGGCGGTGCATCGCGTAGCCGGCGGGGCCGCAGCCCGCGGCGGCGTAGGCGTAGCGGGGCGCGTGTCGCCGCGCCCAGAAGGACATGAAACCAGGATGCATGGGGATCTCCTTTCGCCGGGGCTTGTCGCTCCCGGCGGGTGCCTTGTGTCGGGGGCCTCGGGCCTCCCGCGCGCAAGACGATGCGCGCGCCGCGGGTCGGGTGTCAAGATCCCGTAACATCGCCGGCCGATGGACGACCTCGACGCCCTGCGACGGCGAATCGACGAGACCGACCGCCAGCTCCTCGAGACGCTGGCGCTCCGGCTGAAGTTCGTCTCGGAGGTCGTGCGGCTCAAGAAGACGGGCGTCCCGTTCCTGCGCGATCACGAGCGCGAGTCGGCCCTCCTCGCGACGATCGAGGCTCGCGCGAAAGAGCTCGGCCTGGACGCGTTCCGGGCGACGGAGATCTTCCGCGAGGTCATCGCGATGTCCGTCAAGGCGCAGGAAGAGGCGCTCCTCGACCGCAAGGCCGCCGAGCGCTCCCTCGGGAACGCGCACCGCGTCGCCTACCAGGGCGCCGAGGGCGCGTACAGCCACATCGCCGCGCGCAAGTACTTCGGCTCGTCCGCGACCGACCTCGCCGGCTTTCCGACGTTCGCGGCGGCGCTCGCGGAGGCCGAGCGCGGCGACGCCGGGTACGCGTTCCTCCCGATCGAGAACACGACCGCCGGCTCGATCAATGAGACGTACGACCTGATCCGGCACACGGACCTCAGGATCGTCGGCGAGGAGATCCTCGAGGTGCGCCACTGCCTTCTCGCGCTCCCCGGCGCGACGCTCGAGGGGATCCGCCGCGTCGCCTCGCACCCGCAGGCGCTCGCGCAGTGCGGGCGATTCCTCGCGCAGCTCGCCGGCGTCGTCACCGTTCCGTACGTCGATACGGCCGAGGCCGCGCACCTCGTGGGGCAAACCGGCGACCCGGCGCTGGCCGCGATCGCCTCCGAGGAGGCGGGCGCGCTCCACGGCCTGACGGTCCTCGCGCGGGACCTCGCGGACCAGGAGGAGAACTGGACGCGGTTCGTCGTCGTGTCGGCGATCCCGATCGTTCTCGACCCGCGGATCCCCGCGAAGACGTCCCTCGTCTTCTCGACGCCGCACCGGCACGGCGCGCTTGCGCACTGCCTGAACGTCCTCGACGCGCACGGCCTGAACCTCACGAAGCTCGAGTCGCGCCCGGTCCCGCGCCACCCGTGGGAGTACCTCTTCTACGTCGACTTCGAGGGGGCCGCCGGCGAGGATGCCGCGTCCCGTGCCGTGGCCGCGCTCTCGGCCGAGTGCCCGTACCTCAAGGTCCTCGGCTCGTACCCCGCCCGCACGACGAAGAGGGGGCGGGTCGACCGCCTCCCGGAAGCCGCCCCGTGATCGTCCTCGTCGACGAGGCCACCGCGAAGAACCCCGCCGCCGAGAAGGACCTTCTGGACGCCCTCGCGCGCCTGCCCGGCATCGAAGTCAAGGTCCACAAGGTGCGCGGCGCCGAGAAGACCGTCACCGAGGTCTACCTCATCGGGGACACGCATCGCCTCGCCGTCGAGGACGTCGCCGTGCTCCCGGGCGTCGAGCGCGTCGTCCGCGTCTCGCAGGAGTACCGCGTGATCGGGCGGCACAAGGACGACCGGCGCGCGAGCGGCTTCACGTACAACGGCGTCGCGTTCTCGCAGGACAACCTGCACGTCTTCGCGGGGCTCTGCGCGGTGGACACGCCCGAAAACGCCGACGCGATGTTCGCCGCGCTCGCGTCCTTCGGGCAGACGACGACGCGGATGGGCGCATACAAGCCGCGCACGAACCCGTACGCGTTCCAGGGCCACGGGAAGGGCTGTCTCCCGTGGGTTTTCGAGAAGGCGGGCCGGCACGGGATCCGCGTGATCGCGATGGAGATCACGCACGAGAGCCACATCGACGAGATCGCCGAGTGCCTCGAGAAGGCAGGCCGCCCGACGGGCGTCCTGCTCCAGATCGGCACGCGCAACATCCAGAACTTCGAGCTCCTGAAGACCGTCGGGCGGCAGTCGGTGTTCCCGGTCCTCGTGAAGCGGGGATTCGGGATCACGCTCAACGAGTCGCTGAACGCCGCCGAGTACCTCGCGTCCGAGGGCAACTCGCAGATCGTGTTCGGCCTGCGCGGCGTGAAGACGAACCTCGGCGACCCGCACCGCAACCTCGTGGACTTCGCGCACGTGCCCGTCATCAAGCGGCTCACGCGCCTCCCCGTCTGCATCGACCCGTCACACTCCGTCGGTTCGCGCGAGAAGTCTCCGGACGGGATCCCGGACGTCATGCACGTCACGGCGCAGGGCGTCGCGGCCGGCGCGAACATGGTCCTCGTCGACTTCCACCCGCATCCCGCCAAGGCGCTCGTGGACGGGCCTCAGGCGCTCCTCCTCTCCGAGCTCGGCTGGTTCCTCGAGGACGTCGCCGTCGCACGCGAGGCCTACGAGAAGCGCCGCGCTCTCGCCCAAAAGCAAGTCAAGCCGGCAGCCCCGGCATGAGCGCGGTCCACCGCGAGACGTTCCGCGTCCGCGCGAGCGAGGTCGGGCCGGGCGGCGTGATGCGCCTGCCCGCCCTCCTCGACCTCTTCCAGGAAGCGGCCGGCAACAGCGCGACGTCCCTCGGGTGGGGCTCCGACACGCTCCTCGCGCAGGGGAAAACGTGGATTCTCTCGCGCCACCACCTCCGGCTCCACGCGCTTCCCGCCTGGCGCGAGGACGTCGCCATCGAGACCTGGCCCTCCGGCGTCCACCGAGTCTTCGCGCTGCGCGAGTTCCGCGCGACGGGCGCCGGCGGCCGCCTTCTCGCCGAGGCGACGTCCGCGTGGCTCCTCGTCGCGGTTCCGTCCAAGCGGCCGCTCCGGCAGCCGCCCGAGATCGAGGCGATCGGGGCGGGCGCGCCGCGCGTGATTCCCGACACGTTCGAGCCGCTCGCCGCGCCGCCCGGCGGCGCCGCGCCCGGGCCCGGAACGCGCGTCGGGCGCTTCGACCTCGACCTGAACGCGCACGCGAACAACGTCGCGATCTTCCGAGCGCTCCTCGAGAGCCTGCCGCACGCGGACCCGCCCTTCGATTTCGAGGCCGAGTTCAGGGGGGAGGCGTTCGAGGGGGATTTCCTGGAAGGGAGAACGGACGAAGGCGGAGGTGCGCGACGTGTCGCGCTGGTTCGGGCCGCGGACGGAAAGGAGATCGCGAGAGCCGTTTTCGCCCGCCGCGCCTGACCCAAACACCCTTTCCAAGAAATCGGGCGCGCGAAGCGCGCTCTCATTCGGAGGAGGTTTCTTAGAATGGGAGAATGCAGGGCGGCGCGACCCGAGCGCGCGCGCGGACCGCACCCGGCATAGGCCTTGATCTCGCTCGCTTCATGAGCGCTAAGCTGCTCCGCACCCCCGAACGCCCGCCGGCGGGACACAGGAGACGCGCATGAACCCCGGAGCCCTTCAGGGACTCGTCATCGGACTCGTTCTCGCATTTCCGCTCTCCGACGCTCCCGAGCCGCGTCAGTCCGGGAAGGTCATCGGGACCGGCGCGACCGCGCCGACGATCGCGCTCACGGCGCCGACGGGCGGCTGGACCGTGGACCGCATGGTCCTCGTCGCAGGGACCGTGAGCGACCCGACGATCAACCCGGTCACCGTGAGCATCAACGGCGACCGCTACCTCCTGAAGACGGTGAACGGCGCGTTCCAGCGCAAGTTCCCGGCGTCCTCGGGCAAGAACACCGTCGTCGTGCAGGGGACCAACAAGGGCGGCACCGGCCGCGCCGAGCGCACCGTCTACGCGCAGGTCCCATCCGTCCCCGTCTTCCTCGTCCTCACGAGCGACACGGACGGCGTCTACACGGATCTCCACGTCTACGAGCCGCCGCCCGACGCGCCGGACCCCGAGACGGCGGGCAGGGACGCGACGCAGCACGTCTTCTGGGCGCGCACGAGCTCGCCCTCCGGCGGCACGTTCTATCTGAACGAGCAGGGTGGGGACTTCGACAGCCCGGGCTACGGCCCGTACCTCTACACGCACGCCTCGCCGCCGCTCGGATTCACGCGCGTGGACGTGAATTACTGGCCGAGCGGCGACAAGGCGCAGACGGTCGCGACGCTGAACATCGTCCTCTTCGGCGGCACGTCGAACGAGATCCGCCGGCGCGTGAAGCTCCCGCTCATCAAGCCCGGCGAGACGCAGACGCTCGCGTGGATCAAGATCGAGAAGGGCCGGCGCGCCCACGTCTGGCTGCCGACGCTCGAGAAGAAACCCGCGGACACGAAGACGTGGCCCGCCTGGGTCACGGAGTTCAAGCGCAAGGCCGGCCCGGACGACCCGCCCGAGCCCTCCGACGACGCGCCCGGAGAGAGCAACTGATGCGCGCCGCGACCTGTCTTCTCGCCCTCGCCCCGGGCGTCGCGCTCGCCGCCGCGCCCGCGCGGCCCGACGCCGACGCCGCGCGCTTCCGCATGCTGAACGAGGCACTCACCCAGGCCGAGAGCCCGCGCGCGGACTGGGACCCGGCGCAGCGCGACTGCGCGGGCTTCGTGCGCTTCCTCTACCGCAAGTCGCTCGGGACGGGCGCCGCCGCGTGGAAGACGAAGGGCGGCGGGAAGGGGCCGTTCGCGGCGGCGGGCGACCTCCTCGCGTACAACTTCACGCCGGTCTCGCGCGTCCCCGACGCCGAACGCGTCGAGACCGGCGACCTCCTCGCGTTCTACAACCCCGAGAAGCCGCGCACGGACGCGTGGCACCTCATGGTCCTCCTGCGCCCGCCGGGCGCGGCGCCGGGCCGCGTCCTCGCCGTCTGGCACAACGGCGCCTCCGGGGAGAACGCCGCCGTCCGCAAGGTCTGGCTCGACGACCTCGAGACCGGCCCGCCCGAGTGGCGGCCGTCCCCTTCGAACCCGCGCTTCCTCGGCACGTTCCGCTGGAACGGCTGGGCGGCCCCGACGTCCCCGGCCCCCCGCACGGCCGCGGCCTCGAAGGAGAACTGACGTGAACGCCCGCGCTGTCGCTTTTCTCGCCCTGCTTGCGCTCCCCCTCGCAGCCGCGGAGAACGCCCCTAAAGCTCCGACGCCGCCGCCCGAGGCGCTCGTCCCCGAGTACACGCTCACGGTCACCGACGGCGCCCGCCTGAAGGCGATGCTCCGGGAGAACGCCTGGGCGAAGGATTTCGCTGCGTCGAACCTCGCGCGCGGAGCGCTGGTCCGGCTCGGGCCGGTCCTCAACGCCGTCGGCCGCGACGGGAAGGACGGCTGGAAGGGCCGCCTCGTCGACTTCGTCGCGG
>DATKLW010000049.1:0-15383 GCA_035542215.1 Thermoanaerobaculia bacterium | reverse complement strand
TTGTGCGGATCGTTGCTCGCGCCGACGACGGCGATCCGCGTCGCGGCGGATTTGTTCCGCAGGATCTCGAAGACTTCCGGGGGATGAGGGTCGGGTCGAACCACGGGGCCTCCTGCGGCTCTCGAGCCGGAGGGACGATTGTGCCGCAGCGCGCGCACTTCAGGTCCGCGAAACGAACCGCGTGCCCGCGGGGAAGTCGAGGCCGAAGCGCTCGCCGAGGAGGACGAGGAGCGCGTCGCCTCCCGGAGCTGGCGTCTCGACGGGCGCCTCGCCGGGGACGATCGTCGCGAGGACGCCGCCTCGCAGCGCCAGCGCGCCGTTGGCCCATGTCTTCTGCACGACGGGGATCTTCGTGAACGTGGACTCGGGGTGCGTGGACGTGTGGTAGTTCGCGACCTCGTAGTCCGAAGGCAGCTGGGGCTCGAGGGTAAACCCGTAGAGGTCGCGCCAGCCGGACGGTCCCATGTTCTGGAGGACGCGTTCGCGGCCGTCGGTGACGACGCGGAAGAGCCAGCGGCCCTGCGAGATTTTCCCGGCGGGCTCCAGCGGGAGCGGTTCCCATGGCCCGCCGCCGCCGAAGCCGACGTCGCAGAGCCAGTCGCGGCCGTCCGCGCGGACGGAAAGGAGCATGTGCGTGCGCGAGCCGTCCGTGCGGCCGCCGAGGCGCACCCGCGCGGCGAGCGGCGTGACGCCGAAGCCGAGGCCTTCGAGCGCGGCCGCGAAGAGCGTGTTCTGCTCGAAGCAGTACCCGCCGCGCCGGGCGGCCACGAGCTTGGCTTCCAGCGACGGGACGTCCAGCCGGATCGGCCGCCCGAGGAGGATGTCGAGGTTCTCGAACGGGATCGCGCCCGCGTGGGCGCGGTGGAGCGCCGCGAGGCCCTCCGCCGTCGCGGGCGGAGCGGCCTCGAGGCCGATGCGGCGGAGGTAGGCGGGGAGGTCTGCGAGGGCGCGCTGCGTCACGGCCCCGATGTTGGAAGCGATCGTCCTCAAAAGGCAATACGATCCCGCGGATGCCGCGCCCGCCCGACGCCGCACCGGCCGCCGCCGCGCTCCGCGGAAACCCGTACTCCAGCCTTCTCGACCGCATGGCGATGCACCCGGGCGAGGTCTTCCCGCTCCATGTGGGTGACACGTGGCGAGCGGCCCCTGCGGGCTGCCGGCCCGAGGAGCTGCCGCCGGGGCTCCCGGGCATCAACCGGTACACGGATGTCCGGGGGCTGCCCGAGCTCAGGGACGCCATCGCCGCCCGCGCGTCGGCCCGAACGGGCGTCCCGGTCGCGCGGGCGAACGTCCTCGTCACGGGCGGCGCGACGGCGGGGCTCATGGCGGCCGTGGCGGCGCTCGTGGCTCCCGGCGAGGAGGTCCTCCTCCTCGGCCCGCGCTGGCCGCTCATCGAAGGGCACGTCCGCCTCGCGGGAGCGACGCCCGTCGAGATCCCTCTTTTCATGGGCGACCTGACGCCGGACGGCGCGGCCGCTGCCGTGCGCGCGCGCATCACGGAGAAGACGGCCGCGATCTACGTCAACACGCCGAGCAACCCGACGGGGCGCGTTCTTTCTCCGGCGACGGTCGACGCGCTCGCGCGCGTCGCGCGCGAGGCGAATCTCTGGCTCATCGCGGACGAGGTCTACGAGCTCTACGCGTACGCCGGCCCCCACCGCCCGGCTTACGGAGCCGCGCCCGAGCGCACGATCGCGGCGCATTCGCTCTCGAAGGCGTGGGGCCTCGCGGGCGCCCGCTGCGGCTGGCTCGTCGGGCCGGAGGCGGCGCTCTCGGAGATTGTGAAGTTCGGCGCGCACACGATCTACTCGGCGCCGACGGCGTCGCAGCACGCGGCGCTCCGAATCCTCGCGGGCGGCGGCGACGCGTGGGTCGCCGAGGCACGGGCCGAGTACGAGGCGACCGGGCGCGAGGCCGCGCGCAGGCTCGGGGTCCCGGCGCCCGAGGGCGGCACGTTCCTCTTCCTCGACGTCGCGCACGCGCTGGACGGGAGGGGCCTCGGGGGCCTGCTCGAGGACGTCGCCGGCTACGGACTCGTCCTCGCGCCCGGCACGAGCTTCGGCCCGTATCCAACGCACGTGAGGCTCTGCTACACCGCCGTCCCGCCCGACGCGGCGCTGCGGGGCGTGGACGTCCTCGCGAAGCGGCTCGGGCGAGCCTCCTAAACCATTCTAAGAAATCATCTTCTTACGATCTGCGTCGAGCAGACTCATATTGGGGAATAGTCCTCGCACGACCTACGTTTGACCCACCATGACGGAAACGCTGACCCTTCCCGTCCTTCCCCTCCGCAACGCCGTTCTCTTCCCGGGCGTGTCGACGCCGATCTCGGCGGGGCGCGGCGGGACGATCCGCGCGATCGAGGCGGCGCTGCGCGCGGGCGGCGATGCCCTCGTCTTCGCGGTCGCGCAGCGCGAGGACATCGAGCGCGTGACGCCGGAAGGCCTCTTCACGATCGGCACGATCGCGAAGGTGAGCTCGGTCCAGCGCGGCCTCGGCGGGATGCGCCTCCTCCTCGAGGGGCAGCGCCGCGGCATCGCGATGCGCGTGACCGAGAAGAAGGGCGGGATGCTGGAAGCCGTCGTGGTCACGGCGGCCGAGATGGCGCCGACCGACGCCAGGGACCCCGTCTTCCTTGCCCTCCACAAGGAGGCACGCGAGCGCGCCGCCGAACTCGGCGAGAAGATGGGCCTGCCCGAGGAAGCCGTCGAACAGTTTCTCGATCAGGCCGACGAGCCGGGCCGGCTCGCGGACCTCGTCGCCGGCTACATCGACATCCCGACCCCCGACCGCCAGCAGCTCCTCGAGACGCTTTCCGTCGAGGATCGCCTGCGCCGCGTCCTCGTCGCGGTCCAGAGGCAGATCGGCGTCCTTTCCGCGCAGGAGGACATTCAGTCCAAGGTGAAGGAGCAGATCGGCGACCGCCAGCGCGAGATGCTCCTGCGCGAGCAGCTTCGCGCGATCCAGAAGGAGCTCGGCGAGGGCGAGGGCAAGGACGCCGCGGACCTCGAGGAGCTGAAGAAGACGCTCGCGGCGCACCCGCTGACGGAAGAGGTCCGGAAGGAAGTCGACCGCGAGCTCGCCCGTCTCGAGCGGATTGGCCGCGAGTCGATGGAATCGCAGGTCATCCGGACGTTCCTCGAGAACGTGGCCGAGCTGCCGTGGGGCGCGCGGAGCGAGGACAAGCTCGACGTGAAGGAGGCGGCCCGCATTCTCGACGAGGACCACTACGCCCTCGGCGACGTGAAGGACCGCATCCTCGAGTTCCTCGCCGTCCGCCAGATGCGCGCCCAGGCCGAGAAGGCCGAAGCCGCCGCACCGGCCGCGGCAGGGGACGGGAAGGACGCCGCCCCGAGGAAGGAAGCCTCGACCGGCAAGGGCCGGATCCTCCTCTTCGTCGGACCTCCCGGCGTCGGCAAGACGTCGATCGCGAAGTCCATCGCGCGCGCGATGGGCCGCAAGTACGTCCGCATCTCGCTCGGCGGCGCGCGCGACGAGGCCGACATCCGCGGCCACCGGCGGACGTACGTCGGCGCGATGCCCGGGCGCATCGTCCAGGGCCTCAAGCAGGCGGGCACGAAGAACCCCGTTTTCCTCCTCGACGAGATCGACAAGCTCGGCGTCTCGTTCCAGGGCGACCCCGCGAGCGCGCTCCTCGAGGTGCTCGACCCGGCCCAGAACGACTCGTTCACGGATCACTATCTCGGCGTGCCGTTCGACCTCTCCGAGGTCCTCTTCATCGCGACCGCGAACTTCCTTCAGAACATCCCGGGGCCGCTTCTCGACCGCCTCGAGGTCGTCGAGTTCTCGGGTTACACGGAGCGCGAGAAGCTCGCGATCGCGAGGCAGTACCTCGTTCCGCGCCAGCTCGCCGAGAACGGACTCACGCCCTCCCACCTGACGCTCACGGACGCCGCGATCGCCGAGGTCGTCACGAGCTACACGCGCGAGGCGGGAGTCCGCCAGCTCGAGCGCGAGATCGGGAAGCTCGCGCGCAAGGTCGCGCGAAGGATCGCGGCGGGCGACGCCGCCGCGGTCTCGGTCGACGCCCCGGACGTCTTCCCGCTCCTCGGCAAGAAGCGCGTCCACCCCGAGAAGAAGGTCGTCGGGGACCAGGTCGGCCTCGCGACGGGCATGTACTACACGCCGGCGGGCGGCGACATCATGTTCATCGAAGCGATGCTCATGAAGGGCAAGGGCGAGGTCGTCCTGACGGGCCAGCTCGGCGACGTCATGAAGGAGTCGGCCCGCGCCGCGTGGACGTACGCGCGTTCGCACGCCTCCGAGCTCGGCATCCCCGACGACGCGTTCGAGCGCGACCTCCACATCCACGTGCCGGCGGGCGCGATTCCGAAGGACGGGCCCTCCGCGGGCATCGCGATGGCGACCGCGATCGTGTCGGCGCTCTCACGCGTGCCGGCCCGCCACGACATCGCGATGACGGGCGAGATCACGCTTTCCGGGCGCGTCCTCCCGATCGGCGGCCTCAAGGAGAAGATCCTCGGCGCCGTGCGCGCGGGTATCCGGACGATCGTCCTACCGAAGGACAACGAGCCGGATCTCGCGGACCTGCCGAAAGAGGTCCGCGACGCGCTCGAGGTCCACCCCGTCGACGGGCTTGGCGAGGCGCTCGCGGTCACGCTGCGCGGCGCGAGCTTCCGCGGGGGGCACTTCGTCCTCCGGGACGGGGACGCGCCGGCCCTCGGGACGGCGGCGCACTGACGCGGGCGGAGCGCCCCACCTCAGACGTGCGCGAAGAACGCCCGGTGCCGGGCGGCGACCCTGTGGAACGTCGCGGGGTCGCCCGGCCCGAAGGGGAGAACGTAGAGCGCCCGGTACAGCTGTTTCTTGAACGCGGGCGGGAGCGGCAGCGCCGAAACCCGGCGCCACGTCTTCAGCGCCGCGGCGCGCACGGGCATGAGGCGGCCGACCGGACGGATGCCGCGCGCGAGGACGATCGGAGCGCCGAGAGGCCCCCGGAGGAGTTCCTTCCAGGCGAAACGGGAGAAGCGCGTGGCGGTCTTCATGGCGCGGAGTCTAGCGCGCCGGCCGGGGGGAACGCGCGCCGGTCGAGGAGGAGGAAGGCGGGCACCGACAGGAGCGCGAGCCCCGCGGCCGCCCCGTACGCGGCCGGATAGCCGGCGCGGCCGATGACCGCGCCGAGCGCGATCGAGCCCGTGCCGATCCCGACGTCGAAGGCAGCGAGGATCGCCCCGAACGCCGCCCCGCGCCGCTCGTGCGGGACGTGGCGCGTGACGTGCGCGGCGAAGACGGGGTAGACGTTCCCGAAGCCCGCCCCGAAGAGGAGCGCGGAGAGGGCGAGGAGCGGACGCGTCGTCGCGACCGCGAGGAGCGCGAACGCCGCCGCTGTCAGGCCGAGGAGCGGGAGGAGGACGCGCCGCGGCCCGGCCCGGTCGGCGTGGCGCCCGAGCAGCGGGCGCAGGACGAGGACGGTCAGCGAGAACACCGTGAAGAAGAGACCGCGCGGCGCGAGGCCGTTCTTTTCCGTCCACATCGCCACGAAGCTCGTGACGCCGCCGTAGCCGAAGCTGCAGAGGAAGAGCGCGAGCGACGGCGCGAGGACGCGCCACTCGACGAGATCCTTCGTGAAGAACGGGCCGTGCGGCGCCGCGCGCGGAGGGTCCTTCTCGAGGTTCCACGCGATCGCGGCCATCGCGAGGTTCAGGACGCCGACGGACGCGCAGAGCGCCTTCCAGCCGAGGCCGTAGACGGCGAGGCCGAGCGCGGGCGCGAACGCGGTCGCGAGGACGGTCGCCATCCCCCAGTACCCGATTCCCTCGGCACGCCGTTCGTTCGGAATCAGGCCGGTCATGTACGCGGCAGAGGCCGAGAGGAGGCCCGACCAGAAGAGGCCGTGGAAGAAAACGAGGACGACGAGGACCTCCCAGCGCGGGGCGAAGGCATACGCCACCGCGAACGCGGTGATCGCCACGCTCGAGACGAGGAGCATCCGGCGCCTCCCGATCCGGTCCGCGAGCGCGCCCGTGAGCGGCGCCGAAAGCGCGGAGGCATACGTCAGGAGGCCGAGGAAAAGGCCGGCGGCCGTCGTGGACCCGCCGAGCTCGAGGATCCGGAATGGCGCGGTCGGGAGGAGCTGAAAGAGCGAGAGGAAGACCGTGAACGTGAATCCGCACATCACGAAGAACCGGCGCGTGAAGAGGCGGTCGGCGGCCACGGCGGGAGTCTAGGAGGCCGGGGCGAAAAAAAAGGCCGCCCATCGGGGCGGCCGGCAGGAGGTTGGAAGTGCGTCAACCCGGCTATCGCACACTCCGTGCCAGCCAATCGGCGCCGAATCGGCACGGCGCGCGAGAATGGGGCCGTGACCTCGCGGCTCGTCCTCGTCATCGGGGCGTGTGTCCTCTTCGCGGCCATTGCCGCCGGCTTCGCGTACACGCTCGACGTGTCGTCCGACGAAGGCTTTTACGCCGAGGCCGCATTCCGGGCCGCGTCCGGCCTCGTCGCGTACCGGGACTTCGGCTATTCGCAGGGGCCTGTGGTTCCGTACGTGAACGGGGCCGCGATGCGGCTCCTGGGCTTCGGGCTCCTCCGGCAGCGCCTCCTCGGCGCGGCGCAGGGCGTCCTCCAGATGGCCGTCCTGATGCTCCTCGCGGTGCGACTCGGCGACGCCCTCGCGGGGCGCGCGGCAGCCGCGGTCCTCGTCCTGTCGCTCCACTGGGTCGAGAACGTCACGCTCGGCAATACGTACGCGCTCGGGGGCCTGTTCGTCGCGCTCGCGGCCCTCGCGTTCGCGTCGCTCGAGAATCCGCGCGCGCGACTCGCCGCGACGCTCGCCTGCGGCGCCCTCGCGGCCGGGTGCCGTCTCTCACTCGCGCCGTTCGGCGCCCTCCTCGCGCTCGCGCTCGTCCTCGAGATGCGGCGCGTCTCCTTCGCGGTCCTCGCGGCGGCTCTCGGCGCCGCCTTCGGCTTCGCGGTCTACGGGCCGTTTCTCCTCGCAGACCCCGAGGCGACCCTGTTCTGGACGGTGCGCTTCCACCTCGCGAGCGTCGTCGAACGCCGCGGCGCGCCTTCCCTCGCCGAGGCTTTCGCGCTCGCGCCGGCGGCCGCCGTGCTCGCCGCGGCGGCGCTCGCGCTCTGGCGGAGGTCGCGCTCGGCGGACCGCGGCGCGGCGGCCGCCCGCGCTCTCTTCGCCGCCGCGCTCGCGACGGCGGCCGCGAACCTCCTCGTCCGCGCCCCGTACGGCGGCTACCTGACGCCCGTCGTCGGCGTCGTCGCCGTCTCCGGCGCACGGCTGCTCTTCGGCGCGCTCCCCGCCCGGAGGGGCGTGGCCGCGGCGACGCTCGTCCTCGCCGCGGCCGCGGGCGCCGCTCTCTTCCGTCCGGCGCTCCGGCCCGCGGGGCTCGACGACGTCGCTGGGGCGGCCGCCTTCGTTCGCGCGCGCACGGCGCCGTCGGCGCGAATCGCCTGCACGCTCCCCGAGGTCGCGCTCGAAGCGGGCCGCGACGTCCTGCCGGGGCTCGAGATGGGGAAGTTCGGGTTCACCGAGGAGATGACGCCCGCGCGCGCGGCGCGGCTGCACCTCGCACACGCGTCCGTCCTCGAGGAGGCGCTCCGGGACCGGACGGTAGGCGCGGTCGTCCTGTCGCAGTCGCGGAACTGGAACTTCGGCTGGTCGGCCCCGAGCCTCAGGCCGACGTCGAGAGAGACGCTCGCGCGGCTGAGGGCCGCGCTCGACGCCGGCTGGAAGGTCGGCGATGCGAACGAGACCGTCCTCGTCCTCGTCCCGCGCTGAGTCCCGCGGAGACCTCAGGCTTCGAGGACGATGTCGAAACGCTCGTGGTGGAGGTGCTCGTCGCTCTGGACGTGGATCGGCATGCCGATCCGCTCCTCGAGCTCCTCGACGAGCCGGCGCTCCTCTCCGACGAGGGACCGGTAGACCTCCGGGTGGACGCGGAGCATGAGCGAGTGGGCCTCGCCCTCCTCGACGCGCTTGGCGATCTCCCGCCGGATCTCGAGGACGATCGTCGGGACGCTCTTCGTGCGGCCCGAGCCCGCGCAATACGGGCACGGCATCGTGAGGGCTCGCTCGAGGCTCTGGCGCTGGCGCTTGCGCGTGATCTCGACGAGGCCGAACTCGGACACGGGGAGCATCCGGTTCTTCGAGCGGTCCTTCTTCAGCTCCGTCTCGAGCGTCTGGACGAGCTCCTGCCGGTGGCCTTCCTCCTCCATGTCGATGAAATCGACGACGAGGAGGCCCCCGAGGTCGCGGAGCCGGATCTGCCGCACGATCTCCTGCACGGCCTCGAGGTTCGTCTTCACGACGGTCTCCTCGAGCCGCTTCTTCCCGACGAACTTGCCCGTGTTCACGTCGATCGCGACGAGCGCCTCGGTCTGGTTGATCACGATGTAGCCGCCGGACTTGAGCCAGACCTTCGACTTGAGCGCGTTCTCGATCTCGGACTCGACGCCGTACTCCTCGAAGAGCGGCGTCGACTTGCGGTAGAGCTTCACCTTCGAGACGAGAGACGGCTGGACCTGGTCGAGGAACTCGACGATCCGCTGGTACTCCTCGTCGTCGTCCACCCAGAGCGTCACGAAGTCCGAGCCGAAGACGTCGCGCGCGGCGCGGAGCGTGAGGTCGAGGTCGCGGTGGAGAAGGGACGGCGCCCCGGAGCGCTCGCCTTTCTTGCGGATCTGCTCCCAGAGCTTCGTGAGGTAACGCCGGTCGGCCGCGAACTCCTCGGGCGCACGGCCCTCCCCCGCCGTCCGCACGATGTATCCGCCGGGACCCTTCTTGAGCGCGGTCAGGATGTCCTTCAGGCGGTTTCGCTCGTCCTCGCTTTCGATCCTGCGCGAGACGCCGATGTGGTCGATCGTCGGCATGTAGACGAGCGTCCGGCCGGGGAGCGTGACGTGCGTCGTCACGCGGACGCCCTTGTGCGCGATCTGGTCCTTCGTGACCTGGACGACGAGCTCCTGCCCCTCGCGGAGCAGCTCGTCGATCGAGGGGAGGACGGGGCGCGGCAGGCTCTCGTCCGGCACGGCGGACCCGGCTGCCGGCGCGGGAGCGGCGGCGTCGAGCGACGTCGATGCCGCGACGGCCGCGACGGCCGAGATCGCCTCGGCGGCGCCGCCGGAGCCGAACGCGTCGAAGTCGTCGACCTCCTCGCCCACGTCCGCGACGTAGAGGAACGCGTCCTTCTCGAGACCGACGTCCACGAACGCGGACTGCATCCCGGGGAGGACGCGCGTCACGCGCCCCTTGTAGATGTTTCCGACCGTCCCGCGCTGCTTGCGCCGCTCGACCTGCACTTCGGCGACGCGCCCGTCCTCGAGGACGGAGACGCGTGTTTCGCGGTCGGACGCCGAGACGAGGAGCTCCTTCAGCACGGAAGGAGTGTACCCGCGTGCTACCGTAACCCCTCACGTGAGAGGCGAGTCGCCCTCCAGAGCGCCGGGTTCGCGTGCCGCTCGCTCGCTCGCCGTCTTCGGGCTCTTTCTCGTCCTGGCGATTCTGTCGACGTGGCCGTGGGCCGCGCGCCTGAAGAACGCCGTCCCGGACGTCGTGGACACGTACGAAGCCGCATGGCGACTGTCGTGGGGGTTCCATCAGACGTTCCACGACCCGCTCCACCTCTTCGACGGAAACGTCTTCTACCCGCACCGCGACACGCTGGCCTTCAGCGAGACGCTGTACGGGATCTCCGTGCCGCTCTTCCCGCTCTTCGCGGCGGGCGTGACGCCGCTCGCCGCGTACGGGGTCGCGATCCTCCTCGGCTTCGCCCTCTCCGGCCTCGCCGCGTACCGGCTCGCGCGGACGCTCGGCGCGCCCGCGGCCGCGGCCCGGGTCGCCGGGATCGCCTTCGCGTTCGCCCCGTACCGTCTCGGCCAGCTCAATCACGTCGGGTCCGTCTGGGCGTTCGGGCTGCCGCTCGCCCTCGAGGCGCTCGTGCTGTTCGTCAGGGCGCGGACCGCGAAGCGCGCGGCGTGGCTCGCCGGGACCCTCGTTCTTCTCGGCCTCACGTGGGTCACCTGGCTTCTCCTCGCGGCCGTCCCGCTCGCCGCGACCGCGATCCTCCTCGCGGCCCGGGAGCGCGCGCTCTCGGACCCGCGGCTCTGGCTCGGCGGCGCGGCGGCGGTCCTCGTTGCGGCGGCCACGCTCTCGCCCTTCCTCCTCGCCTATGAGCGCGTCGCGCGGGCCGAGGCGTTCGTGCGGACGGCCGACGAGGCGGCGTTCTTCTCGGGCCGGCCTTCGAACTGGCTGGACGTCGCCGCGAACAATCGCTTCTGGACGGCGTTGAAACCCGCCCGCATGAGCGGCGAGCGCCGGCTCTGCCCGGGCGTCTTCCTCCTTCTCGCGGCCGTCGCCGGCGCCGTCGCGGGAGCGTCGCCCGGCGCCTCGCCGCCGACGCGCGCGCTTGCGCTCATCGGGGCGGTGTGGGCCCTCGCCGGATTCCTCGGCTCGCTCGGCCTCAACACGCCGTTCCACCGGTTCCTCTGGGAGTTCGTGCCGGGCTTTCGCGGGATGCGCGTGCCGATGCGCTGGACGATGGTCGGCCTCACGGGTCTCTCGCTTCTCGCGGCCGCCGCCGTCGCGCGCGCGGGCCGTGCGTCGCGGGCCGCCGGGATCGTCCTGTGCGCCCTCCTCCTCGTCGAGCAGCGCGCCTGGCCGCTCGACCTCGAAACCGGCGCTCCGGACCCGTCCCCGCTCGCCCGGCGTCTCGCGGCGACCCCGATGCGCGGCGGCGTCGCCGAGCTCCCCGCGCGCCAGCCGTTCCTGGCGCTCTACGTCCTGCGCGCCGCCGACCACCTGCGGCCTCTCATCGACGGCTCGTCGAGCTACGAGCCGGAGTCTTCGCGCCTCGTCGGGACGCTGTCGGCCGAACGGCCCGTCTCTCCGGCCCTCATGGACCACCTCGAGGCGGTGGGCGCGTCGTACGTCGTCCTCCACGAAGACCTCTGCGAGGACGAAGAGCGCGTCGCGCTCCGGGATTTCCTCGGCGCTCAGGAGGCGGCGGGGCGCCTGCGACACGTCGGCCGCGTCGCGCCCGCGGACGAGATGTGGGCCGTCGTGAAGACGGAGCGCTGAGCGCGGGCCTCAGACGTTCACGTACCGGCGGTAGGCGACCGAGAGGATGAGCCCGACCATGCACCAGGTGGCGACGAGCGACGAGCCGCCGTACGAGAGGAACGGGAGCGTGATCCCGGTCGTCGGGAGGACGCCGACGTTCATCGACACGTTCACGAAGAACTGCCCCGCGATGTTCACGATCAGGAGGAGGACGAGCATCGACCCCCCCCGGTCCCGCGCGTCCCGCGCGATCGCGAGCGCGCGCGCGATCAGGAACCCGTAGATTCCGAAGAGGACCGCGACGCCCGCGAAGCCCCACTCCTCGGCGAGCGCCGCGAAGATGAAGTCCGTGTGGCGGACGGGCAGGAAGCCGAGGCGGCTCTGCGTCCCCTGCTTCCAGCCCTTCCCCAGGATTCCGCCGGAGCCGATCGCGATCCGGGCCTGCCGCACCTGGTAGCCCGCTCCGCGCGCCGCGAGGTTCGGGTCGAGAAACGTCCGGATGCGGTCCTTCTGGTAGTCCTTCAGGAGGAACCACGAGCCGCCGATCGCGAGGGACCCCGCGACGATCAGGATCGCCCACCAGCGGGCCTTCAGGCCGCCGAAGAAAAGGGCGGCGACGACGAAGGGCATGTACGTGAGAGCGACGCCGAGGTCGGGCTGCAGGAGAACGAGGAAGACGGGAACGCCCACGGCGGCGGCGATCGCTCCGAGGGTGCGGGTCTTGAGGATCGGCCGATCGTCGTTCTCGAGGATCCACGCGAGGAGCAGCGCGATCGAGATCCGCGCGAACTCCGAAGGCTGGAGCTGGAACCCGCCCCCGATCTTGATCCACGACTTCGCCCCCGCGATCCGCTTCCCGAAGATCGGCAGGTACAGGAGGACGAGGAGCGTGAGGCCGTAGAGCCCGGGGGAGTACTGGAGGAGGATCCGGTAGTCCACGGCGAGGAAGACGCCCGCCGCGATGAGACCGAGGACGGCGAACAGGGCCTGTTTCCCGGCGAGGTCGGCGCGCGGCGAGCCGGCGGTCGTGGAGACGACCATGACGATCCCGATCGCCGTGAGGGCGATCGCGAGGAAAAGAAGCCTGAGGTCGATCCTGCGGGGGAGGACTTCGGCGAGGCGCGACACTCAGTTCGCCCCGCGCGCCGGCGCGGTCCCAGCCTGCGCGATGACCGGCGGCGGGGACGCGCGCCGCTTCGTGACCCAGTACTCGGCCATCTTCGCGGCGAGCGGCGCGGCGGCCGTGTTGCCGTGCTCGCCGTGCTCGGCGAACACGGCGACGACGATCTGCGGGTCGTCCTTCGGCGCGAAGCCGATGAACCAGCCGTGGTCGCGCAGCTGCTCCGGGAGGAAATGGCCCTTGCGGGCCTCTTTCTGCGCGACGACCTGGACGGAGCCCGTCTTGCCGCAGAGGTCGAGGCCCGCGACGTGCGCGCTCGTGTACGCGGTCCCGCCGGGCTGGTTCACGACGCGCCAGAGACCGTCCAGGATCACGTCGCGCGCGAGCCCCGCCCACGGCACGGACTCCGTCACGGCGGGCCGGTAGACGAAGCGCTCGCTCGTCCTCACGTTCTCGCCGATGTGGAAGAGGTGGGGCGTCGGGAGCGCGCCGTCCGCGTTCGCGATCCCGCACAGCGCGCGCGCGAGCTGGAGGGCCGAGACGAGGACCGGGCCCTGCCCGATCGCGACGGAGATCGTCTCGCCCGCGTACCACGGGTGCTTGCGCGCCGCGACGCTCCACTCCGACGAAGGGACGATCCCGCTCTTCTCGTGCGCGAGATCGATCCCGGTCGGCCGCCCGAAGCCGAAGAGCTTCGCGGCCTCGGCGATCGCGTCGATTCCGAGGCGCTTGCCCATCGTGTAGAAGTACGAGTCGCACGAGACCTGGAGCGCGGTCGCGAGGTCCACGCTCCCGTGCGTCCCGTGACAGCGGAACGGGCGGCCGTAGAACGTGAGCCCTCCCGGGCAGAACACGCGCTCCTTCGGGTCGATCCCGTGCTTGAGGATCGCGTACGCCATGAACGGCTTCCACGTCGAGCCCGGCGAGTAGACGTTCTGGAGGACGCGGTTGTTGAGCGGGTGGTTCGGGTCCGTGAGGATCCCCTCCCACTCGGCGCGCGTCACGCGCCGCGTGAAGAGGTTCGGATCGTATGCGGGCGCCGAGACGAGGGCGAGGATCTCTCCCGTCTTCGGATCGAGCGCGACGGCCGAGCCCACCTTCCCGGCGAAGTAGTCCTCGGCGAGCTGCTGGAGCCCCGCGTCGATCGTGAGCTGGAGCGTGTTCCCCGGCAGCGGGTCCACGTGGCCGGACTCGCCGACCTCCCGGCCGAACGAGTCGATCACGTACGTGCGCGAGCCGGAGACGCCCGCGAGGAGGTCCTGGTACGAGGCCTCGACGCCCTGCTGGCCGATCGCCTCGCCGGGCCGGGGGATCGACTCGTCGCCCGGGTGCGCCTTCGCGCGCGCCGCGACTTGCTCGGCGGTCGCTTCGCCGAGCTGGCCGAGAAGGTGTGCGGCGATGCTCCCCTGCGTGTAGACGCGGCGCTGCGTTTTCTGGACGAGGAGCTCGGGGTGCTCGAGGGCGCGTGCCTGCACGGCGCCGACCTCGGCGATCGTGAGGTTCTCCTGGAGAACGACGGGGACGAAGTCGTAGTACGAGCGATCGCGCTCGACGCGCCGCTTGAGCTCGTCGAGGGGCCGGTTGAAGAGATCGGCGACGAAGCGGAGCGAGGCGTCGAGGTCCTTCGTCTCCCGGCGGTAGAGGAGGAGCGTGAACGACGGCTCGTTCTCGGCGAGGACGACGCCGTTGCGGTCGAGGATGAAGCCGCGGGGGGCCGTGACCGGGACCTTGCGCAGGCGGTTGTTCTCGGCCTGGCGCTCGTAGTCTTCTCCCCGGAGAACCTGGTGCACCCAGTAGACGCCCGCGAGGAGGCCGAGCAGGCCCCACAGGATCCGCATCGCGAAGTCGATGCGCGACAGGACGGGGCGGCGGTCTTCGCGTGCGCTGGCCGGCATCAGGTCAACCGCATTCTCTTCCGCGCGGCGCGCCGCTGGCGCCACGGCACGCGCGAGGCGGCGTAAAGAGCGCCGCCGACGAGGCCCGTCGTGACGGCGCGGGCGAAAAGGAGCCATCCCGCGGGCGCGAGGACGTCGCCTCGAAGGACCCAGAGGAGGAACGTGAGCGTCGCGGCCTCCACGAGGACGGCTCCCGCGAGGAGGCCGCCGACGGCGAGCGGCTTCTCGACGACCGTGCGCGAGCCGATCGTCGCGAGGAGGTACCCGACGAGAATCTTCGTGAAGGCATGCAGCCCGAGGAGCGCCTGCGGTCCCTGCAGCGCGTCCTCGAGGAGTCCCGCGGGGACGCCCGCGAGGAGCGCGGGAGCGGCGCCGCCGCCGCGCGCCATGTCCGCGACGACGAGGAGGAAGAAGTCGGGCGGCGCGGGAATCCGGAGCGCGCCGAACGCGAGCGTCGCGAGGACGGCGAGCGCGAGGCCGGCGGCCACGCGGACGGCCTTCACCGGCGGTCCCCGGCGGCGGGCCCGCCCTGCACGTCCGGGCGCCGGACGGGCGGAAGCACGAACACGAGCGTCTCGCGCTGCGGATCGGCGGCCGGCTCGAGCTGGATGTCCCAGAACAGCGTGCTCTTGCGCGCGAGGGCCGAAACGCGCCCGACCGCGAGCCCGTTCGGATAGAGGCCGTCCGTTCCGGACGTGACGACGAGGTCGTTCTTCTCGACGGGCTCGATCGCCGGAACGTACTCGACCGCGATCCCGCCCTTTCCGTCCCCCTTGGCGACCGCGGCGCGCGCGCCGCGCGGGAGGAGGACGCCCGCGGCGGCCGTCCTGTCCGACAGGAGCTGGAGCCGCGCCGTGCGCGGGCCGATCGCGATCACGCGCCCGACGAGACCGCCCGGAGCCACGACGACTCCGTCCACGAGCACTCCGTCGGAGGAGCCCCGGTCGAGGAGGCCCGTCCGGAAAGGTCCGGAGGACTCGATCGCAATGAGGCGCGCGGGCACCGTGCGCGCGGGTGGCGACGGCTGCGAGGCGAGGAGCTCGAGAAGGCGCTTCTTGTCGCTCTCGGCCTCGCGGAGCCTCAGGAGCTCGCCCTCGAGCCGCTCGACCTCGGACGAGAGCGCGCGGTTCGCCGCGAAGAGCGTCCGCCGCGAGGACGCCCACGTCCCGACGTCGGCCGCCCCGGCGCGCAGCGAGGTCACCGCCTCGACGAACGGCGACACGGCCGCGAGAAGCCACGTTTGCCCCGCCGTCCGCCCCCCGGGCCGCCGCACCTGGAGCGAGAGCCCGACGAGGCAGAGCGAGAGGAGCACCGCAAG
>DATKLW010000048.1:0-6765 GCA_035542215.1 Thermoanaerobaculia bacterium | reverse complement strand
GCCTTTTCGAACGCCGCGGTCCAGGCGCGCTTCAGGTCGCCACTCCCCTTCTCGAGGAGCGGCGCGGCTGCGTCGAGGGCGACGTCGCGGACCGAAGGATCCCGGTCCACGAGGCCGACGAGAAGCCAGCGGGAGGCGGCGCCGGGAGATTTCCTTGAAAGTGAAGCAAGGGCCGCGGCGCGCACCCGCGGCGCCGGATCCGAAATGAGCGCGGCTGCAAGAGGGTCATTCGAAGAAATTCCCTCCTTGCCCTTCTCCGGTCCTCCCAGAAACTCCAGGGACTCCGCCGCGCCGAGCCGCTGCTCGAGCGTCCCGACGAGGGCGGCGTCGAGCCGCTTCGCGGCGGCCTCCGGCGCCCGCTCCGCATCGAGGCGCGTGAGGGCGACGAGAGCCGTCTGCCCGCGCCAGCCCTTCCGGAGGAGGTTCTCCTCGAGGACCCCCCGCGATTCCGGCGCGTCCGGCAGGGCGCCGAGCAGGCGCAGCGCGGCGACGGCGACGCCGGGAACGGGGTCGCTCGCCCGGGCGATGACGCTCTCCCGAACGCTCCGGGTAAGAATCTCGTCTCGCGTAAACGCGTTTTTCTTCGAAAGTGAATGCAGCGCACCCATGGCCTGCACTGCGATCGAAACGTCCGCGCTCCGGACGAGGCCGACGAGATCCGTGGCGCCCGGCTCGTCTTCCAGGACTCCCAATCCCCGCGCCGCCCACGCGACTTCGTCCGCGGAGAACGCGCCGCCCGAGCCCTCGCTCCCACGCTCATTCACCCTTCGAAGCACGGCGCGAAGCGCCGGCGCCGATTCGGCCTGCGGCTTGCGCGAGAGCGAATAGACGGTTGCCCGCCTCAGCTCGGGAGCCAGCGGCTCCTCTCCGAAGGCAGCCAACAGCGCCGCGATCGTCCGGGCCTCGGGCTTGCGGAACATCGCGAGCGCGCTTGCGGCGCGCGCCGGCGCCTCGCGCGTCCCGAGGACCGCGAGCAGCGCGTCCGTCGCCTCCTTGCCGCCGAGCTTGCCGAGCGCTTCGGCCGCGTTCGCGGCCGTCGCGGCGTCCGGGTCCCGCAGCGCCTTTGCAAGGAGCGGGACGAATCGCCCGTCGCCGGAAAGGCCCGCCGCGAACACCGCGGCGCGCCGGACGGACGGCTCCGGGTCGATCAGGAGCGGCGGGATCACCGGAGACGCATCGAGGTCGCGCAGGCGGCCGGCGGCGAGCGCGGTCTTCGCGCGGAGCCAGGGGTCCGGCGAGGACGCCGTCCGCCCCGCGAGGAGCGGATCGTAGGCGCGGCGGTCCTCCATCGCGAGGAGACGCGCGAAACCGTGAAGCCGCTCGCGATACGTGCCCTTCGGCGGGCCGGGCTCGACGCCGAACGAGACGCAGCCCGCAAGGGCGGCGGCGAGGACGCCTGCGGCCGCGGAGCGGCGGCGGCGTGCGGTCAAAGTCCGACGAGGAGCCGGTCCCCGAGCACCGCCGGGAGCCCGGCGCGCTCGATCTTCCGGCGCGCGGCGGCGACGTCGTACGGGACGCGGTCGAAGTGCACGACGCCCGCGTCCGCGTCGTAGATCGCATACGCGGCGCGCGGGTTGCGGTCGCGCGGCTGGCCCACGGAGCCGGGGTTGACGAGATATCGCTTCGCGGGGTCGAGGCGCAGCTTGTACCGAGGGTCGCGCACCGCCTCGACGCGGATGCCGTCGGGCTCGAGCGTGAAGATCGACGGGATGTGGCTGTGGCCGAAAAAGCAGAGGTTGATCCCCTCGGAGAGCCGGTGCATCTGGACGAAGTTCAGGGACGCGTCGAAGTCCGAGAAGATGTACGCGTCCTCGTCGAGCGGCGACCCGTGGCAGGCGACGAACTTCGCGTCGACGATCGCGGGGCCGACGGCGAGCTTCCGCAGAAAATCCATGTTCTCGCGCGAGAGCCGGTCCGCCGTCCAGCGCGCCGCCTCGAGGGCGGGCGGGTTGAAGAGCGCACCCGCCTCGACGCCGGAGACGACCTTGTCGTGGTTCCCGCGGATCGCGAACGTCGGCCGCCGGAACGTCCGGTAGCGGTCGAGCACCTTGTTGGGGTCGGCGGCATAACCGACGAAGTCCCCGAGGCAGATCACGCGGTCGAACTTCTTCCGCTTGACCCGCCGGAGGACGGCCGTGTAGGCCTCGTCGTTCGAGTGGAGATCCGAGAGAATCAGGTATCGCACGTCAGGCCGCTCCGCCCGAAGTTTCGAGGGGCGGAGCCGCGAGGTCCGCGATTCGGCCGGCCACGACGGCCGCAGTCATGTCTCGCGTCACGTCGAGCGTCCGGTCCGCCATTCTATAGGACGCGAGCCGCGCCTCCCAGAGCTCCCGCGCCGTCTCTTCCGACGGGAAGAGGGGCCGGTCCGCGGTCTTGCCGGCGAGCCGGTGCGCGATGACCTCGAACGGGACGTCGAGGAAGACCGAGAGCCCGTGCGCCCTCACGAACTCCCGGTTGCCGGCGAAGGAGAACGTCCCGCCGCCGAGGGCGACGACCGCCGAGGGAAGCGACGCCGTGCCGCGCAGGAGCTCGGCCTCCCGCTCGCGGAACCAGGGCTCCCCGTGCGTCTCGAAGGTCTCGCGGATCGTCCGGCCCGCCATGGCCTCGAACGCGAGGTCGAGGTCCACGAATGGGACGCCGAGGAGGCCGGCCAGGGCCCGGCCCGCCGTCGTCTTGCCGCTGCCCATGAAGCCGACGAGGTAGATGCGCCCCGGCGCGGCCGCCATCCGGGCCTCCCTCAGCCCGGCCCGTGCTTGAGGAGCCAGCGCTCGAGCCACTTCGTCGAGAAGCTCCCGTGCCGCACGTCGGGATCGTCGAGCAGACGGAGATGGAGCGGGATCGTCGTCTTGACGCCCTCGACGATGAACAGCTCGAGGGCGCGCCGGCCGCGGGCGAGCGCCTCCTCGCGGTCGCGGCCGTGGACGATGAGCTTCGCGATCAGCGAGTCGTAGTACGGCGGGATCTTCCAGCCCGAATACGCGGCCGTGTCGACGCGCACCCCGGGCCCGCCGGGCAGGTGGAACGTCGTGATCGTGCCGGGCGACGGCGCGAACGTCACCGGGTCCTCCGCGTTGATCCGGAACTCGATCGCGTGCCCGCGCGGCCTCCAGCTGGCGCCGTCCCCTTCGCCCGGCGTCGAGCCGAACGTGAGAGGCTCGCCCGCCGCGACGCGGATCTGCTCCTTCACGAGGTCGAAGCCCGTGACCATCTCCGTCACGGGATGCTCGACCTGGATCCGGGTGTTCATCTCCATGAAGAAGAACGACCCGTCCTCGTCGAGGAGAAACTCGACCGTGCCGGCCCCGACGTAGTCCACGGCCCTCGCGGCCGCGACGGCCGCCGCGCCCATCTTCGCGCGCAGGGTGTCGGAGAGCGCGGGAGAGGGAGACTCCTCCATGATCTTCTGGTGGCGCCGCTGGAGAGAGCACTCGCGCTCGCCGAGGTGGACGACGCGTCCCCGCGCGTCGCCGAAGATCTGGATTTCCACGTGCCGCGGCTCGGCAAGGTACTTCTCGAGGTAGACGCTGCCGTTCCCGAACGCGCGCTCGGCCTCGTGTGTCGCGAGCTCGAATGCGGCCGCGAGCTCCTTGTCGTTCCGCGCGACGCGCATCCCGCGCCCGCCGCCGCCCGCGACGGCCTTGAGGAGCACGGGAAACCCGATGCGGCCGGCGAGACGCATCGCGTCCTCGACCGACTCGAGCGGGCCCGGGCTGCCGGGGACGGTGGGAACGCCGGACTCCTTGACGGTCGACTTCGCGACGGACTTGTCGCCCATCCGCCGGATCGCGTCCGGCGAGGGCCCGATCCACTTGAGGCCGACCTCCTCGAGGATCTCGGCGAAGTGGGCGTTCTCCGCGAGAAAACCGTAGCCGGGGTGGACGGCGTCGGCCCCCGTGATCTCGGCCGCCGCGACGAGCGACGTGATGTTCAGGTACGAGCCCGACGGCGCGGGCGGCCCGATGCACACGGACTCGTCCGCGGCGCGGACGTGGAGCGCGTCGCGATCCGCCTCCGAATGGACGGCGACGGTCGCGACCCCCAGCTCCTTGCAGGCGGCGATGATGCGGAGCGCGATCTCTCCACGGTTGGCGACGAGTACCTTCTGGAACAACGTCGCCTCAGCGGGGCTGAATCGCGAAGAGTTTTTCGCCGAACTCGACGGGCTGCGCGTTCTGCGGGTAGATCGCCACAATCGTCCCGGAAACGTCGGCCTCGATCTCGTTCATGAGTTTCATCGCCTCGACGATGCAGAGCGTCTTGCCCTTTTCGACGGAGTCTCCGATCTTGACGAAGGGCTCCGCGTCGGGGTTCGCCGCCCGGTAGAAGGTGCCGACGATCGGCGACGTGAGGACGTGGAAGCCGTCGTGCTCACCCGACCCCGGCGGCCCGGGAGCGACGTGCGCGGCCGCTGCCGCGGGAGCCGCCGGCGCCGCGAGGGCCGCGGGCTCGGCGAGGACCGCCGGCTCCCAGGAACGCGGGGCGGCGGCCGGGAGGCGCGGCGCCCCCTCGATCCGCAGGCGGAAGCCCGCACGCTCGATCTCGAGGCCCGCGAGCCCCCGGCGGGACACGAGGTCCACGAGTTCCTTGATCTCCTTGACGTTCATCGCTCTTCTCGGTTCCTCTCTCGGCGCTCAGCGCACCGCGGGGATCAGGGCGCGGGCCGCACGCTCGGCCTCCCAGCGCACTTCGCCCAGGATCGCGTCGGGGTCCACGTGCAGGATGAGGGAATAGTCGTCGTTCACGCGCGACATCACGGCGGTCCCATGCGCGCCTGCGAACGTCATCGCCTGGAGGCGTCCTGCTCCGACCTCGCCGGAGGCGCGGCCGACGTTCTTCAGGAACGACGTGAGCTCGGCGACGAGAATCTCCTGGCCGCTCTCGCGCGCCGCCGGGCCGGCCGTCACGACGGGAAGGCCCTCGAGGTCGGTCAGGGTCGCCGCGCGGATGCCTTCCGTCGACTCGACGAGGGCGCGGACGATCGCGTGGATGTCGTTCGGGCCGGCCTCGGTGCGCTTCGGGAAATGACGCACGAGCCGGCGGAGATGCGGCCAGTCGGCGCGCTCCGCGGGGAGAGCGGCGGCCTTTTCACGCAAGGTCCGGGCGCGAGCCTCGTCGGCCTCGGTCCGGGCAAGCGTGGAATACGCCTCGCGAGCGTCGGCGGCGAAGCCCTGGCTCTCGTAAAGCGCCGCGAGCGTCTCGGTGACGAGCGGCTCGCGGGCTGGAGGCTCCGCGGAGACGTCCGGCGGCGTGGGCGCCGAAGGGGTCGGAGCTGCGAGCAGCGTCTCGTAGCGCTCCGCCTCCGGCTCGGCCGGAGGCGGAGGCTCGGGCGCCGATCCGACCCTGTAGAGGTTGACCGGAAACTCGAACGGCGCGGTCGGGACGTCGTCGACGTCGGGCTCGCTCTCGGGAACGCGGGCGGGCTCCGGCGCGAACGGGATTGCGGCCGCGGGCGCCGTCTCCCGAACCTGCGGGATCGGCGCCGTGAACGGCGGTACCTCCCCCGTCGCGACCACGGGCTCCGACGGACCGGGAATCGTCTGGAGGATGAAGTCGTCGAGCGGCGGCGGCGCCGGCGCGGGCGGCGGCTCGGGGGCCATCACCTTCTCGAATGCGCGTGCGACCGAGGAACCGTCGTACGTGAGCGCCATCGGGTCGTGAGGCCTGGCGTCCGCGGGGGGCGGCGGAGGCGGCGGCGGCTCCGTCGTGCGGATCTCGAGCTTGCGCAGGAGCGCCGCGCGCCGGTTCGTGCTCGAGGAGGTCGGGCCGGAGGGCGCCGGGAACCCCGCGGGCGCCTCGACGGCCGGCCGCGAGGCTCCGCTCCGGAATCCGGGGGGCCGTTCGCCGACCGCCGCGGACATCTCCCCTTCCAGCCGCGCGATGATGTCGTTCACCTCGCGATCGCCGGCCTTGAGACCCCGGTAGAGCTTCAGCTTCTTGATCGCCTCGACCTTGTCTCCCTTGGCGAGGTAAACCTCGGCGAGCTGGCGGATCGCGACGAGGTTCTCCCGGTCGATCCTGAGCGCGTTCGTGAAGGCGCGGATCGCGTCCTCGAGACGGTCCAGCTGCTGGTACGTCTTCCCGAGCGCGACGTGCCCCGCAACCGAGGTCTGGTGCATCGCGAGGCCCCGCTCGAGCGTGATGACCGCGTCGCGGTACTTCCCGTGCCGCCGGTACTCCTCCGCGAGCGCCAGGAACTGGCGCGACGTGGGATCCCGCTGGAGGAGCCTCTTGAGCTCCTCGAGGCGGGTCACGGGCTGGGTCGGGCCGCCGAAGAGAGCCATGTGTTCCGATCCGACTCCGAGTCTAAGGCATCCGGTTCCGAGACAGTTCGGGCCGCCCGCGGGCGGCCCGAACCCCACAGATTCGCTGCGTGTCCGTCAGTTCACCGTCCACGAGAACGTGCGCGAGCTCGTGGTGCTCAGGGCGTCGGTCACCGTCACGGTGAAGAGGTAGGTGCCGGTCGCCGTCGGCGTGCCCGAGAAAACCCCGGTCGTGGGCGCGAGTGACGCATTCGTCATGCCGGCAGGCAGCGTTCCACCTGTGATCGTCCACGTGTACGGCGTCGTACCGCCTATGGCCTGGAACGTAAACGTGTAATTGTTGTTATTGAGCCCGTCCGGGAGCGGACTCGTCGTGGTGATCGCGACAGCGGCCTTGCACGAGGTATCCACCGGCGTGTAGGTGACGACGTCGGGAAGGTCGAACGAGCACGTCGTTGTGGCGTTCTGCACCCGGATGCCGAACACCGTCGAAGCATTTGCCGTG
>DATKLW010000047.1:0-2237 GCA_035542215.1 Thermoanaerobaculia bacterium | reverse complement strand
CCCCTTTCGCACCAGCCTGACGAACGGCCCCGCACGCGCGGGGCTTTTTCGTCAGGAACGTCGGCCTCCCGCCCGCCGCGAACGCGGGGGGTGCGGCGTGCTCAGTCCGCCATGACGACGAGGTAGCGGTCGCCTCTCCAGAAGGCCTCGGCGTCCTTGACCTCGAGCTTCGACGTCTTCGCGTCCGGGCCGGCGTCCACGATCCGGTAGCTCTCCATCGGCTGCGCGGTGACGACGCGGATGCGCTTCGCGGGCGCCGGGAGCTCGACCTCGAGGTCCTTCGTCACGTCGATCGCGCGAAAGAACTCCGCGTCGAACTTCCCGGTCCGGGTCCATCGGCCGCCGACGCCGGCGCGCTCGACGACGCCCTTCTTCACGAGCTCGCCCTTCGACGCGACGACGACATAGGCGATGTTCGCCTCCTTCGTCTTCTGCGCGAGGCGCGCCGCGCCCTCGCGAAGCGCGGCGTCCTTCTCGCGAAGGGTGGCGGCCTGCGTCTTCACGGCCGCCGAGAGCTCCTTCACCCGCTCGTCGAGGACGCCCGCGAGCGCCTCCTTCTCCTCGAGCGAGCGCTTGAGCTCCGCGGTCCTCGCCTCCAGGGACGCGGTCCTGGCGCCGTTCTCGCGGGTCTTCTCTTCGAGCCGCGCGAGCTTTGCGAGGTTCTCGTGAACGGCGTCGCGGATCGTCCGGATCTCGGTCCGGAGCTCCTCGCGCAGAGCCGGCGTCGCGCCGCCCTCCTTCGCGACGTGGATCGAGGATCGGACGGCCGCGAGCTCCTGCCCGCGGATCTCCTCGAGACCATTCCGCACCTCGAGGAGCGCGATCTCGAGCCCCCTCATCTCGACGTTTCTCGCCTCGAGCGCGTCCGAAACGCGGCGGTTCTCACCGGCCAGGTAAGTCTTCTCCGAAACGAGCTGCGCGTGCTCCCCTTTGGAGCCGCAGCCCGCGGCTGCGAGGGCGGCCGCGACCGCGAAACCGGCCGTCGCTGCGCGGAACTTGCTGACGGGACTGGCGGTGCCGTGCTTTGTTCTCATGGCGTCCTCCTCGGACGAATTCCGAAGCGCAAACGGCGTGCCGCCGGAGCGGAGCCGTCTGCGCCGCCGAAGGGGCGTCCCGTGGTAACCTCCCCGCGGTCGAACGTGGCATCGGGCATCCCGCCCGGACTCGCCCGTTCAGCCAGAAATTCCCTGCCCAGAGTCGTTTAGGCTCGAAACGGGCGGGTTCGAGACCCCCTTTATGACACCCCAGAATCTTCGTGACGCGGCTCTTGCGGCTCTCAAGCCGAAAGGCCAGCGCGTCCTTCCGCTTTCGGACCTCGCCCGCAAAGTCCTCGGCCCGTCGCCGTCCGCGGCGGACGAGGCCGCCCTCCGGGACGCCGTCGCCGACCTCGAGCGGCGCGGCGAGATCGTGCGCGTCCGCGGCGAGAAGCTCTCGCTCATCGAGTTCACCGACTTTCAGGCGGGAACGCTCGCCGTTCGTGGAGAAGGCCGTGCATTCCTCCTCTCGGGCGTGGCAGGGGTGCCCGACACGCCGGTGATCGCGCTCGGAAGCGCCCTCGACGGCGACTTCGTCCTCGTGCGCGTCGAGGAGGCGAAGCCGGCGCCGAAGCCGAAGGCCGGCGGCCGGCCGCCGCGCTTCGATCCGCGCCCGCCCGGGAGGGTCGTCAAGGTACTCGTCCGCCGGCGCGAGACGGTCGTCGGGAAGATCGCGCGCGGGCCGGAGGGGACGTTCGTCGTCCCGTTCGACCGGAAGATCGACGCGCGCCTCGCGGTGCCGGACGGCAAGGACCTGAACGCGCCCGAGGGGATCTTCGTCGAGGCCCGCATCACGGCGTGGCCCGACGACAAGCGCCTTGCGCTCGCCGAGGTGACCGACACGATCGGCTTCGAAGGCGACGCCGGCGTGGACGTCGAGGTCGTCGCCCGCAAGTGGGGGATCCCGCGGAAGTACCCGGAGGCTGTCGTCGCGGAGGCCGAAGCCTCCGTGCGCGAGGTGGACGAAGGAGAGCGCCGCCAGCGGACGGATTTCACGGGGCGGACGATCGTCACGATCGACGGCGAGACCGCGCGCGACTTCGACGACGCGATCGAGGCCGAGCCGCTCCCGAACGGCGGCTTCCGGATCGGCATCCACATCGCGGACGTCTCGCACTACGTTCCCGTCGGGAGCGCCCTCGATGCCGAGGCGTACGAGCGCGGCACATCCGTCTACTTCCCCGACCGCGCGATCGCGATGCT
>DATKLW010000046.1:0-11546 GCA_035542215.1 Thermoanaerobaculia bacterium | reverse complement strand
ACGGAGGCCGGCCGCCGGTTCGCCTCCGGACGGCTCGCCTACGCGAAGGATTTCGCCGCGAAGCTGAGGGACGAGGCGGCGGAATTCGGAGGGGCCGGATCGGGCTGACCCGCCGGGCGTTGTTCACTCTCCCGACAGGGTGCGGCCTGCGTCGACGGTGACGATCTGACCCGTCATCGAGCGGTTTTCGAGGACCGCGACGGCCATCGCCATGAGGTCCGCGACGGCGACCTGCCGGCCCAGCGCCGTTTTCGCGACGAGCGCGGCGACGGTCCCGGGAGTCATGCCGGCAGGCGGCAGCACGACGCCCGGCGCAATCGCATTGACGCGCACGCTCGGGCCGAGCGCTACGGCGAGGTTCCTGACGAGCGCATTGATCGCCGCTTTCGCGGCCGCGTGCGGGACGTGCGAGGGCCACGCCTGCGTCGCCGCGACGTCGGACACGAAGAGGATCGACCCGGACGAGCGCGCAAGCTCGGGCGCCGCCGCCTGCGCGAGGAAGAACGCGGCGCGCGGCCCGGCGCGGAACACGGCCTCCCAGTCGTCGAGGGTCACGGACGAAAAGGGCTTCGGGATCCACGGCGAGGCGGCGTGCACGAGCGCGTCGAGGCGGGGGGGCGACGAGGGAGGCGAAAAGAGGGGAGAAGAGAAGACTTCCTCGAAGAGTCTGAGGGGCGCATCGTCGGCGGCGAGATCCGAACGGAACGCCTCGACGCGTCCCCCGTCTTCCTTTCGCAGAAGATCCACGGCTCGGCCCGCCGCTTCGCGATCGCTCCTGTAGGAGAGGGCGAGGGAATAGCCGCTCCTGAACAGCGCCCGGGCGAATTCGAACCCCAGCCGTTTCGTGCCGCCTGTGACGAGGGCGACCTTCATGCCTCTTCGCCCCCGGCCGCGGGCGGGACGAGCGTCGCGGCCTCGTCCATGAGCTTGTTCGTCTCGGCCATCGCGACGACCTCACGGCCGAAGGCGACGACGTGGAGGAGGATGGCGAGAACGGCCGTTCCGAGGTGGAGCCACGGCGGCGTCGTCTTCGTGTGCGCGCCCGCGCCGAGGAGTCCGGTCCCGAGCGCGGAGAGCGGCGCGAAGGTCGCGAGCGCCGACGTCCTCGCCTTGAACGCCCGCACGCGCCGCAGGATGTAATCGCGTCCCTCCGCGTCCGGCCTCTTCGCGGCGGCCTCCTTGAGGAGCTTGCCCGTCCCGATGAAGAAGAAAAGGACCATCGACTGGGTGAAAAGGGAGAAGAGGACGGCCGGGACGGCGACGGCGATGTGCCGCGCCGCGGAAAAGCCGCCCGCTCCGTGAGAGAGAGCCCACCCGGACCAGGCCGAGAGCCCGAGGCCGGCGAGCGTGAGGATCGAGAGCAGTGTCAGGGCGAGCGCCACGGCGGATCACTATAATCCGGGTTCCCGGCACAACTTTTCGGAGGACGCGCGTCATGACGCCACGCACGCTGGTCGACATTTTCCGGAACCTCGAAAAGACCCAGAAGCCGGATCTCCTTCTCGCGAAGAAGTCCGGTGCGTGGACTCCGATCTCCACCGCGCAGTTCATGGACATCGTCAAGGCTGTTTCGTGCGCGCTCGAAACCCTCGGGGTCAAGCAGGGCGGCCGCGTCGCGCTCCTCTCGGAGAACAGACCCGAGTGGGCGATGGTCGACTTCGCCTGCCAGTGCTACGGCGCGGTCCTCGTCCCGGTCTTTCCGACGATGATGGCGGACCAGGTCGCCTACCTCCTGAGGGACTCCGGCGCCACGGTCGCGTTCGCGTCCGGCGAGGAGCAGGCGCGAAAAGTCCTCGCGGCCCGCGGCAACTCTCCGGAGATCCAGGCGGCGCTCGAGCACGTCGTCGCCTTCGACGCGACGGCCCTGCCGGGCGTCGCATCGTTCACGGACCTCCTCGAGAAGGGGAAGGCGGCTTACGCGGCCGACCCGGCGGCGTTCGAGAAACGCGCGGACGCGCGGACGCCGGGCGACCTCGCGACGTTCATCTACACGTCCGGGACCACGGGCGAGCCGAAGGGCGCGATGCTCACGCAGCAGAACTTCGTTTCGAACGTCGTCGCGGGCTGCTCGATCCTGCCGTTCGACTCCACGGCCGTCGCGCTCTCGTTCCTTCCTCTCGCGCACGTGTTCGAGAGGATGCTCGAATACTGCTACTACAACCACGCGGCGACGATCGCGTACGCGGAGTCCATCGACAAGCTGCGCGACAACATGGGCGAGGTGAACCCCCACCTCTTCGGGGCTGTCCCGCGCGTCTACGAGAAGATTTACGCGCGCGTTCAGGAGAACCTCGCGAAGTCCTCGGCCGGCAAGCAGAAGCTCTTCAGCCGGGCCGTCGACGTGGGCAAGAAGGTCGTCGCCCTCAAGGCGAAGAAGCAGACCCCCGATTTCGCGCTCGCGCTCCAGCACTTCGTGTTCGAGCGCCTCGTCTACCGCAAGGTGCGCGCGGCCCTCGGAACCCGCTTCCGCTACGCGGTCGCGGGCGGGGCGCCGCTCGCGAGGGAGCTCGCGGAGTTCTTCTGGGCGATCGGCGTCGAGATCTACGAAGGCTACGGGCTCACGGAGACGAGCCCCGTCATCGCGGTGAACTGTCCGTCCGCCTGGCGCCTCGGCGCGGTCGGGAAGATCCTGCCCGGCGTGGAATGCCGGATCGCCCCCGACGGCGAGATCCTCACGCGCGGTCCGCACGTCATGAAGGGCTACCACAACAAGCCGAAGGAGACGGCGGACGCGATCGACGCCGACGGCTGGTTCCACACGGGCGACATCGGCGTCATCGACGCCGAGGGCTTCCTCGCGATCACGGACCGCAAGAAGGAGATCCTCGTCAACTCGAACGGGAAGAACATCGCCCCGGCGCCGATCGAGAGCTTCCTCAAGAGCCAGGACTTCGTCTCGCTGCCCATCATCATCGGCGACAAGCGGAAGTTCCTCTCCTGCCTGATCGTCCCGAACTTCGAGAAGCTCCAGGCGTGGGCCGACGCGAACGGACTCGCGGGCCGGACCATGGACCAGCTCGTGCGCGAGCCGCGCATCCTCGCGCTCTTCCAGTCGGCGATCGACCGCTGGAACGAGGGCAAGGCCCACGAACAGCTCGTCCACCGCTTCGCGGTCGTCCCGAAGGACCTCACGATCGACAGCGGCGAGCTGACGCCGACTCTCAAGGTCAAGCGCCGCGTCGTCGACCAGCACTACAAGGACCTGATCGACGAGATGTACGAAGGCTCAGGCGCGTAAACTCGCGCGGAATGCGCGTCGTCGTCGCCCTCGGAGGGAACGCCCTGCTTCGCCGCGGGGAGCCCATGACCGCGGAGAACCAGCGCGCGAACGTGCGCCGGGCCGCGGAGGCGCTCGCGCCGGTCGCGCGCGAGCACGAGCTCGTGATCTCGCACGGCAATGGCCCGCAGGTGGGCCTTCTCGCGCTGCAGGCCGAATCCGGGATCGATGCCGCGCACTTTCCGCTCGACGTCCTGGGCGCGCAGACCGAGGGAATGATCGGCTACATGATCGAGCAGGAGCTCGGGAACCTCCTTCCGTTCGAGAAGCCGTTCGCGACGCTCCTCACGATGGTCGAAGTCGATCCGGCCGATCCCGCGTTCCGGAATCCGAGCAAGCCGATCGGCCCCGTCTACTCCGAGGAGGACGCGAGACGCCTTGCAAAGGAGCGCGGATGGGCGATCGCTCCGGACGGGGCGAAATGGCGCCGTGTCGTCGCGTCCCCTCAGCCGAAGCGCCTCTTCGAGGTCCGGCCGGTGAAATGGCTTCTCGAGAAGGGGACGATCGTGATCTGCGGCGGGGGCGGCGGAATCCCGACCGTCTACGGCGAGGACGGCAAGCTCCACGGCGTCGAATGCGTCATCGACAAGGACCGCGTCGCGTCGCTCCTCGCGCAGCAGCTCGACGCCGACTTCTTCGTGATGGCGACGGACGTGCCGGCCGTCTCGGTCGGCTGGGGGACCCCTTCCGCGAAGGCGGTCCGCCGGGCGTCGCCGGCGGCGATCGGCCGCTTCGACTTCGCGTCCGGCTCGATGGGGCCGAAGGTCGGCGCGGCGCGCGACTTCGCCGAGCGCACGGGCAAGACCGCCGCGATCGGCGCCCTCGAGGACGTCCCGGCGATCCTCGCGGGCGAGGCGGGAACGCTCGTCTCGAACGGGGTCGCGACGATCGAGTGGGCTCCCGAGAGCCTCGCTCTCTTCACCGAGTAGGGCGGCTTCCGGCCCGCTCACCCGGCGGGCCCCCGCGCGTCGCGAGACGCCCCCTTGACTTGGCCGCGCCGCGCGGCATAGCCTACTGAATGATGGCTCATTCATCCGGTCGAGACGGAATCGGAGTCGAGGTCGCTCCGCCCGCCGCGGCTCCTGAGAAGGCGTCGGGCGCCGATCCCGAAAAACGGCGCCGCATCCTGGATGCGGCGATCCGGACGTTCGGGCGCCGGGGGTTCCACGAGGCCCGGATCGCGGACATCGCGGCCGACGCGAAGGTCGCCGAGGGCACCGTCTACCTCTACTTCCGGAACAAGGAAGACCTTCTCGGGGTCGTCTTCGACGAGTCGATGGACGACGTCCTCGAGAAGGGCCGCGCGGTCGCGCGCTCGAAGGCGCCGGCGGCCGAGCGCCTGACGGCCCTCGTCGACCTCCACTTCCAGTTCATCGGCTCGGACCGCGACCTCGCGTCCGTCTTCCAGATCGAGCTCCGCCGCAGCGCGCGACTCGTCGAGCGCTTCTCGCGTAGCAAGCTCGTCGAGCACTTCCGCCTCCTCGGCCACGTCCTCAAGGACGGGATCGCGTCCGGCGAGTTCCGCAAGGACCTCGACCCGCGGCTCGCGGTGAGGATCCTGTTCGGCGCGGCCGACGAGATCCTCTCGGAGTGGCTGCTCGCGGGAGACCGGAGGCCGTCGGCCGACGCGAAGCAGCTCGTGGGCACGCTGCTGCACGGCTTCGCGGCGAAAGACACCAGAGAAAAGGCTTCGAGGAACAGGAGAGCCCCCAAGTGAGCAGAACGGCATTCATTCTCAACGGCGCCCGGACGCCGTTCGCCCGCATGGGCACGGACTTCGCGGGTGTCTCGGCCGTCGACCTCGGCCGCGCGGCGGCCGTCGAGGCGATGGCCCGCGCCGGGATCGAGCCGTCCGCGGTGGACCAGTCGATCTTCGGGAACATCGCGACGCCCGTCGACGCCGCGAACATCGGCCGCGTCATCGCGCTCCGGGCGGGCGTGCCGAAGGAGAGGCCGGCGCACTCCGTCTCGCGCAACTGCGCGTCGGGCATCGAGTCCGTCGTGGAGGCCGCCCGCCTGATCGCGACCGGCGAGGCCGACGTCGTCCTCGCGGGCGGCGTCGAGAACATGACGCGCATCCCCTTCCTTTACCGCGACAGCGCCAAGAGCGTTTTCGCGAAGGCGGGGATGGCGAAGACGGCGGGCCAGCGGCTCGGCGCGCTCGCCGGGATGCCCTGGAAGGACCTTCTGAACCCGGTCATCGGCCTCCGGGAAGGGCTGAGCGACCCCGTCTGCGGCCTCGGGATGGGCGACACCGCCGAGATCCTCGCAAGGGAAGGGAGGATCTCGCGAGAGGAGCAGGATCATTTCGCGCTCCGGTCGCACCAACGCGCCACCGAGGCGCGCTCCAAGCTCGCGGCCGAGATCGTGCCCGTCCCGGTCCCGCCGGACTACGACCGCGTCCTGACGGCCGACAACGGCGTGCGCGAGAACCAGACGATCGAGGCGCTCGCGAAGCTCAAACCCGTGTTCGACCGGCGGTACGGCACGGTCACGGCGGGAAACTCTTCCCAGATCACGGACGGCGGCGCGGCCGTCGTCGTCGCGTCGGAGGAGTTCGTCACGAAACACGGGCTGAAGCCCATCGGCCGTGTCGAGAGCTGGGGCTTCGCGGGCCTCGAGCCGGAACGCATGGGCCTCGGCCCGTCGCGCTCGACGCCGGTCGCGCTCAAGAAGGCGGGTCTCTCGATGAAGGACATCGGCCTCGTCGAGATCAACGAGGCGTTCGCGGCGCAGGTCCTCGCGAACGTCAAGGCGTTCGCGGCGTCCCCGGACCTCGGCGAGATCCCCGAGGACGCCCTGAACGTGAACGGCGGAGCCATCGCCCTCGGACACCCGGTGGGCTGTTCGGGCACCCGCCTCATCCTGACGATCCTCTACGAGATGCGGCGGCGCAGCGTCCGCCACGGCCTTGCGACGCTCTGCGTCGGCGGCGGGCAGGGCGCATCGATCATCCTGGAGGCGGTCTGATGTCCACGCTCCTCGAAGAAACCGTCCCCGTGAAGAACGCCGTGGCCGCCGCGTCCGCGTTCCGCCTCACGGTCGAGGCCGACGGTCTCGCCGTTCTCGAGTTCGACACGCCGGGCGAGAAGGTCAACAAGTACTCCCGTCCCGTCATGCTGGAGTTCGAGCGCGTGCTCGATTTGCTCGCGACCCGCGCGGACGTGAAGGCCCTCGTCCTGATCTCGCGCAAGCCCGGGATCTTCATCGCGGGCGCCGACGTGAACGAGATCGCGAAGGCCGACAAGGGCGCGGACCCCGAGATGATCCGCGGCCCGCACCGCACGTTCTCGAAGCTCGCGAACCTGCCGTTCCCGACGGTCGCCGCGATCGACGGCGCCTGCGTGGGCGGCGGCTGCGAGACCGTCCTCTCGATGGACTGGCGCCTCGCCTCCGACTCGCCGAAGACGCAGATCGGCCTGCCGGAAATCAAGCTCGGGATCCTCCCCGCGTGGGGCGGCACGACGCGTCTCCCGCGGATGATCGGCCTCGCGGGAGCGCTCGACATCATCCTCGCGGGGAAAGTCCTCGACGCGAAACGCGCGAAAAAGGCCGGCCTCGTGGACGAGGTCGTCCCGGCCGCCCTCCTCGAGGAGGTCGCGAAGGGCTACGCGCTCCGGAAGATCGGCTCGAAGAAGCGCTCGAACGCGGGGCCCGGCGGCGGGCCCGCGCGCGTGCGCGAGGCGGCGCTGCTCGAGAAGGTCCTCGAGGGGCCCGCGAAGAGCGTCGTCTTCAACAAGGCCCGCGCGTCCGTGATGAAGGAGACGAAGGGCCACTACCCGGCGCCGCTCGCGGCGCTCGCCGTCGTCGAGAAGGGGTTCGGGGCGCCGTTCGACAAGGCCCTCGAGGCCGAAGTCGAGGGCGTCGGGACGCTCGTCGGGACCCCGACGATGCGCAACCTCGTCGGCCTCTTCTTCCGGATGGAGGAGGTCAAGAAGGAGACCGGGGTCGAGGCGCTCGGCGTCGGCGCGGTCAGGCCTCGGAAGATCGTGCGCGTCGGCGTCCTCGGCGCGGGCGCCATGGGCGGCGGCATCGCGCAGCTCGCGGCCGACAAGGGCCTGCCCGTGCGGATGAAGGACATCAAACCCGAGGCGCTCGCGCTCGGCTACGCACAGGCCGCGCGGATCTGGAAAGAGAAGCTCAAGAAGCGGCGAATGACGAAGTTCGAGTTTGCCGGGAAGATGGCTCTCCTCGGCGGCTCGCTCGACTACGCGGGCTTCGAGATGTGCGACATCACGATCGAGGCGGTCCTCGAGAAGATGGCCGTCAAGCACGCGGTCCTCGCGGAGTGGGAGAGGGTGGTTCCGCCGGGCGCGATCTTCGCTTCGAACACGTCGACGCTCCCGATCACGGACATCGCCGCGAACGCCACGCACCCCGAGCGCGTCGTCGGGATGCACTTCTTCAACCCGGTCTACAAGATGCCCCTCGTCGAGGTCATCTACGGGAAGAAGACGGACCCCGAGGTCACGGCGACGATCTTCGACCTCGCGAAGAAGATGGGGAAGACGCCGGTCGTCGTGAAGGACTCGCCGGGCTTCCTCGTGAACCGAATCCTCGGGCCGTACATCGCCGAGGCGGCGCGACTCGTCCTCGAGGGCGTCGACTTCACGGCGGTCGACAAGGCGATGCGCGCGTTCGGGATGCCCGTCGGCCCGATCGAGCTTCTCGACGACGTCGGGATCGACGTCGCCGCGAAGGCCTCCGAGACGCTCTCGAAGGCCTGGCCCGACCGCATGCCGCAGGATCCGGCGCTCGACATGCTCGTCACCGCCGGGAGGATTGGGAGAAAGGCGAAGAAGGGATTCTATTTCTACGAAGGCGACAGACGAGGCGGTCCTGACGCGGCCGCGTACGCCGATCTCGGCCTCTCTTCCCCTTCTCAGAAATCTCCTCTTTCTCCCTCCGAAATCCAGAACCGCCTCGTCCTCCCGATGATCAACGAGGCGTCCTTCTGCCTCTCCGAGGGCGTCGTCGCGAGCCCGGCGAAGCTGGACCTGGCGATGATCTTCGGCACGGGCTTCCCGCCCTTCCGCGGCGGCCTCTGCGCGCACGCGGACGCGCTCTCTGCCGCAGCGGTCGTCGAGGGCCTCCGGAAGCTCGAGAAGGAGCATGGCGGCCGGTTCGCGCCCGCTCCGCTGCTCGTCGAGATGGCCAGAGCGGGAAAGAAGTTCTTCGAGTGAGAAAGAACGGAAGAAGAACCGGGGGATTTCTTCGAATGGTCCCGAGCGTGGGCGCGGGCGAAACACGAACCGACGGCCGGAGCGGCATGCGCCGGCCCGCATTCACCTTCTAAGAGAAACAGCCTTTCAGGAGCCGAAATGTCCACAGTCAAGGAAGAGACGAAGCACGAGCCCACCACCGAGGTCGAGTCGTTCCTCAAGTCTCTCTACCAGGGGCACATCGCCGAGGACCTCGTCTTCCCGTACCCGGAGATCCCGGCGGACGTGAAGGAGACGGTCGGCGCGTTCGCGGACGCCTGGACCGACTTCGACGCGGCGCACCTCGACTCCGAGAAGATGGATCTCGAGCATCACTTCCCGCGCGAGGCGGTCAAGGCCATGGGCGAGCTCGGCGTCCTCGGGATGACGGTGCCCGAGGAATACGGCGGCAGCGGCTTCGGCGCGGCCGCGTACTGCCGCATGACGGAGACGGTCGCGCCGCTCGACGCGTCGGCCTCCATCGTGATCGGCGCCCACCTCTCGATCGGGACGAAGCCTCTCGTCCTCTTCGGGAGTGAGGAGCAGAAGAAAAAGTGGCTCCCCGACATCGCGTCCGGCAGGCTCGTCGGCGCGTTCTGTCTCACGGAGCCCGAGGCCGGCTCGGACGCGGGATCCCTCAAGACGACCGCCGTCTACGACGCCACCACGAACGAATATGTCCTGGACGGGACGAAGCAGTGGATCTCGAACGGCGGCTTCGCGACGTTCTTCTCGGTCTTCGCGCGCACGCCGTCGGGCGAGAAGGACGGCCACAAGGAGGTCTCCTGCTTCGCGGTCGTCACGAACCCGGACGGCACGCTTCCCGGCCTCACACGCGGCCCCGAGGAGAAGAAGCTCGGCCTCTGCGCCTCGTCGACGTGCCAGATCATCTTCGAAAACTGCCGCATTCCCGCGTTCAACCTCATCGGCGAGAAGGGGCACGGCTTCAAGTACGCGCTCGAGACGCTCAACACGGGCCGCACGTCGCTCGGCGCGGGCTCGGTCGGCGGCTCGAAGTGGATGATCAAGCTCTCGGTCGCCCACGCGACGCAGCGCAGGCAGTTCAAGCAGCGGATCGCGGACTTCGAGATGATCCGCCACAAGATCACGAAGATGACCGCGACGACGTACGCGCTCGAATCGATGGTCTACCTGACCGCGAGCCTCGTCGACCGGCACGTCGACTATTCGCTCGAAGGCGCCTGCTGCAAGGTGTTCGGGACCGAGGTCCTCTGGCAGAACATCAACGACGGCCTCCAGATCGCCGGCGGCAACGGCTTCATGAACGAGTACCCATACGGGCGGGCCCTTCGCGACAGCCGGATCAACATGATCTTCGAGGGCACGAACGAGATCCTGAGGCTCCTGATCGCGCTCTCGGGCATGAAGGAGCTCGGCGACTCGCTCAAGGAGGTCCAGAGCGCGCTCAAGAGCCCGCTCGCCCAGCGCGGCATCCTCACGGAGTACGCCCACAAGCGCATGAAGGGCGTCATCACGCACGACAAGCTCACGAGGGTCCACCCGTCGCTCGCCCCCGAGGCCGACCAGGTCGGGCGCTACGCGGGGATCTTCGCGAACGCGTGCGAGACGATCCTGCGCCGGCACGGCAAGAAAGTCGTCGACAAGGAATACCAGCAGGAGCGCATCGCGGACGTACTCATCGACCTCTACGCCCAGATCGCGACGCTCTCGCGCGTGACCTCGGCGATCGCGAAGAAAGGCGAGGAGAAGGCCGCCGGCGAGATCGAGATTGCGCGGTGGTTCTGCAACGAGGCCAAACACCGCATGGTCGCGAACCTCAAGGCGCTCGACAAGAACCGCGACGCCGACTGCACGAAGATCAGCGACCGGGTTTACGAGAACGGCGGATATCCCTACGACCTCTGGGCCTGATCGCGGCTTCATCCGGACGCTGACCGTCCCGACCCCGTTTCCCGTCGGGCCGGTCAACGTCCACCTGGTCCTGCGCGATCCGATCACGATCGTCGACTCCGGGCCCCTCACGGACGCTGCGTGGGACGTCCTCACGGCGGGCCTCGCCGTGCACGGCCTCGCCCCCGCCGACGTGAAGCGGATCCTCCTGACGCACGGGCATCACGACCACTACGGCCTCGCCGCGAAGGTGGCGGAGGCCTCCGGCGCGCAGATCTGGGGCGGCGCGCTGGACCGCAACAACTTCCGGCAGGAGCGCCGTCCGCGTCTCCTCCTCGACGACATGGCGCGCGCCGGCTTCGGGACCGCGACGCGGTTCGCGGTCGTCGCGGCGATCGCGGCCGTCGACCACTTCGCGAGGCCCCTCGAGGCCTGGGACGAGCTTCGCGGCGGCGAGACGCTCGCCGGCGACGGCTGGAGCGTCGTCGTCCGCTCGACGCCGGGCCACACGCCGGGCAGCCTCACGTTCGAGGTGCCCGAAGCGGGCGTCCTCTTCACGGGGGACACCGTCCTCAAGGACATCACGCCAAACGCCGTCATCGACGAGGATCCCGCCGACCCGGGCAAGCCGTTTCGGAGCGTCTCGACGTACTTCCGGACGCTCGAGGAAATCGGCCGCGAGAACTCGGGGGAGACTCTCCTCACGGGCCACGGCGGGCCGATCCCGGACTGGCACGTGCACAAGGACGGTCTCGACCGGCGATACGGCCTGCGCGTCGATCAGATCGTCCGGCACCTCGCGAAGGGGCCCGCGACGGCTCGCGACCTCGTGGCGGCGATTTTCCCGCGCGTGAAGACCCTCAACGTCTTTCTCGCGTTCAGCGAGATCGCCGGCTTCCTGATGTACCTCGAGGACGAGGGCCGCGTCGAGAAGCTCTCCGAAGAGACGCGGGACCGCTACCGGCTCGTCGCCTGAGCGGGCGGCTCAGGGCGCCGCGGCGGACCGGTCGACGAGCAGGCACCCGTCGAGGCCTTCTCCCCGGGCCGCGGCGATCGCGCGCCTCACGAAGGCGAGGCCGTGCTCGACCGCGTCCGGCAGCGTCTCGCCGCGGGCGAGATACGCCGTGATCGCCGCCGAGAGAGCGTCACCCGCCCCTGGGACCGGGCTGTCGCCGATGCGTGGCCCCGCGAAGGCA
>DATKLW010000045.1:0-17068 GCA_035542215.1 Thermoanaerobaculia bacterium | reverse complement strand
CGTCGCAGCATCCGCTGAGGCTCCGTCCGGACGCGGCCGCCGACGGCCCACCCCGTGTTCGCGTCGAGGACCTGGAGCGCGCGCAGCTCTTCGCCTTCGAGCGTGCGCTCGAGGGCCCACGTCGCGCCGCCGTCCTTCGTGCGGTACATGACGGAGCGGGCCGCGCCGTCGGGGAGGAACCCTGCGATCCAGCCGTCCCGGCCGGCGAACGCGATCGCCGTGAAGAACGCGTCGCCCGCGCCCGTCTCGGCCCGCGACCAGCTCTCGCCGCCGTCCCCGCTCCTGAGGACCGTGCCGTGCTCGCCGACGAGCCACGCGTGGGCCTCGTCCGTCCAGGTCCCGCCGAAAAGATACGGCGGCGGGCCGCCGCCTGCGGATGCGGACGCGGGTATGGCGACGCGCGCCCACGAGACGCCGCCGTCGCGCGTCCGGTAGAGCGCGCCGTGCTGCCCGCCGAGCCAGCCGTTCCTTCCGTCCGTGAAGTGGAGGACGCGCGCCGCCACGTGCGGCGCGTCCGAGCGGGACGCGACGCGGGCCGGATCCGCGTCGATCTCCATCCAGTTCATCCCGCCGTCCGTCGTGTGGAGGACGCCCGCGGCGCCCGCCGCCCAGCCCTCGTTCTCGCTCACGAAGTGAAGCGCCGAGAGGTGCGCGGCGACCCGGGAGACAGCGCGTCCTCTCTGCCAGCTCCGTCCGCCGTCGAACGTGAGGAAGACGCCGTCGCCCACGGCGCACGCGCGCATCCGGTCGAACCCGTGGACGGCGCTGAGCACGGACGTCGGCCCGCCCTTCGTCACGCCCGTGACGAAGCTCCAGGTCCTCCCGCCGTTTTCCGTCCGCCCGGCGACGCCGCCGGAGACGAACGGGCTCCCGCCGACGATCCAGCCGACTTCCGCGTCGACGAAGTGGAGGCCGCTGAAGACGGCGTCGGTGCCGATCCGGACCTCGTCCCAGCCGCCCCGGCCGTCCTCGATGGCTGCCGGCGCCGTCGCTCGTTCGGGCGCTCGGCCGCAGGCCCCCGCCAAGGAGAGAAGCGCGGCCGTGACCGCCGTCCGAAGGCCCCCGCCGCCGAGAGGCTTCCCGCGCGCCATCCGGCTGGAGACTACCTCTTCGTGAGGACGACGAGCGCCGCGCCGTCCGCCGGCGCGAGAGGAATCGGGATGCCGGCGCTCATGAGGTTCGCGCCCGTGTCGGCCGGGAGGGTCAGCGCGATGCGTTCGGCCGAGAGGTTCATCGTCACGGACACGTCGTAGAGGGCGTCGGACGTCAGCCCGACGGGCTGGACGTTCACCGTGGCGGTGCTCGCCGCCGGACCCGGCGGGTTCCAGGCCGTCAGGACGCCGGCGCCCGAATCCGGCTCGTAGCTCTCGATCGCGGACGTGGCGCCGGTTCCCGGCTGAGCCGTCAGGTGGTAGACGGCCCCATCGCGGTTCACGACCCGGTTCTGTTTGAAGAGCGCGACCGCCGCCGTCGCGGCCGCCTGCGTCTCGAGCGACCAGTTCGTGGGCGCCCCCATGAGGAGCATGGGGCCTCCCGGCACCGCCGAGAGGAAGCGGTACGCGTCGGGCGTGCCGTCGTCTCCCACGTACTTGTCGAGGTAGCGCGGCGGCACGAGGTACGTCCCGCCGTAGACCGCGAGCTGGTTGCCGCTCGCATCGTTGCGATCGCTCGTGGCCGATGTGTCGTGGCGCGCGACCATCCCGAAATCGAAGAGGCTCCCGCCGTCCCAGCAGTTCTCGAGGACGAGCTTCGGATGGCGCCGCCGGATCTCGTCGAGGACCGCGTAGTAGCCGGCGGTCGAGGCCCACGCGCCGTCGCCGGCCTGGTGCGAGTGTCCCGGGTCGTCGCACGCCGTGATGACCGTGAAGTCGTGGACGATCCAGTCGAGCGACCCCGCGGCGACGAGCCGGTCCACCTGCTCGAGGATCCAGGCGCGTACGTCCGGGTCCGCGAGGCAGAGGGCGACGCTCCCCATGTCCCCGACGACCGGCTTCCCCCCGACGTGCGCGACCCATTCGGGATGGTCCTGCACGACCTGCGAGGCGGGGTCCGCGGCGCCGAGGGCGATCCAGAGCCCGAACCGCATCCCGTGCGCGTGCGCGCGGGCCGCGAGCGTCGCGAGGCCTCCCGGAAAGCGCTGAGGATCGGCCGTCCAGTCGCCAACGCGCGGGAACCAGCCCGCGTCGAGCGTGAACGTCTCGACGCCGAGGGCCGCGGCCCGGTCGATCAGAGTCTCGACGAGCGCCTCGTCGATCCCGAAGCCGTATCCCCACGTGTCGAAACCCGCCCACGGGAAGTCGGGCGCCGGAAGGGGCGGGGCGATCCGGCGGGCGACGAAGTCGCGCGTCGCGGCGCCCGCGGCGTCGAAGTCGCCGGAGAAGACGCCCATGAACGCGGTCGGGGACGTGAACGTCTCCCCGGCGGCGAGGACGTGCGCGAAGGTGCCCGGCGCAAACCCGACGCCCATTTGCGCGGTTCCGTCCGCCGAGCCCGCCGCGGCGAGGAGACCCGGTCCGCTCCACTCCCAGCCCGCGAAGATGCCCGCATTCCACTGCGCGGAGCGGAGCGCGAGCCAGGCCGCCTGAGCGCCGTCCATGCCGGTCCTCGCGAGCACGGATGTTCCAGGCCCGAGCTCCCCATGCGTCGTCTGAAACCCCGTCGCCGGATGGCCCCAGTTGAAGTTGTTCACGGTCAGGGACGAAAGCGTCCCGCCCGCCGCGGTCAGGCCTGCGTCGAGGCTGTCGACCGTCTCGAGAAGGACCCTCCGCGCACCCGTGTTCGTCACCGCGACCGACGACCGGACGACCGGGGACTCCGGGTAGCACACGAGGGACCACGTGACCGAGACCGGCGCCTCACGCGAGGCGAGGACGAGGTTGAAGCTCATCGTTCCGTCGGGCCCCGTCTGCGCGGTCACGCGCGCGAGATCCCATGTCGACCCTTCGGTGAGCGTGACGGGATCGAACGCGGCCGGGTCCGCGTCCGGGGGCGCGTCGGGTGACGGCGCGCGCAGGGCGATCCGAAAGCCGAGCCCGCCCTCGGGCGATCCCCATTCGAGCGACCGGGAAAGGTCCCGGAGTCCCGTCGTGACGACGCGGCCGTCGGGCGCGAACGTGAGGCGGGCGGAAACGAGCGAGTTGCCGACGAACCAGGTCAGCTTCTCGGCGCCCCGACCCGGGATCTTCATGGCGCGCGACGCGCCGGCTCCGAGCACGGCGGACGTCGCGGCGATGGCCGCGAGCACGAGCCGCCGAGTGAACGTGCGCGGTCTGACCTTCATCCCTTTTCCGCCTTCCGGCCGAAGCCCGGGCCTTGACCGTGAGACTCAGTGCCGAGGATTTGGGATTACAAGAAATGCCAACGCGTCGCGCTGCAGCGAAATCTGTGCCGTGAAGCACACAATTTGCCGACACCTTCAACCGGGAGTGAAGACGGGAGGCGCGTTCCAACGCGCCGTCACCCGGGAAAACGAAGGGCCGCCCGAAGGCGGCCCGAAAAACAAGGCGGCGATTCGGAGAAATTAGCGCGCGATTTTCACGTCGAGGCTCGGCACCTCACCGATCTCCTTGAGAAGGTTCGTCGCGCCGTCCACCTCGGACATCGTCCAGAGCATGTAGCGGCTGTCGACGTGGATCGACCGGGTCCGCACGGCGTCGAAGAGGTAGTCGGACGCAACCGTGTCGAACGTCCCGTCGAACAGGAGGCCGCAGAGCTCGCCGCGCGCATTGAGCGTGGCCGAGCCCGAGTTCCCGCCCGTCGTGTCGACCGTCGAGAGGAAGTTCACGGGGACGTCGTTCAGCTTCGGGTCGAGGTACGGCGTCGCCTTGCCGGCGCGGAGCGCCTTGATCGCGTCCAGCTCGGCCTTGGGCGCGTTGAACTCGCCCTGGCCCGTCGCCTTCTCGACGACGCCCGCGAGCGTCGTCTGGGGCGCGTAGAGGAGGCCGTCGCGCGCCGGGACGCCGAGGACCTTGCCGTACGTGACGCGGAGCGTCGAGTTCGCGTCCGGAGAGACGAGGCCGCCGTTCTTCGCGAGGAGCGCCTCCGCGTAGCGCGGCCCGAGGCGGTAGAGCGCGCCCGAGCGCTCCTTGCCCTTCTCCCGGCTCGCTTCCTGGATCGGGTAGAGCGCGGCCGCGAGCGCGACCATCGAGTCCTTCGTCGCGACGATCTCCGCCGTGGACTTGTCGAGGAGGGACATCCGGAAGTCTTTCGCGTAGAGCTTCGTCCCCGCGAAGAGCTTGTCGAGCCAGGCGTCGATCGCGTGCCCCGCGTCGGCGTCGGCCATCCCGGGCTTCAGGCCGATTTCCTTGTCGAGGACGTCGATGCGCTGCCCCTGGGGGAGCCTCGCGACGTCGACGAGCGCGTAGCGCATGAGGGCGCGGTCGGCCTTCGGGTCGAGCGTGCGCTGCGCGCGCTCCTGCGCCTCTCGGATCCGGCTCCAGTTGCGCTCCTGGAAGGCCGGGTCACGGTCGGCATCCTTCTTCGCCTTCTCGACGGAGAAGCGGTAGAGCGTCTGGGCGGACCCGAGCGAGGAGCTCATGACGCCGGGCATCTCCGTGAGGAGCGCATCGCGCTCGCGCGTCTTCGCGCGCTCGGCGACGATCGCGTCGATCGCCGGGATCACGTCGGCGTACCTGGCCCTCCGCACGGCGTCGGCGTCGATCCACTTCACGAAGTCCTTCTCCATCCGTTCCTTGTCGGAGAGAAGGCCGCCCTTGACCATGCCCTGGAGGACGCCCTTGTTCTTCGTGAGGCCGTTGTTGAGGCCGCGGATCGCCTGCGCGACGTGCAGCGCCGTCTCCTTGTCGTCCTTGCCGAGTTTCTCGAGGATCGCGATCCGGTCCGTGGCGCGCTGGATCGAGCGCGGGAGATTCCAGTCCACCGTCTCCTTGACCTCGTCGAACGCGTTCAGCCGGTAAGTCCGGCCCGGGTAGCCCGCGACGAAGACGAGGTCGCCGGGGCTGGCGCCCGCGGCCGAGATCTTGAGCCAGTGCTTCGGGTTGTAGGGGACGTTTTCCTTCGCGAACGGAACGGGCTTTCCGTCCTTCGAGACGTATGCCCGGTAGAACGACCAGTCCCCGGTGTGCCGGGGCCACTGCCAGTTGTCGGTCTCGCCACCGAAGTTGCCGATGCCGGCCGCAGGCGCGTACACGAGACGGACGTCCTGGATCTCCAGCTGGGCGATCTCGAACCACTTGAGCCCTTCGAAGAACGCCGAGACCGTGCAGCGCAAGCCGCCCTTCTCGCACTCCGCGGTCTTCGCCTTCACGCGCTGATCGACGACGTCGAAGCGCCTGCGGTCGGTCGTCTTCGGGTCGATCTTCCCGGCGATGTCCTCGGTGACGTCCTTCACGGAGACCGTCACGAAGACGCGTGAGCCCGGACCCGCCCACAGCTCGTCGGCGCGCGTCTTCGCGAGGTAGCCGTCGACCATGAGGTTGTGCTCCGGCTTCGAGTTGTACTGGAGCGCGCCCTGTACACAGTGGTTGTTCGTGACGATGAGCCCGTCCGGGGACACGAACGAGGCGCTGCAGCCGCCGAGCGAGACGATGGCGCCCATCGGCTGGCCCGTGAGGTCCGCGAAGGCCTGCGGGTCGCCCTGAAAGCCCATCGCCGAAAGGCGCGAGGCGAGCTCCGGGATCTGCTGGGGCATCCACATGCCCTCGTCTGCGAACGCGGTCGCGGACAGGAGCACGAGGGCGCACGCGAAGGCGATGCGTCCAAAGCGAAGGTTCACGAGGTTCTCCTCTCGGGAAAAAATGGGCTCGCACGCCGGCGGGCGCGCAATCCGCCCGATTATGCCCTGCAGAACGGCCCTCGACATCCCTATCATCCGATTGGTGCTGCCCGCCGCCCTCGCTCTCGCGGCCCTTGCCCTCGCCGCCGGCTGGGTCGCGCCGCGCGAGGTCCCCGGCCTCCTCGACGCCCGCGTTTTGGGCCTGTTCTTCGTCCTGATCGTCGCGGTCGCCCTCGCCCGGAGGTCCGGGCTCTTCGCCCGCGGGGTCCGCGCCGTGCTCGCACGGGTCCGCTCGTCGCGATCGCTCGCGCTCGCGGCCGTCCTGGTGACGGGGGCGACCGCCGCGCTCGTCACGAACGACGTCGCACTTCTTCTCGTCGTCCCGTTCACGCTCGCGTTCGAGGCGGCCGCGCCGTCCTTCGAGGCCGCGGGAGTCGTCGTCCTCGAGATCGCCGCCGCGAACATGATCGGCTGCCTCACGCCGACCGGGAACCCCCAGAACATCTTCCTCTTCGTGCGCGGCGGCTTCACGGCGGGGACGTTCTTCGCCGCGCAAGCCCCCTGGGCGCTCGGGATGGCCGCGGCGACGTGCGCCGCGATCCCCTTCGCCGTCCCCGCCCGCCGCCTCGCGGCGCCACCCGAGAGCCGCGTGAGCGTCGAGAGAGCGCCCGCGGCGGCCTCCGTGACGCTCCTCGCTCTCGAGCTCCTCGCGATCTTCTCGGCCGTCCCCGTCTGGGTCCCGTTTCTTGCGGCGCTGCCCGCGCTCCTCTTCCTCGGCCGTGACGCCTTTCGCACGGACTTCTCGCTCGTCGGCGTCTTCGCCGCGCTCTTCGTCGGCGTCGAGGGCCTGCGCCGCTCGCCGCTCTTCTCGCTCGTCGACCCCGTGCGGCTCTTCGGGACGTCGCCCGCCGGCCTCGCGATCTCGGGCGCGCTGCTCTCGCAGGGCGTCTCGAACGTGCCCGCCGCTCTGCTCCTCGCTCCGGCCGCCGCCGGGCGCGCGGCGTTCACCGGACTCCTCTACGGCGTCAACGCGGGAGGCTGCGGGACGCCCGTCGCCTCGCTCGCGAACCTCATCGGCGCCCGCCTCTACCTCGGCGCCCGGCCGGGAGGGCGGTTCTGGCGGCTCTTCCTCGCGGTGTCGTTCGCCCTGCTCGTGGCGGCCCTCGCCCTGTCGATCCTCCTCCTCAAGTATTCTGTGCAGCCGTGACGAACGTTCCCCGGGACCTCGCGGAAGACCTCGACGACCTCCTGTCGCGTGCGTTCGCCGAGGACGGCGAAGACGTGACGTCGCTCGCGGTGTTCGGTCCGGCCGCGCGCCTGTCGGCGCGAATCGTCTGCCGCGAGCGCGCCGTCGTCGCCGGCGCCGCGTTCCTTCCGCGCCTCTTCGCCTTCCTTTCTCCCCCCGCGCGCGTGACCGTGCGCGCCGGGGACGGCGCGCTCGTGGCGCCGGGGACGACGCTCGCCGAGATCGAGGGCCCCGCGATCACGGTCCTCGCGGCCGAACGGACCGCGCTCAATCTCCTCCAGCGCCTGAGCGGGATCGCGACGAGGACGCGCGAGTACGTCGACGCGCTGAAAGGCACGAAAACCGTCCTTCTCGACACGCGGAAGACGACGGCCGGCCTTCGCCGCCTCGAGCGGTACGCCGTCCGGTGCGGCGGCGGCACGAACCACCGCTACGGCCTCGCGTGGGGCTTCCTCGTGAAAGACAACCACGCGGACGGCGCCGGCAGCGTGTGGGAGGCAACGCGGCGCGCGAAGGACTTCCGCGCGCTGAACCGGCGGCTCCGCCCCCTCCTCCTCGAGGCCGAGGCCCGGACGCGCGACGAAGTGCACCAGGCGCTCGACGCCGGGGCCGAGCGGATCCTCCTCGACAACATGTCGGCCGCCGGGATCGCCGAAGCGGTGGAGGACGTCGCCCTCTACAACGAGGCGACCGGCGCGCGCGTGACGACCGAGGCGTCCGGGAAGATGACACCCGAGACCGCGCGGAAGGCCGCCGAAGCGGGCGTCGACTTCGTATCGGCGGGCGCGATCACGCACTCGATCCGCGCGATCGACATCGCGCTCGACGTCGACGCGGCGGCGCCCGCGCGGCGACGCGCGATCGGCGCGCCGCTTCCCGGGACGGAAGGTCCGAAGAGCACGGTTTCTTCGAAGGTGAAGAGGGGAAAGAAGCGCCGGCAACCGGCGCGGCGCCTCCGGAAGCCCTCGCGGAGCGCGCGCACGCGCACTCGAAGAAACCCCCGGTCTTCTTCCTAGATGCGATCTCCCCCGCCGCGCTTTCACGTCCCCGTCCTCGTCCTCGGGTCGGGGATCGCCGGCCTGTCCACCGCGTACCGGCTCGCGCGCCGCGGCGTGAAGGTCCTCGTCCTCACGAAGGCGGCAAACCCGGCCGAGTGCAATACGGCCTGGGCGCAGGGCGGGATCATCTACTTCGGCAAGGGCGACTCGCAGGCCTCGCTCGCGAAGGACATCCTGCGCGCGGGCGCCGGCCTCTGCCGCCCGGAAGCCGTCGAACTCCTCGCGCGCCGCGGCCCTGAGGTCGTCAGGAGCGTCCTCCTCCGGGACGCCGGCGTGCCGTTCTCGCGCACGCGCCGCGGCGAGCTCGACTTCACGCGCGAGGGCGCGCACTCGATCGCGCGCATCGTCCACTCCGAGGACGCGACGGGCCGCGCGATCGAGACCTCGATGCTCGCGCGCCTCGCCTCCGAGAAGAACGTCACGGTGTGGACCGAGGCGACCGCGATCGACCTCATCACGGCCCGCCACCACTCGACCGACGTCGCGCAGCGCTACGCGCTCCAGGACCCGTGCCTCGGCGCGTACGTCCTCGACCGGGACGGGAAGGTGCACACGGTCCTCGCGGACTTCACGGTCCTCGCGACGGGCGGCGTCGGGCGCCTCTTCCTCCACACGACGAACACGAGGCACGCGATCGGCGACGGTCTCGCGATGGCCGAGCGCGCGGGCGCCGCGACGCTGAACCTCGAATACGTCCAGTTCCACCCGACGACGCTCTACCACGAGGACGCCGAGGGGTTCCTGATCTCCGAGTCGCTCCGCGGCGAGGGCGCCGTCCTCGTGAACCGCGCGGGCGAGGCGTTCATGGGCCGCTACGACCGGCGCCGCGACCTCGCCCCGCGCGACATCGTGACGCGCGCGATCGTCACCGAGATGACCGAGCGGGGCGAGCCGTGCGTCTTCCTCGACCTCGCGCGGCACTTCCGGTCGCACGACGGCCTCGGCATCCGGGAGCGCTTCCCGATGATCGCCGCGCGCTGCGCCGAGCTCGGGATCGACATCGCGAAGGAGCCGATCCCCGTCGTCCCGGCCGCGCACTACCACTGCGGCGGCGTCCTCGTGGACCTCGACGGGCGGACGACGATCCGGCGCCTCTACGCGGTGGGGGAGGCGAGCTGCACGGGCGTCCACGGCGCGAACCGCCTCGCCTCGACGTCGCTCCTCGAGGGGCTCGTCTGGGGCGACGCGGCGGCGACCGCGATCGCGGCGCGCCTGAGGAAGGAGCCGCAGCCGCCCGCGGCGTTCCGCGCGATCCCGGACTGGAAGTCGCCCGGCGACGCGGCGAACGAGGACCCGGCGCTCCTCCAGCAGGACTGGGCGACGATCCGGAACACGATGTGGAACTACGTCGGGATCGTCCGGACGACCGCGCGCCTCGCGCGCGCCGTCGCGGACCTGCGCGACCTCGAGAAGCGAATCCTGCGCTTCTACCAGGTCACGAAGATCAGCAAGGAGATCGTCGACCTCTTCCACGGCGTGCGCGCCGCGCACGCGATCGCGACGGCCGCCTTCAAGAACCCCGTCTCGAAGGGCTGCCACTACCGGAAGAACTGACGGCTCGCGCGCGGATCAGGTTCTGCGCCCGGACACCACGAGGGCGACGGCTCCCGCGACGCCCGCGACGATCCCGAGCGTCCGCGCCGTGCCCCAGAAGTCGCGCTTGCTCCGCTCCGACTTCGAGAACGTCGCCCGCATCGACCCCTCGAAGGAGTCGTAGCCGCCGCGCCGGCTCGACGCGACGAGGAAGAGCACGGCGCCTCCGAGGAGGAGCACGAGGCCGAGGCGCTTCACGGCCCGAGTCTAGCGAAACCCCGTCTCATTCGGGCACGAGAATCGAGACGCGGCCGGCGGCCGGGCCGACGGTCACGGGCGTCATCCCGGCCCCGTCGCCGTCCACCTGGACCTCGAGCTCGTACCCGGCCTTCGAGCGCGCCGTGAACGACCGCACGGCCATCCGGAAGACGCCTTCGTCGAGGAGGTGAGCGGCCTTGCCGCCCGAGAGGTGGTGGTAGAAGAGCATGAGCGTCTTCCGCGAGCGCGACGTGAAGAGGACGAGCTCGAGGAGCTCGTCCTCGGGATCCGCCTGCGGCGAGAGGATCGGATCGCCGCCGTAACGCGCCGTGTTCGCCGACAGGACGAACGTCGCGTCGCGTCGGAACGGTTTTCCTTCGGCGTCGACGCCCTCGACCTCGATCGCGGGGAATTCGTACCTCGCCCACTCGAGCGTCGCCGTCCAGCCGATCCCCGTCCGGCCGAAGAGTCTCTTGAGGAGAGGCACGGCGTTCGTCATGACGCGCGCGTCGAATCCGACGCCCGCGCCGATGAGGCAGACGCGCCCCGCCGCGTGGAAGACCGTGAGCGGCCGCCTGCGCGACGAGAAGAGCGCGGCCTCGGCGACCTTCGGGTCGGCGACACCGTATTCGCGCGCGACGACGTTCGTCGTCCCGGCGGGCAGGATCGCGACCGCGACGTCGCGGCCGAGGAGCGCCTCGGCAGCCTCGCCGAGCGTCCCGTCGCCGCCCGCGACCGCGACGAGGTCGATCTCGGCGCCGAGCCGGGCCGCGACGAGCTCCGTCGCGTGCCGCGGCATCTCCGTCGGGATCGCGTCGAGGTGGAGGCCGCGCGCGGCCGCCCGGGCGACGACGCCGCCGACGTCGATCCGGCGCGCGGCGCCGCCCGCCTTCGGGTTGTAGACGAGGAGGCCTCGCCGGGGACGCGCGTCAGCCAAACAGCGATCCCGGACCCGTGGCCGGCTTCAGCCCGAGGTGCCGGTAGGCGAGCGCGGAGGCAACGCGGCCCTTCGGCGTGCGCTGCAGGAAGCCCGACTGCAAGAGGAAGGGCTCGTAGAGGTCCTCGAGCGTGCCTTTGTCCTCGCCGAGGGAGTGCGCGAGCGCGCTGAGCCCGACCGGTCCGCCCCCGAAGCGCTCGATCATCGTCGCGAGGATGCGGCGGTCGACCTCGTCGAGGCCGTGCTGGTCGACCTCGAGCTTGTCGAGGGCCGTTTCGGCGGACTGCGCGGAGATGCGCGTCTCCCCCGCGACCTCGGCGTAGTCGCGCACGCGGCGGAGGAGCCGGTTCGCGATCCGGGGCGTCCCGCGGCTCCGCTTCGCGATCTCGCGGGCGGCCTCGGCGTCCACCGGGCAGCCGAGGATCTCGGACGAGCGCGTCACGATCGTGCCGAGCGCGTCCGGGTCGTAGTAGTCGAGGCGGTGCGTGATCCCGAAGCGCGCCGTGAACGGCTGCGAAAGGAGGCCCGCGCGCGTCGTCGCGCCGACGAGCGTGAACGGCGGGAGCCGGAGCTCCACGGTCCGCGCGCCGGGGCCCGAGCCGATCACGAGGTCGAGCTTTCCGTCCTCCATCGCGGGGTAGAGGATCTCCTCGACGGCCGGCGGCATCCGGTGGATCTCGTCGATGAAGAGGACGTCTCCCGGCGCGAGGTTCGTGAGAAGTGCGGCGAGGTCCCCCGCCTTCTCGAGGACCGGGCCCGACGTGACGCGGATCTGCGCCTGCATCTCCCGGGCGATGATGTGCGCGAGCGTCGTCTTCCCGAGCCCCGGAGGGCCGGACAGGAGGACGTGGTCGAGCGGCTCCTGCCGTTGCCGCGCCGCCTGCAGGAAGACGCCGAGCATCTCCTTGAGCTTCGGCTGCCCGATGAAGTCCGGCAGCGCGCGCGGCCTGAGCGTGATCTCGGGGTCGGCCTCCTCCGTCTGGAGGACGCCCGAGAGGATCCGTTCGTCCATGCGCCGATTATCGGGCCAAAGACTTCAGCGCGGCCGCGAGGATCTTGTTGAGGTCCGACGTCCCGACGGCGCGGACGGCGCTCTCGACGGCCTGTTCGGCCTGAAGGGCCTTGTAGCCGAGGTTCTGGAGCGCGCCGACCGCGTCGTCGACGACCGACGTCTTCGCGGGCGCGCCGCCCGGGGCGCTCCCGAGGCCGAAGCCCGCGAGCTTCTCCTTCAGCTCGAGGCCGAGGCGCTCGGCGAGCTTCTTTCCGACGCCCGGGATCGTCGAGAGGAGCCGCGCGTTCTGGCTCGCGATCGCCGCGACGAGCTCCGGGAGCGGAAGGCCCGACAGCACCGTGAGCGCGACCTTCGGCCCGATCCCCGAGACGGAGATGAGGCGCTCGAAGACGGCCTTCTCCTCCCGCGTCGCAAAGCCGAAGAGGGAGATCGCGTCCTCGCGGACGTGCGTGTGGACGTGCAGGACGGCCTTCTCGCCCGCCGGCGGCAACGCCGAGAACGTCCCGAGCGGGATCGCAAGCTCGTACCCGACGCCGTGCACGTCGAGGACCACGCCGTGCGGCTTCACATCGACGAGGATTCCGGTCAGGCGCGCGATCACGCCGCTATGTTACGAGGCCGAGCCGCCCATCCGCGAGAGAAGTTCCTTGTTGAACTCGACCTTGAGGTCGGCCCGCTGCCGCTGGATGAGCGCCTGGAGCACACGCGAGGCCTTCTGGCCGCGGAGCTGCTCCTTGACGCCGGCCTTCGCCGCCTCGAACGCCGCCGCGTCGAACGGCGTGACGCTCTCGACGCGGAAGACCACGGCGCCACGCGCCTCGAGCGACACAGGGCCCTTCGTCTCGCCGGCCTTCGCCGCGAACACCGCGTCGAGGACGGATTTCGGCGCGCCGAGGCCCGGGATCGGCCCGGCCTTCGGGAACGCATCGGGCGTCTCGACCTTGAGGTTGAGCTTCTTCGCGAGGGCCTCGAGCGAGCCCGTGGCCTCGAGGGCCTGCTTCACGCTCGCGAGCGTGGCCTCGCCCTGCTTCTTCTTCTGGAGGTCGGCGACGACGCGCGCCTTGACCTCGGCGAACGCCGGAAGGCCCGGCTTGCGGATCTCGACGCACTTGACGATCGCCTCTCCGCGCGCCGTCGTGACGGGGGCGGGCGACGTCTCGCCTTCTTTCAGCGAGAAGAGCTTCTCGGTGAATTGCGGGTTGAAGCCGATCCCCGCCGGCGCGTCGGTCCTGCCGAGGAAGTCCGTCTCGTTGAACGTGACGCCTGCGGACGCGAGCTTGCGCAGGTCCTCGTCCGAGGGCTTGTCGAGCTTCGCGACCTTCTCGGACAGCGCCGTCGCGACGCGCTTGGCCTCGTCGCGAGCGCGGTCCTCCTGGAGGCGCTGGCGGATCCCGGGCGCGACCTCGAAGAACGGCTGGACACGCTCGCCCGTGCGCCCGAGGACCTGGATCACGTGGTACCCGAAGCTGGACCTGACGGGACCGACGATCTCCTTTTCCTTCGCGCCGAACGCCGCGTCCTCGAACTCCTTCACCATCCGGCCTCTCGGGAACGAACCGAGATCCCCGCCGTTCGCCTTCGAGCCGGGATCGTCCGACTCGGCCTTCGCGAGGGCCGCGAAGTCCGCGCCGGCCTTCAGCTTCTTCACGGCGGCCTCGGCCTTCGCCTTCTCCGCGGCGTCGTTGCCGCCGTCCACCTTGAAGAGGATGTGGCGGACGTGGACCTCCTCGCCCTTGCGATACGAATCGGCGTTCGCGGTGTAATCGGCCTGCACGTCGGCGTCCGTGACCTGGATCGAGGGACGGATCTTCGCGGTCTCGACGAGGAGGTACTTCGCCTTGCGCTTCTCGGGCTGCATGTACGGCGTCGGGTTCGCCTTGAACTCGGCCTCGGCCTCGGCGTCCGTCACGGCGGCCGGGGCCACGCCCGTCGCCGGCGGCGCGAGCACGTACGCGATCTTCGCCTTCACGTTCCGGTTCTCGAACTCGGCCTTCACGTCGTCGTCGCTGACGACGATCGACTCGGTGTAGAAGCGGTTGAGCTTCGCGAGGATCAGCCCGTCGCGCGCGTCGGCCTCGAAGGACTCCGGCGAAAGGCGGTTCGCGGCGAGGATCCTCTTGTAGGTCGCGTCGCCGACGTAGACGCCGTCCTTGACGAGAAGCGGACGGCCCGACTGCGGGTCCTTGATGCCGAGGAGGTGCTGCGCGAGCTCCTCGTCCGTCGCCTTGATCCCGAGCCGATCCGCTTCGGCGCGCAGAAGGTGCCGGTCGATCATCCCGTTCAGGACCTGTTCGGGCAGATTCATCGCCCGTGCGAGCTCGGGGCTGAAGTTCTTGCCGTAGGCCTGCCGGTAGCGCTCTTCGGCGAAGGCGTACTCCTTCTGGAACTCGGCCGTCGTGATCCGGATGCCGCCCGCCTTGGCGGCGAGCGTCGTGTCGGTCCCCGCGCCCCGCGAGTTCCCCATGCCCCAGTCGACGAACACGAACAGGACGAAGACCGCGATGACGGCCCAGAGGATCCACTTGAGGTGCTTGAAGTTCTCACGTAGCTGCTTGAGCATTTCTTCTCCGGAACCGGGCGCGGCCCGCGGCGCGGGTGCCGACACCCGAAAGAACGGGCGACGATACCGCACCGCTCCGCCCCGGTAAAGTTGGCCCTTCTCGTCGGCACCGGAGCCTGCTTCATGCCCTCCGCGTGCTATAACATCCGTTTCTAGAAGGGTTTCCGGAAAACGAGGTCGGAATGACGGACAGGAAGAAGGGTCGGGACCTCGAGTCGCAGCTCGAGTGGTACTACGTCTCGACGCAGACGCTGGTCCGGATCGTCGTGGGTTTCCTCGTTGTCGCCGGGCTCGTCGCGGGCGGCGTCTTCTTCTTCGTGAAGAGGGACGACTCCGCGCGGCGCGCGCGTCAGGAAGTCGCGGACGCCGAGGACGCGCTTTCGCGCGCGAAAAAACAGCAGGACGCGCCGCTCCTGCAGCGCGAGATCGCGGTCGCCGACGACAAGCTCGCGGACGCGCACCGGGACCTCGAGGCCGGGCAGAACGAGCGTGCGACGAAGACGGCGCTCGATGTGAAGTCGACCGCCCTGAAGATCATGGCGGGCGCGGGCATCAAGAGCGAGGCGCACGTCGCGGACACGGCGGGCACGGTGCAGATCCAGCGCGCGAACCGCACGACGTGGGAGACGCTCCGGCAGAGCATGCCGCTGCACGAGGGCGACTTCATCAAGACAGGTCCGAACGGGACGGCCGAAGTCCTCTGGAACGACGGGACGATGTACCGGATCCGCCCCGAAACGCTCTTCGAGGTCCATGGCGCCGCGGGCGGCTCGAACCCGAAACTCGTCGTCGGCACGACGGACGTTTCGACGGGCGAAAAGAGCACGTCGAAGGTGTCGACGGAGGAGGCGACCGCGAACATCGATTCGAACTCCATGGTCGGAATGCAGCAGGACGCGAGCGCGACGTCCGTCTCGTCCTACCGCGGCCGCACGGTCCTCTCGAACGCCGCGGGTCAGAGCGTCACGCTCGGCGCCCGCGAGCGCGCCGTCGCCGCGCGCGGCGGCCCGATCGGCCCGAAGATCGCGCTCCCGGACGTCCCGAACCTCCTCGCGCCCGACGACAATCTCCTCGTCGACCTCCGCAAGACCGAACCCCTGCGGCTCAAGTGGTCCCCCGTCCGGGAAGCGAGCGGCTACCAGGTCGAGATCGCGGCGAGCCGGCTCTTCGTGAAGGACTCCGTCCTCCCCGGCTTTCCGTCCGAGCGCGCCCAGGCCGACACGCTCATCCAGGTCCACGACCCGGGCCTCTACTTCTGGCACGTGCGAACCGTGAAGAAGGGCCCTCCCGTCCTCTATTCCGAGTGGACGGCCGAGCGCCGCTTCAAGGCGGTCGGCGGGGACTACGCCGCCGTCCAGGGGGACAACCTGCCCCCGGATCTCGTGATCACGCAGCGCCCCAACGTGGTCGGCTCCTCGGTCGTCCTCGTGGGAAGGACGGTCCCCGGAGCACTCGTCACCGTGAACGGCGAGATGGCCGACGTGAACGCCGACGGCAGCTTCCGGAAGATCATCACGATAGGTGGCGAAGGCATGCAGACGATCGTGATCAAGGCCCGCACCGCGGGCGGCGAGACGGTCAAACGAGAAACGGTGCTCATCAGCAACTGACCGGCGGCCCGGCCGCCGACCGCCGAAAGGAAACGTCCCCTTGGCCTTCCGCTCTTTCTTCTCGATCTTCTCGTCCGACCTCGCGATCGACCTCGGCACGGCGAACACCCTCGTGTTCGCGGAAGGCAGGGGGATCGTCGTCCGCGAGCCCTCGATCGTCGCGGTCAACAAGATCTCCAACAAGGTGGAGGCCGTCGGGAGCGCCGCCAAGGAGATGCTCGGGCGGACCCCCGGCAACATCGTCGCGATCCGGCCGATGAAGGACGGCGTCATCGCCGACTTCGAGGTCACGGAGCGCATGCTCGACTACTTCATCAAGAAGGCGCACGGCCGCTCGCTCTTCGTGCGCCCGAAGATCGTGATCTCCGTCCCGTCGGACATCACGCAGGTCGAGAAGCGCGCCGTCAAGGACTCCGCCCTGCAGGCGGGTGCGAGCGAGGTCTTCATCGTCGAGCAGGCCATGGCGGCGGCGATCGGCGCCGGGCTCCCGATCACGGAGCCCACGGGCAACATGATCGTGGACATCGGCGGCGGCACGACGGACGTCGCCGTCATCTCGCTCGCGGGCATCGTCTACTCGAAGTCGGTCCGCGTCGCGTCGAACGAGATGGACGAAGCGATCATCCAGTACATCAAGCGCAAGTACAACCTCCTGATCGGCGAGCGCACGGCGGAGCAGATCAAGATCGAGATCGGCTCCGCCTATCCGCTCGACGAGCCGATCTCGATGGAGATCAAGGGCCGCGACCTCGTCGAGGGAGTCCCGAAGACGCTCACGCTCACGGACGCGGAGGTCCGCGAGGCGCTCGCGGAAACCGTCGGGATCATCCTCGACGCCGTCCGCGTCGCGCTCGAGAAGACGCCGCCCGAGCTCTCGGCCGACATCATGGACAAGGGCATCGTCCTCACGGGAGGCGGCTCGATGCTCAAGAATCTCGACCGCCGCCTGCGCGAGGAGACGGGCCTTCCGATCGCGACGGCCGAGGAGCCGCTCTCGTCGGTCGCCCTCGGAACGGGCGCGATGCTCGCGGACGTGGACCTGCTGCGGAAGATCAGCCTCGATTAAGGCGCTCGTGGCGTCACCGTCCCTCGTCGCCCGCCGCCCCGAAGTCCTGCTTGC
>DATKLW010000044.1:0-5284 GCA_035542215.1 Thermoanaerobaculia bacterium | reverse complement strand
TGCGCGGCCTCGAGGGCGCGCGCGTAGTCCGCCTCGCGGCCCCGGTCGAGGTACGCCGCGGCGAAGAGGTGGTGCAGGACGAAATCGTGCAGAACGACGACGGCCGGCGTCTCCCGCCCCGCCGCGCACAGCGCCTCGACGGACGGCGCGTGGAGGGGGTCGTTGCCGATCTGGAAGAGGAGGACGTCGTGTCCCGCGTCGAGCGCAGCCGGAGCGGACGAGGGCTCGTACGAAGAGAGCCGAAGAGGGGATTTCTTCGAAAGTGGAGAAAGCGAGGCCAGCGCGGCGAGGATCTCGGCGTCGTAGTCGGCAATGCCGGAGCGCGTGGGCGGCAGCGGGCCGATGAAGCCCACGGAAAGCGGCGTCGCATCGGCCGCCGCTCCACCGCTCTCCCCCGCCTCTTTCACCTTCAAAGAGATCCTCTCTTCGGACGTCACCGGATCCCACCGGCCTCGAGGAGAGCGCGAACGGCGCTCGCCCAGGAAATCCCTTTGACCCTCTCGAAGCCTCTTTCTCCGAACTCGCGGGCTTTCTCGGGGCTCGCCAGAAGGTCCGCGACGGCAGCGCCGAGCGCGGCCGCATCCGGCGGCGTGACGCGCCCGTTCTCGCCGTCCACGACGAATTCCAGCGGGCCGCCGGAGTCCGCGCACGTCACCACGGGCTTTTTCGAGAGGAACGCCTCCAGAGCGATGTAACCGTAGTCCTCGTCGGCCGGCGGGAAGATCACGGCGCTCGACGTCGCGTAGAGCGAGAGGAGGTCCTCGTCCGACACGCGGCCCGCGAACGTCACGTCCGCGCCGCTCTTCTTCGCGAGAGCCTCCAGCCGGTCCCGGTCGGGCCCGTCGCCCGCGATCACGAGCCGGAACTTCCCCGCCGCCGCGGCGCCAATGGCAAGGTCCATCCGCTTCCACGGGTCGAGCCGGCCCGCGGAGAGCGCGAAGCCCTGCCCGGGCCCGGAGCGGTACCTCCCCGCGAGCGGCGGCGGGTGGTAGAGCGCCTCGCCCGCGATCCCGTTGAAGCGCGCGAGGCGGTCGGCCGTGTTCTTCGCGTTCGTGAAGATCTTCCGGGCCTCGCCGAGGCCCGTCCTGTCCGCGTCCGCGATCAGCTCGCGCCAGCGCGTGTCCGCGGGCGACGCCGTGAAGTCGCTGCCGTCCGTCCCGAACCGGTCGTATGCCTGCCGGAACTGGTGGATGAGCCAGACGACCTTGTTCTCGTGCCGCACGAGGTACGACGGAAACTTCATCGGGATCACGAGGTCGACGCGCCGGCCGTCGGCTTCGGAGACGTCGAGGAGGCGCCACGCGAGCGCCGACGTGACGATCTCCTCGCGCGGGTACCACTTGAACGGGAGGCGCACGAGCTCCGCCTCGTGCCCGGCGGCCTGGAGCTCCCGGACGAGCCCGTCCGCGTGCCTCTCGGCCCCGCCCGAGGCGAACGGCACCTGCGCGTTGCAGACGAGGATGCGGGCCACGCGCGGGCCTACTTCACGCCCGTGACGGCGTAGTCCTGCGGCGCGAAGAGGAGCTTCGCGACGTTCGCGAGGCGCGGGTCCTTCGCGGCCTCGGCGGAAAGGCCCTCGGCCTCGGGCACGGGCGAGCGGAACTCCACGCGCACGTCGCGAAGCCCGTTCGCGGTGAGGAGCTGCGCGAGGGACGGCGCCGGGACCGGCCGCACGTGCGTGAGGTCCATCCAGAACCAGCGCATCGCGTAGACCGACTCCGGGTTCACGGTCTCGAAGAGGACGCGCCCGCCGGGCGCGAGCTTCCGCGTCGAGAGCTCGACGAGGTCGAAAAGCGACGACGGCGCGAGGTGCTCGACGACCTGAAACGCCGTGACGCCGCCGAGCGAGGCGTCCTTCCGTTCGGCGAGCCACGCGAAGAGGTCGGCCGCGTCCACCGCGAGCCCCTTCTCCTTCGCGCGCGCGGCCATGACCGGGTTCGCGTCGCAGCCGATCCCCCTCTCGCCCGCAGCGGCCAGCGCCTCGAGGAACTCCCCCCGTCCGCAGCCGAGGTCCGCGACCGGGCCGGGCGCCCCCCTGAAGAGCGCCGCGTCCTTCGTCTGCCGCGCGCGGATCTCGGCCTCGCTGCCGCGGAAGTGCTCCTCGAAGTCCACGTAGAGGCCGGCGCGAAGCGGGTCGTCGGCACGGAGGGAGCCTTTTGCTTCGGACCCTCGCGTTTCCTGCGGCGCTGCGGCACCGGAACCGGCCTGCAAAGTGCTTCGAAGGGAAGACCAGTCGAGGCGCAGCATCCTGAGGCCCTCGCCCGCCTCCTCCACCTTTCGAAGAATCTCCCCCGTCTCTTCCCTCGTTCGTTCTCTCTCCCGCGCGAGCGCCTCGAAGCGCGCGTCGCGGTCCTTCTCGAGGGCGTCGATCCGGCCGAGGCCGGCGTGGAGCTCCCGCTCGACCGTGCCTCGCTCGCCCGCCTCCGCCTCGAGGCGCGCCTCGAGGGCGGCGACCGCCTCGGAGAGCCGGATGGCCGTCTCCGCGCCGACGCGGTCCGCGGCCTCCTGGGCGCGCCGCGCCGCATCGCGGGCGGCGCCGGCCGAGGCCGAGACGTCGCCGAGAGCCTTCTCCGTCTCGAGGAGCGCCCCGCGCACGGCCTCCAGGAGCGCCGAATTGAACGTCGTCTGGTCGCGCGTGACGACGCGGAGAAGACGCAGGAGCGCGGCCTTCAGCGGGCGCAACGCGGCCTCGGCCGGGAGGACCGGACTCACGAACCGGCCCGCGTTCTCGAGGAGCGCGCGCGGCCATTCAAAGGGCGGGCCCGCGCCCGCGGAGCCCTCGGACATCGCGCCCGGCCGCGCTTCGAGGCCCGACGAGAGGCTCGAGGAGATCGCCCCGATTTGCCGGACGAGGTCCCGCGCGAGGGCGGCCACGTCACGGCCGGCCGCTTCGTCCTTAATCGGGCTCATCTGTCGCTTATATTAAGCCGATGCGGAAGATCGCGAGCCTCCTCCGGAGATGGGACCACCTCGTTCCCTGGCTGATCCTCGCGGTCGTCGGCGGTGCGACGCTGGCCGCCCTGCAGGTCCTCGTCGTCAAGCTTCTGCACTAGCCCCGCGCGAGGCGCGGGCCATCTCGCGCAGGATCCTCAGGAGCATCACCCCGACCGCAAGCGACATCGGGCCGACGAAAACGCCCAGCAGCCCGAACGCCGTCAGGCCGCCGAAGACGCCGAGGAAGACGAGGAGCGTCGAGAGCTCGCTGCCCTTTTTTCCGATCAGGAGCGGCTTCAGGACGTTGTCCGCGAGCGTGGACGTGACGAGGACGTTCCAGAGCAGGAATGCGATCGCCATCCCCGTCCGTCCCTTGGCGAAAAGGAGGACGAGCGCGGGCCCCCAGACGATCGCCGTCCCGCCGACCGGAAGGAGCGAGAGGATGCTCATCGCGACACCCGCGAGGATCGCCGACGGCAGGCCCGCCACGAGCCAGGCGAGGGCGCCCGAGGTGCCCTGGATGATGGCGCAGAGGAGCGAGCCCTTGAAAATGGACTCGAGCATGCCGCCGAGCGAGCGCACGATCCGCCGACGCTCCGTGTCGTCGATCGGGATGAGGTCGGTAAGGGCCTCCACCATGTCCTCACCGTCCCTGAGGAAGAAGAAGAGCAGGAAGAGCGTGAGGATGAAGGTGATCAGGATGTCGAGAAACGACAGGACGGCCGCCCCGCCCGCGGACGCGAGCACCGACGAAGCGTTCTTCGCGATCTCGAGGCCCCGGTCCTGGAGCTCGTTCGGGGAAAGGCCCAGCGTGTCGCGGGCCCAGTCCATCGCCCGGTCGACGCCGGGGATCGCGAGGACGTCGTTCCACGAGCGGATGTCGCTCGCCTTCAGCCTGGCCGCGACGGCCGTCGCCGCGCCGGCCGCCTGGTTCAGGATGGCCGCGCCCAGGAGAACGGCCGGCAGGAGGACGACGAGCGCCGCCGCGAGGGAGAAGAGCCCGGCCGCCAGGCCCTGGCGGTTTCCTGCCCGGGCGCGCACCTTCGTCCACAGGGGCCAGAGCGCCACGGCGACGACGGACGCCCAGAGGATGCCGGAAAGGAACGGGCGCAGGACGACGTAGCTCAGCCCTCCCACGGCGACGAGGAGGACGAGGAGGAACACGACCGGATACAGGTGCGCGGAGCGGATCTTGGACATGGCCGCGCGATCATACGAAAGACGTTGATAAACTGGGGGTTTATGCGGCCTGCCGTGGCGCGCGCCCCGCGCCGCCCTCCCCCACCCGAGCCCGCCGACCCCGACGCCCTGTCGCGGGCGACCGTGGCGTCGGCGCTCTCCCGCGGCTTCGCGGCCGCGGGCGTCCTCGCGGCCTCAAGGCCCGTCACGTGGGAGGTCTTCCGGGACTGGCTGCGCGAGGGGCGGCACGCGGAGATGGCGTACCTCGAGCGCGACGCGGCGGCCCGGATGCGGTTCGACTCGATCCTGCCGTTCGCGAAATCCGTCCTCGCGGTCGCCCGCGCCGTGCCCGGCACGGGCCGCGGCAACGTCGCGGCCTACGCGCGGGGCGAGGACTACCACCGCGTCGTCCGGCGGCACCTCAAGGACGTCGTCGAGGACCTCCGGCCCCTCGCGCCGAAAGGATCGCACTTCCGCGTCTGCGTCGACACGGCGCCCCTCCTCGAGCGCGAGGTCGCTGTCCGGGCAGGTCTCGGCTTCATCGGCAAAAACGGGATGCTCATCGTGCCGGGCGTCGGGTCGCACGTCGTCCTCGGGGAGATCCTCACGGACGTCACGCTCGCGCCCTCGGCGGCTCCGCTCGAAGCCGGCGCGGACCGCTGCGGCTCGTGCACGGCGTGCCTCGAGGCCTGCCCGACGCAGGCGTTCGCGGCGCCGCGCGTCCTCGACGCGGCGAAGTGCCTCTCGTATCTGACGATCGAAAAGCGAGGGGCCCTCTCGGCGGAAGAGGAAGCCGCGCTCGGCGGCCGCCTCTTCGGCTGCGACGACTGCCAGGACGTCTGCCCGTTCAACGCCGCCGTCGATCCCGCCGGGCCCGCGCGCGGCCCAGCGGCCTCACTCGACCCCTCGGAGATCCTCGCGCTCGACGAGGAAGGCTTCCGCGAGCGCTTCTTCCGCTCCGCGATCTGGCGCGCGACGTGGAGCGGCCTGGTCCGGAACGCGCGTGCGGCGGTGCGGCGGTGAGCGGCTCGCCGGGGACGCTCCTCGTCGTCGCCGGCGTCTTCGTGCGCGAGGGCCGGCTCCTTCTCGCGCGCCGGCCCGCGGGCCGGGCGTGGGCAGGCCTCTGGGAGTTTCCCGGCGGAAAGGTGGAGGCCGGCGAGACGCCGGAGGA
>DATKLW010000043.1:0-23041 GCA_035542215.1 Thermoanaerobaculia bacterium | reverse complement strand
CGTGTCCACGCTCACGCAGGAGTGGCCCGCCCCCGGCATTGCCCATCAGATCAGCCTCACGGTGCCTCTGCAGGGCGCGATGTCGGCGGCCGGACTCACGCAGGGTCTCGGGGACGCCGGGCTCAATTACCGGTTTCAGGTCGTCGGCGACGGGGTCTCCCCGGTCGCATTCAGTCCGCGAGCGACGCTCCTTCTCCCGACGGGGAACTCGGGCCGGAATCTCGGAACGGGAGGGTTCGGCGCACAGGTGAACCTCCCCTTGAGCCTCGTCCTGTCTCCGACGATCGTCGCGCACACGAACCTCGGAGCCACCCGCATCTTCTCGGCCCGGGCCACCGACGGATCCCGCACCGCGACGACGGGCTGGAACGCGGGTCAGAGCTTCGTGTGGCTCACGAGACCCGCGTTCAACGTCCTTCTCGAGGCCGTCGTTCTGGGCAACGCAGCGCCGGACACGGGCGGCAGGACCGTGCGGTCGACAGAGGCCTGGGTCTCCCCCGGCGTGCGCGCCGCCCTGAACCTCCCCGGCGGCCTCCAGGTGGTCCCGGGACTGGCGGTTCCCGTCGGCATCGGCCCGTCGCGGGGAAAGACCGGCCTTTTCCTGTACCTCAGCGCCGAACTGCCGGTCTTCGGAGGAGCGGACTAGTCAGGCCCGCTTCAGGACGTCCTTCGCGATCGTGTTGAGCTGCATGAAGGACGTCCCCTCGTAGATCTTCCCGATCTTCGCGTCGCGGAACATCTTCTCGAGCGGGTAATCCTTCACGTAGCCGTACCCGCCGAGGAGCTCGAGCCCCTTCGACACGCACATCTCGGCGACCTCGGAGCCCTTGAGCTTCGCGATCGCGCCCTCGCGCGCGAACGGGAGACCGGCCTCCTTGAGGCGGGACGCGTTGTAGACGGCGAGGCGCGCGCACTCGAGCTCCATGTCCATGCGCGCGAGGTCGTGCTGCACGGCCTGGAACTGCGCGAGCGGCTGGCCGAACTGCCGGCGTTCCTTCACATATTTCACGGAGTAGTCGAGCGCGGCGCGCGCGATCCCGATCATCTGCGCGCCGATGCCGATCCGCCCCTCGTTCAGGGTCTCGATCGCGATCTTGTAGCCCTCGCCGACGTTGCCGACCACGTTCTCCGCGGGCACCTCGAGGTCCTCGAACGCGAGCGCGAGCGTGGAGGACGCGCGGATGCCGAGCTTGTCCTCCTTCTTCCCCTTCGTGAAGCCCTTCCAGCCGGCCTCGACGAGGAACGCCGTGATGCCCCGGTAGCCCTTGCTCCGGTCCGCGTTCGCGAAGACGAGGAACAGCTCGGACTCGAGGCCGTTCGTGATCCAGAGCTTCTCGCCGTTCAGAACCCAGCGGTCGCCCTTCGGCGCCGCGGTCGTGGAGAGCGCGAAGGCGTCCGAGCCCGAGCCCGCCTCCGAGAGCGCGTACGACGCGACCTTCTGCTTGGCGAGCTGCGGAAAGTACTTCTTCTGGATCGCGGGCGACGCCCAGCGCTTGATCGCGTTGTTCACGAGCGTGTTCTGGACGTCCACGACGACCGCGCAGGAGGCGTCCACGCGCGCGAGAGCCTCGATGATCGCGATCGACGTCGTGAAGTTGGCGCCGAGGCCGCCGTGCTCCTCCGGGATCTCGATCCCCATGAGGTCGAGGTCGAAGAACTTGCGGATGAGCTCGGGATCCATGACGTTCTCGCGGTCCATGCGGGCCGAGAGCGGGCCGATGGACTCGACGGCGAAGTCGTACACGCCCTCGGCGAGCTCCCGCTCGTGGTCTCCGAGGACGGAGACGGGCGGAATCGCGGGCGCTTCGGTGCTGAGGGACATGGGAAGAGATCCTCCGGGTCCGTAGAATATCGGAAAGACGAAAAAAAACGCCGGGGCCGAAGCCCCGGCGTTCCGGTCAGAGTGCCGGTTGATCGTCTAGAACGAAACTCGCGCGCCCCACTTCAGCTGGTAGCGGGAGCGGAGGTCCTGCGTGGTGTACTGGGCCCCTTCGTTGAGCGCGTTCGCGTTGACCGTGTAAATCGGCTTGCCGCTCGCCGCGTCGACGCCCGAGTACGTGAGGGCGGTGTACGTCTGGTTGGAGACGTAGCGGAGGAGTCCCGAGTTGTGGTTCAGGAGGTTGATGAGGTTCAGGACGTCGAACGTGAGCTGGACCTGGACCACCGAGATCGGCAGCGTCACGTCGTAGTGGAAGTCGAGCGTGTGGATCCACGGCGCATCGAGCGCGAAGACCGGCTCGGTCCGGCCGCGGTACTTGTCGAGGCCGGTCATCGAGAGGTAGTTGTTCCACTGAGCCTCAGTGGGCGCGCCCGCCCCCTTCCAGATGACGTCGCTGTAGTTCGCGGGCACGAAGAGCTGATCGTTGCCCGAGGCCCCGTCCTTGTTCACGTCGCCGCCCATCATGATCGAGTACGGCTGGCCCGACTGCGCGTAATAGACGAGCCCGACGGTGTGGCTCAGAGGACCGGTCTTGAAGGTCTCCGTCATGACGAGGTTGAAGCGATTCGGCACCTCGTACTGCGAGCGGTTCAGCGCCTGGTGGTAGATGTCGCCGTTCGTCGGGTAGAACTGCCAGTTCGAGTACGCCACGCTGGAGGTCGCCTCGAAGGCGGCCTTGGCGTTCATGTAGGCGTACGACCCCATGACGTAGAGACCGAAGGGGAAGCGCTTCTCGAGCTGCACGATGAGGTCCTGCTGCTCGCCCCGGGACGTGTTCGTCAGGTAGGTCACGTTGGCGAATCCCGAATTGAAGTTCTTGTAGATCGGCGAGCCCCAGGGAGTCGTGGTGCCCGAGTCGACCTTGTTCACGTTCTCGTAGAACACGTCCTCGAGCGTCTTCGTGAACATGAACTCGACGGTCCCCTTGATGCCGAACGGAAGCTCGCGGTCGTAGCCCAGCGTGCTGCGAAGGATCTCGGGGAACTTGAACTTCGGATCGATCGTGTCGACGGAGACGGCCGCGGTTCCGGGAGGGAAGTTCGTCGGCGGGCTGTTGGGATTCGCGTTGAAGGGGACGTTGTTCGCGGTCAGCTTCGTGACGGTCCCGTCCCCGAGTCCGGCGCCGGAGAAAACGTTCGAGATCCAGACGAACGGCGTGCGGCCGGCGAAGACGCCGATCCCGCCGCGGATCTGGTCCTTGCCCGAGTCGCTCGGGTTGTAGTTGAACCCGAGGCGGGGCGAGAAGATCATCTGGTTGGTCGGGACGTCGCTCGTGTTGATCCCGAAGGTGTTGAAGACGAGCGGGTTGTAGTTCGGGTTGTCGGTGATACGCGGGAGATCGGCCCGGATGCCGAAGTTCAGCGTGAGCTTGTTGTTGACCCGCCACTGGTCGCCCGCGTAAAGGCCCCACTGCTGGGCGGTCCACTTGGTCGCGCCATGCGGGTCGGACCCGTTGTTGAAGACGACCTGGTATCGGGCCGCGGTCCCGGCAGCGAGGCTGTAGGGGTCGCCGGGGGTGTTGATGCTGTTGAAGAAGTACGTCCCGTAGACGTCCTGGATGAAGAGATTCGCGAACTTGAAGAACTCGTTGTGGGTTCCGATCGTGATCGTGTGGTTGCCCTTGATGAGCGAGTAGTCGTCGGTGACCTCGAGGACGTCCTGATTGAGGCCGTTCGCGCCCGACGAACGTTCGGTTCCCGCGACGAGGCTGTAGGTGCCGCTGCCCGTGCAGAACTGGTTGGGTGAGGCGCAGATGTAGACGGACGGGAAGGGAGTCGGCACCTCGCGGGTGTCGCGGACCGTCTGGTAGCCGACGCGGCCCTGGTTGAACGAATCGGCGCCGAAGACGCTGTTGACCTGCAACACTCCCGAGTTCTGCTTGTCCGCGAACGTGTACCCGGCGCTCTCGAAGGTGTAGGCGTTGGTGCTGCGAGACTGGCCGAGAGTGTCGGTCAGGGCGTTGACGTAGTTGTACCGGAACGAGATGTTGTTCGCGACGTTCGCGTTGAAGTCGAGTTTTCCGAGCAGCAGGTCGCTGTTCGTCCTCTGGTTGTAGTCACCCAGCCCGCCCGGGTAGAACCCGTACTGGTTGGTCAGGATGCTCTGGAACTGGGCGGCGCCCGCCGGATCCTTGTACGTGGTGGCCGTCGAGCCGTCGGCGGACGCGCCGGTCGGCTGGGTCAGCTTGTTCCTCTCGCCGCTCACGAAGAAGAAGAGCTGGTCCTTGAGGATCGGCCCGCCGACGCGGGCGCCGTACTGGTCCTGCGTGAATGTCGCGTAAGGCTTGTCGAGCGCGTCGCCGTAGGCCTGCGGGACGTTGCTGCCGATGTACTTCTCGTTCCGGGCCGAGCCGTAGGCAGACCCGTGGAAGTCGTTCGACCCGCTCCGGGTGACCATGTTGATGGCGCCGCCGGTGAATCCCCCTTGCTTGATGTCGTACGGGGAGATGGCGACCTGGATCTCCTGGATCGTGTCCAGCGAGATGGGCTGCGTGTTCGCCTGGCCGCCCGGCGTGCCGGTCGACGCGAGGCCGTAAAGGTCGTTGTTGACGGCACCGTCGATCTGGATCGAGTTGTACCGGTTGTTCTTTCCGCCGACGGAGAAGGCGGTCTGCGTCGCATCGTAGGCCTGTACGTTGATGTAGGGGTTGACCCGGGCGAAGTCCTGGAACTGCCGATTGAGGGTCGGCAGAGCCGTGATCTCAGCGTTCGAAATCGCCTGGTCGGAGCCCATCTTGCTCGGGCTGATCAGCGGCTCGGCCTCGGCCGTGACGCTGACGGTCTCGGCCACGGCCTGGACGTCGAGGCCGAAGTCGACCTCGCGCCGCTCGCCGAGCGCGACCGCGATGTCCTTGACGGTCTCGGTCCGGAAGCCGTTGATCTTCGCGGTCACCGTGTAGGGCCCGCCGACGCGGACGTTGAGGATCGTGAACCGCCCCGTGGCCGACGTGACGGCCGCGTACCGGGTGCCGGTCGGGACGTGAATGGCCTCCACCGAGACGCCCGGAAGCGGGCTCTTGTCCGTCTTGACGGTCACGGTTCCCTGAAGGCCGCCGCTGGTCTCCTGGGCGAACGCGGGCAAGGCGAGGAGGAGGACCGCCACGCACGCGGCGAGCGGCAGGAAACGACGCAGGTTGTTCATGTACGCACCCCTTCTTGATGAAAAGCGGAAATGAATGATCCCGGCACGGCCGGGGAACTTGCCATCGGACGGTAAGATCCGCATGAAATCAGGACTCCCCCTGCTGGAGAAAAGCGCCGCGCCACCCGGCCTCGAGCCGCACCGCCGCCGGGTCGCCTTCGAGCGGCGCCCAGGACGCCGCGTCGCGTTCGCCGGGCGGCGCATAGGGTCCGGCCTTGGCCTCGAAGACGATCGTCCCCGGGGCGAGCGACACGAAGGTGTGCCAGACCCCGGCCGGGACGTCGACGCCGAACACGGCTCCGGCCGCGTCGAGGACCACCTTCTCGTCCGGCGCTCCGCCGTCGCGGAACGACAGGAACCCGAGCCTCCCGGACACGACGACCATCGTCTCGGTCTTCGGGGGGTGGAGGTGCCGGTGCGGGCGGATATAGCTCCCGGGCTCGATCGCGTTGAACAGCCGATGGACCGGATCTTCCATCAAATGGAGGTTCCGATTCATGCGGAGTCGGGGGGACGACGCCGCCTCTTCGCTCAGGCGGTGCAGTGCGGTGCGATCCAGTCGCACCACGCCAGCGACCCCGACTTCCATTCGCGCCGCATCCTATATCGAGTCCACTAAACTCGGTCAACCGGAGGTTATTGATGACCCAGTCCAACGGATTCCTGGAGAGTGTGAACCGGAACTTCGACGCGGCCGCCAGCTTTCTCGACTATCCCCCCGGCCTCCTCGACCAGATCAAGGTCTGCAACAGCGTCTATAAGTTCCGATTTCCCGTCCGGAAGGAAGGCGGAGGCTACGAGGTCATCGAGGCCTGGCGCGCCGAGCACAGCCACCACAAGCTGCCCGTCAAGGGCGGCATCCGTTACTCGCCGGACGTGAACGAGGACGAGGTCCTCGCGCTTGCGGCGCTCATGACCTTCAAGTGCGCGATCGTGGACGTGCCGTTTGGAGGCGCCAAGGGCGGCATCAAGATCGACCCGAGAAAGGTCTCCGTCGAGCAGCTCGAACGGATCACGCGCCGCTACACGGCCGAGCTCACGAAGAAGAACTTCATCGGCCCCGGGGTCGACGTTCCCGCGCCCGATTACGGAACCGGCCCGCGCGAGATGTCCTGGATCGCGGACACGTACGCCCAGTTCCATCCGGGCGAGATCGACGCGATCGGTTGCGTGACGGGAAAGCCGATCAGCCAGGGCGGCATCCGGGGGCGCAAGGAGGCCACGGGGCGCGGCGTCTTCTTTGGCGTCAAGGAGACCCTCGCGGACGCCGGGCTCCTGAAGACCCTCGGGATGGCGTCCGGTCTCGCCGGCAAGCGCGTCGCGGTCCAGGGCCTCGGAAACGTCGGCTACCACGCCGCGAAATTCCTGCAGGATGGCGGCGCAACGGTCGTCGCCCTCGCCGAGTGGGAAGGGACGATCGTGGACCCGAACGGCCTCGACGTGGACGCGGTCGTCAAGCACCGCGCCACGACGAAAAAGATCACGGGCTATCCGGGCGCGAAGGACTTCCCCGCCGACGAGATCCTCTACACGGACTGCGACGTGCTGGTCCCGGCGGCCCTCGAAAACGTCGTCACGGGCGCGAACGCGAGCCGGGTGAGGGCGAAGGTGGTCGCCGAGGGCGCGAACGGCCCGGTCACGGCGGATGCGGACGCGATCCTGAGGCAAAAGGGCGTCGTCGTGATCCCCGACATGTTCCTGAACGCCGGCGGCGTCACCGTGAGCTACTTCGAGTGGCTGAAGAACCTCTCGCACGTGCGCTTCGGCCGGATGGAGAAGCGCTACGAGGAGATGAGCGCGGCCCGGATGGTCAAGTCGATCGAGAGCGCGACCGGGAAGGCGCTCGGAGACGCCGAACGCAAGCTCCTGATCCACGGCGCGGCCGAGGAAGACCTCGTCAACTCGGGCCTCGAGGAGACGATGAGCGTCGCCTACCAGCAGATCCGCGACGTCCAGCGCCGCAACCCGAAGGTCCCGGACCTGCGCACGGCGGCCTTCATCTCGGCGATCGACAAGATCGCGGTCAGCTACATGGAGCTCGGGATCTTCCCCTGAACGAGCGCGGCGACCCGCCACCGCGCCGCCTCGAAGACGGCGCGGTGGCCGGCGGCGTTGAAGTGCATGTCCCCGGCGGGCAGGTAGAGGCTTCGGCCGGAGCGCCGGCTTTCCATCGCGAGCGCCTTCGATGGGTCGACGCAGGGGATGCCCTCGGCCGCACAGAACGCGGCCAGCCGCCGGGCCGGCGTCGCGACGTCGAAGCAGCTCCGCACGAGACCGTAGCCGTCGACCGTCGCGTCCCAGTCCTCCGGCTGAACGGCATAGCGCTGCGGGAAGAGGAGGACCGCGAGCGCGAAGCCGCGCTCGGTCGCGAGCGCACGGTATGCGAGGAGCGTTCTTTCGAGCCGCGTAAACGCGACATCGACCTCGGTCGGCGGCGCCACGAGGCACACTCCGAGGCCGTTGGCGCCATCGAGGAGGAAGCGCGAGAGGCCCGGGCCGCGCGAGCTCGCGATCGGCTGGGGCCGTGATCCGAGGACGAGCTCCCCGAGCCGGAGCGCTCGCCGCAGGGGCACGCGGGCGGGGCTCCCCTGAACGCAGGCGTCCGGAAGCCCGACGCCGACCTCGGGGCGCTCCCAGAGCGTCACCTTCGAGCCCGTCGGCTCGACGCGCGGGGGCGCTCCCGCGATCCGGAACGGGCCGGGTTCGTCGAGCGCGAGCCCGGCCTGCGTGATGTCGTTGCCGAGCGTGAGGCCGAGGAGCACCACGTCCGGGTGAAAGCGCGCCGAGGCTCCCTGCAGCCAGAAGAGCCCGTTGACCGGCTCCTCGATCTCGGCGACGAGGACCTCCGCCGAAAGGCCGCGCGCGGCGAGGTCCTTTTCCAGGAGACGCGAGAACGTCGCCTCCTGGTCGACGCGGTAGCCCGCCACGAAAGAGTCGCCCATCGAGAAAACCCGGACGACGCCGGGCGAGGCGCGGTCCGCGACGTCGGCCGCGCGCCGGAAGCCCTGCGCATCGTTTTTCCACCACACGGTTCCGCCGCGCCCGTCCGAGACCCGGCCTTCGAACCCTTCCTTCAGGAGGCCGCCCGGGCCCATTCCCGCCGCGCGCAGGGTGTCGCCGTAATCGAGGGTCGCGGCCGGCTTCCGCGGGCGCCCGAGCGGGTCGAAGACGCGAAGGGCGCCTTCCGCGGCGGCGAGGGCGACGACGCAGGAGAGGGCGACCGTGGCCGCATTCTTCAGTCGAGCGTGAACGTCTTCTTCCAATCCTCGCTCTCGGCGAACGCAGGCTGGCCCTCGCGGACGAGGACGTTGTTCTCGAGGACGAGGGCGTCCATCGCCGTCCTCATGAAGCAGCGGTAGGCGTCCTCGGGCGAGCGAACGATCGGCTCGCCGCGCACGTTGAAGGACGTGTTCACGACGACCGGGCAGCCCGTCCGGTCCCGGAACGCGGAGAGAATCGCGTGATACAGAGGGTTGGTCTCCTTCCGGACCGTCTGGAGCCGCGCCGAGTAGTCGACGTGCGTGACGGCCGGGATCGCGGACCGCGGGACGTTCAGCTTCTCGATTCCCCAGAGCGCCTTCTCGGCCTCCGTCATCTCGCGCCGCAGGCGCCTCGCGACGTCCGCGCAGAGGAGCATGTAGGGCGAATCGCCGTCGAGATCGAACCACTCCGCCACGTCCTCGCGCAGGACGGACGGCGCGAACGGGCGGAACGACTCGCGGAACTTGATCTTGAGGTTCATGACGGACTGCATCGCGGCCGATCGCGGGTCGCCGAGGATGCTCCGCCCGCCGAGCGCCCGCGGACCGAACTCCATCCTTCCCTGCAGGAGGCCGACGACCTTGCCCTCCGCGAGCAGCTCCGCGACGGCCCCGGGAAGGGCTTTACGCGACACGGTCCGGTACGGGTAATGCCGGGACTCGAGCCACGCCGCAATCTCTTCTGAAGGGTAAGAGGGGCCGAGGAACGCGCCCGACATGCCGTCTTCGTATGGAGGCAGAGACGAAGAGGAGATTTCTCCGAACGATGAAGAGCGGGGCACCGCTTGTGCGCCGCCGGCCGCCTGATCGCCTCCCGCGGCGGCTGCACGGCCCTCGCCCCGCCCTATTCCATTCGAAGAGCTCTTCTCTTCTTCTTCTCTCTCTTTTCCTCTGAGCCTCCACGTCCCCCGTTTCTCCGCGCTCTCGCGCGGCATGCCGAGGTGGCGATGCCAGATCGAGAGCGCGGCGCCCACGGCGCCGCCTGCGTCGCCCGCGGCGGGCTGGATCCAGAGGTCCTCGAAGATCCCCGCTTCGCGGAGCTTTCCGTTCGCCACGCAGTTGAGCGCGACGCCGCCGGCCATGCAGAGCCGCGTGGCTCCCGTCGCTTTCCGAGCGTGGCGCGCCATCTTGAGGACGATCTCCTCGGTCACGTCCTGGATCGACCGCGCGAGGTCCATTTCCCGCTGGGTGAGGTTCGACTCCGCCTCCCGCGCGGGGCCGCCGAAGAGCCGCTCGAAGCCCGTGCCCGTCATCGTCAGGCCGGTCGCGAACGTGAAGTACTCCATGTTGAGCCGGATGGACCCGTCGTCGCAGACGTGGACGACTTTCTCGCGGATCAGGTCCGCGTACCTCGGCTCGCCGTAGGGCGCGAGGCCCATGAGCTTGTATTCGCCGCTGTTCACCTTGAATCCGCAGAAATACGTGAACGCCGAGTAGAGGAGCCCGACCGAGTGCGGGAACCGCATCTCGGAGACCATGTCGATGGCGTTTCCGCGGCCCGACCCGATCGAGGACGTCGCCCACTCCCCGACGCCGTCCATCGTGAGGATCGCGGCCTCCTCGTACGGCGACGGGTAGAAGGCGGAGGCCGCGTGCGATTCGTGGTGGTCGCCGAAGAGGACCTTCCCGTCCCAGCCGAGGTCCTTTCCGATCCGGTCGCTCATCCAGAGGCGGTCCGAGATCCAGAGCGGCATCGACTTGCGGAACGACCCGAACCCGCGCGGGGCGTATTCGAGGTACGTCTCGAAGAGGCGCTCGAACTTGAGAAGCGGCTTGTCGTAGAACGCGACGTGGTCGAGCTGGCCGAGGGAAAGACCCGCCTCGGCGAGGCACCAGCGCGCGGCGTTCAGGGGAAAGCCCGAGTCGTGCTTCTTCCTCGTGAAGCGCTCCTCCTGGGCCGCGGCCACGATCCGCCCGTCCACGAGAAGACACGCCGCCGAGTCGTGGTAGTAGGCCGAGAGGCCGAGGATCGCGGTCACTAGAACAGCGTGTAGATGAAGGGCGCGATGACGCTCTTCTCGGCGAGAACGAGGAGAAGTCCGACGAGGACCAGCAGGAAGACGATGGGCATCAGCCAGTACTTCTTGCGGTACTTGAGGAACTCCCAGAGCTGCGAGAGGACGTCGCGCTTTCCCATCACCAGATCTTCTCGTAGTGCTTCGGGTCACGGTTCCGCTCGGGGTACGGCTCCCACGTCGAGGCGGGCGCCGGCCCGCGGCGCCGGAGCTCGTCCCGCCCGAAGAGACGCAGGAAGAAGGCGAGCGGGGTGAGGACGAGGAAAAACGTCAGAAAGAGGAAGACGGCCGAATTCACCCGGCCGAGGACCTTCGCAAACGCGAGCCACAGGCGGTGCGGCGCCGCGAGAACGCCCGGCGCCGCCGCCGCGAGGAGCAGGAGGACGCCGCCGAGCGCCGTGAACACGGTCCCCGCGGCCGTCCGGGCCCGCCAGAGAAGAAGACCGCCGAGGACGGTAAAGGCGCCGCCCACGGTCCACCCGAACCTGCGATCCTCGTCCCGGCCGTTCACGCGCCGGAGTCTAACTGGAACGCGAGGGGCCGGTCCGGGACTTCGAGGAGCCGGGCGAAGGCCTCCGGCGCGACCGGAGGGCCGACCGCGAAGCCCTGCACGCGGTCGCAGCCCGCGCGTTCGAGGAAGTCGAGCTGGACGCGCGTCTCGACCCCTTCTGCGACGACCACGAGGCCGAGGCTGTGCCCGAGGGAGACCATCGACTGGACGAGTTTCGGCGCCCGGCCCGCCGGCGATCCGATCTCCCGGACGAATCCCTGGTCGATCTTGAGCTCGTCGATCGGGAGGAGCTGCAGATACGAGAGCGACGAGTACCCGGTCCCGAAGTCGTCGACCGCCAGTCCGACGCCGAGGTTCTTGAGGCGCCCGAGGTGCGTCATCGTCGCCGCGGCATCCTTGATGAGGAGGGACTCCGTCAGCTCGACGCGGATGAGGCTCGCGGGCACGCCGTGGGACGCCATGCTGGCCTCGATCGTCTGGACGAGGTCCGCCCGCGAGAACTGGACGGGCGAGACGTTGACCGAGATCGGCGCGACCGAGAGACCCGCTCGCCTCCAGCCGCCGATGCGGCGACACACTTCCTCGAACACCCACGCTCCGAGGTCGAGGATGAGTCCGCTCTCCTCGGCGATCGGAACGAAACGCGACGGCCGCACCTCGCCGAGGACGGGATGCCGCCATCTCACGAGCGCCTCCGCGCCCCTCAGGAGGCCGTCGAGGCTCGTCTGAGGCTGGAATTCGACGCTCAGCTCGCCTCCCGCGATCGCGCGCCGGAGGTCGTTTTCGAGCCGCAGCCGGTCGCCGCCGCGGAACGTCTGACCCGGCTCGAAGAGGTGGTAACAGTTGCCCGCTTCCTCCTTCGCGGCGTACATCGCGGCGTCCGCGTGCATCCGGAGAGCCATCGCGTCCTGCGCGTCGTCCGGGAACGCGCTCACGCCGACGCTCGCCCCGACGACGACCTCCTCGCCGAGGATGTCGAACGGGGCGCGCAGGGCCTCGAGGACGATCCGCGAGAGCTCCCCGCGGTCGGCATCCTCCTGCGCGGGACCGACGCGGAGAACGCAAAACTCGTCGCCGCCCATCCGGGCGACGACGTCCCCGTCCGCGACCGCGGCCGTCAGGCGCCGCGCGACCTGGGTGAGGAGCGCGTCGCCGCCCGCGTGGCCGAACGTGTCGTTCACCCGCTTGAACCGGTCCAGGTCGACGAACAGGAGCGTCGCGCGCTCGCCGCGCCGCGCGGCCCGAGAGACCGCCGAGCCCAGCGCCTCCTCCAGGTAGAGGCGGTTCGGAAGGTTCGTGAGCCGGTCGTACCGGGCCTGAAACGCGAGCTGCTCGGCAAGCTGCCGCTGCTCGATGGCGATCGCGGCGAGCCGCGCGGCGTTCTCGAGGAGGGCGAGGTCCGCGACTCCCGGCGCGGCCGCCTCCGTGTGGAGCACGCTGAGCGTCCCGAAGACGGTGCCCGTCCCGGACGAGATCGGCACGGTCCAGCAGGCCGCGATCCCGTCCGGCGCGAAGAGGTCGCGGCAGGCCCCCCAGAGCGGGTCGTCGGGCGTGTCCCGCGTGACGACGGGGTCTCCCGTCTCGGCGGCGAGAGCGAGCGGCGGGGCCGTCGAGCTGATGGAGAACCGGCCGGTCCCGCCGCGGAAGGGCGACGCCTTCTCGCCGGCCGACCCGACGGGCAAGACGCCCTGCCGGAGGGGCGCCACGAGGCAGAGCGTGCCCGGACGGCGGTGTTCGACGAGCGCGGCGAGACTGGAAAGGATGGAGCCCAGAGCGTCGCCGCGCGCGATCATTTCGAGGATCTCCGTCCGTTCGATCTCGAAGAGGTCCCGGCTCGACAGCGCGCTCTCCGCGATCCGGCGGTCTCTCCGCTCGTGCTCGAGCCGCGTTTCCGCATCCGCCGCGCGCGCCGCGAGGTCCTCGCGCTCGGCCGCGACGCGCCGCTCCTCGGCGGACAAGGCGTTGCGCGTCGAGCGGAGCCGTCCGCGCGCCGCAAGAGCCAGCGCCCCGAGGCCCGCGAGAGCGAGAATGGCGGCCGCCGCGGCCGTGCGCCGGCGCGTCGCGGCCGCCCGCTCCCGGATCTCCTCAAGGGAGAAGCCGAGGACGACCGATCCGAGGCGGCGTCCCTCGAAGAAGACCTCGGCGTGCGAGACGTGCGCGAGGCCCGGGATCGGGACGGCGTGCGCCGCGCGCACGCGTCCGGACGCGTCGAGGACGACCGTCGAGAGCGGCCGGAAGCCCCGCACCCCGTCGCGGATCGCCTCGAGGGCGCCCTCCGCGTCGCGGAACGCGAGCAAGGGCCCGACCCCGGACGCGGAGCGCACGGCCTCGGCGTCGCACGCGGCGCCGGCCGCCGCGAGCGCACGCGGCTCGACGCCGGCCGCCCATGCGAGGAGTCCGGCGGCGACCGCGAGCAGGAACACCCCCGCAGCGGCCGCGAGGCGTCTCGCGCGGACTTCGCGGTTCCCGGTCACGCGCGCACTCTAGCGGAATCGCGTTTCAGCGGTCCCGGCCCGCGACGTATTCCGCGAGCGCCGCGAGGAGGCTGCCCGGCCCGTCGATGCCGGCCGCCGCGGACCGCGCCTGGTCCAGCGCGCGGTCGCGCTCGCGCAAGGCGCCCTCGAGGCCGAAGACAGCCGGGTACGTCAGCTTGTCCTGCTCCGCGTCCTTGCCCGCGGTCTTTCCGAGCGTCGCGGAGTCCTGCGTGACGTCGAGGAGGTCGTCGGCGATCTGGAACAGGAGGCCGAGCGCGTCTCCGTAACGTCCTACCCCCTCGAGGGCGGCCTCGCCGGCGCCCGCGTGGAGCGCCCCGAGCTCGACGGACAGCCGAATGAGCCGGCCCGTCTTCCATGCGTGAATCTTCTTGAGACGCGAGGCGCGCTCCTCGTGCGGGACCGGCCGGCCCGTGGCCGCGAGGTCGAGCGCCTGGCCGCCGGCCATGCCCTCGACGCCGATCGCCCGAGCCGTCATCGCCGCGGCGCGGGCGCGCCGCTCCGCCCACTCCTCCCCCGCCGGCCGCGTCGCGAGGAGCTCGAAGCCGAGCGTCTGGAGGGCGTCGCCCGCGAGAAGCGCGGTTGCCTCGCCGAACCTCACGTGGCACGTCGGCTGGCCGCGGCGCAAGTCGTCGTCGTCCATGCAGGGCAGGTCGTCGTGGATGAGCGAGTACGTATGGAGCAGCTCGAGCGCGGCCGCCGCATCGACTGCATCCTCCGGCAGGCGGTCCGGGCCCGCCTCGGCGCCCGCGAAGAAGAGGAGCGGCCGGAAGCGCTTGCCGCCTCCGAGGACGCTGTACCGCATCGCGGCGACGAGGTCGCGCGGCTCGGATCCCTCGCGGGGCAGGACGCCCGCGAGCGCCGCCTCGATCCCGCGGCGGCGGCCTTCGAGCGCGGCCGGCAGCCCCCGCGCCGGACGCACGACCGTCATCGGGCCGCGTCCTCGTCGTTTCCGTCGTCCGCTTCGTCGTCCGCGTCCTCGTCCAGCGGTCCGGTCACGAGGCCCTCCGGCGACTCCTTGAGGACGACGTCGACGCGCTTCTGGATCTCGTCGATGCGCGAGCGGCAGAAGCGCGAGAGCGCGACGCCCTCCTCGAAGAGCTCGAGGCTCGCCTCGAGCCCCTTCTCGGGATCTTCGAGCTCCGCGACGATCTCCTGGAGGCGCTCGAGCGCCTTCTCGAACGAGAGGTTCTTCGGGAGGGCTTTCGTCTTGGTCATTCGGTCTCCGTCGAGAGGATGCGGGCGACGGCGCGTCCGCGGGCCAGCCTCACGTCGACGCCGTCGCCGGCGGCGAGGGACGCGGCGTCCGTGACGGGCGACGCGTCTCCCTCTTTCGTCACGATCGCGTACCCGCGCGCGAGGACGCGCAACGGGCTCAGGGCCTCCAGCCGCCCGGCCGCAACGCTGAGTTCTCTGTTCGCGGCGGCCAGGCGCGCCGCCATCCGGTCGGCCGCGGCCCGGCGCTCGGCGGCGACGCGGCCGAGGAGGAACGGGAACGCCGCGCGGTCCGCCCACGCCCTCGTCTCCTGCTCGAGAGAGGCGACGCGGGTGAGAAGAGAAGAGGGGATTCTCCGAAAGGAAGAATGCAGGGCGCTCGCCGCCGCGCGCGACTCGAGCCGGTTCTGGCGGACTGCTGCGGGGAACCCCGCGAAAGCGGGCGCCGCCGCGAGCCGCTCGAGGCCGCGCGCCGCCCTGTCCACTCTACCCTTCAAGGAGATCTTCAAATCTCGTTCCCCTCGCGCGAGCCGCTCCTCGAAACGGTCCAGCCGTTCGACGACGATCTCCGCGGCCTGCGACGGCGTGGCCGCGCGGACGTCCGCCGCGAGGTCGGTGAGCGTGACGTCGATCTCGTGGCCGACGGCCGAGACGACCGGAACCCGGGACACGGCGACGGCCCGGACGACGGATTCGTCGTTGAACGCGGCGAGGTCCTCCTTCGAGCCGCCGCCGCGGGCGACGATGACGACGTCCGCGGAGCCGTCCACGCGCGAGAACGCGCCCAGCGCTCGCACGATCTCTCCCGGCGCCGCGGCGCCCTGCACGGAGGCCGGATAGAGCGTCACGTGGGCGTTCGGGAAGCGGGCGTCGAGAACCTTCAGAATGTCGCGCAGCGCGGCCCCGTGCCGCGACGTCACGACGCCGATGCGCCGCGGCAGGAGCGGCAAGGGGCGCTTCCTCGCGACGTCGAACAGGCCCTCGGCGGCGAGCCGGGCTTTCAGCTGCTCGAACGCGAGTTGCAGGGCGCCCGCCCCCACGGGGACCAGTTCGATGATCTTCAGTGAGAGCTCGCCCCGCGGCGTGTAGATCTCGGGACATCCGCGAGCGAGAACGAGAAGACCTTCTTCGAGCGTGAATGGAATGCGGCGGAAGTCGCTTGCGAACAGCTTCACCTTGAGGGTCGCGTCGGCCTCTTCATCCTTCAAAGAAAAATACCGGTGTCCCCCCGCGCCCTTGGGCCCCAGGTCGCCCGAAAGCTCTCCCCGCACCCAAACCATCGGGATGTTTCCCTGGAGTAAACCGTTCATTCTGCCGAGAAGTTGCGACACGGTCATCGCCGTCGCGTCCGGCCCGGCATCGCCCAGCGACAGCTGTGCCTCGGCGACGCGGCGGGGAGCCCCGCCCCGCAGGGGATAGACGCGTCCCGTGAAACGGCTCGACATCGGCCGATTCTAGTCGGCGGGGCGGCCGGCGCGCGCCGCCGCGAACGGCAGCGTCGCGACGACGAGCGTCGCCATGAGCACCTCGACGTCTCCGAAGTTGTACTCGAACATCCCGGCCGCGAAGAGAGCCGCCATGGCGCCGATCGCGCCCAGCGCGACCCCGCGGGCGGGGTCTCCTCGTGGACTGCGGCGGACGATCCGGAGGGCACCGAGGAAGAACGCTCCGACGAACGCGAGGTACGCGAGCGCCGAGGGGATCCCCGTTTCGGCCGCGACCATGACGAGGTTGTTGTGCAGGTGCCCCGGGCGCGGCTCGACCCAGCCGGGGACGCGGTACACGGGGTAGAGGGTCTTGACCCTGCCCGGTCCCACGCCAAAGAGCGGCCGATCCGCGATCATCGCCCGGCCCGCTTTCCACATCGCGACGCGGTCGTTCATCGTCACGTCGTGGGGGTTCGTCGCGGACGCGAGGCGGTTCCGCACGGGCAACGGCATCAGGACGAAGAAGGCCGCGATCACGAGCGGCGCGAGGAGCGCGAGGAGCGGCCGCCACGCGAGAAGGACCGCGAGGAGCCCGGCCGCGAGGCCCACGTACGCGCCGCGCGTCAGCGTCAGCGCCATCGCGAGAGCGCCCGCGAGCGCGACCGCCACGTCCGCGGCCCGGGATCCGCGCGCCCCGCCCGAAATCCCGCGGGCCCCGAGGAGCGGAACGAAGACGAGGAGGAGCCCGGCGTACGTCATGTAGACCGACAGCCCGCCTGCGATCCGGAAGTCGAGGCTCGGCGAGCCCGAGATCCACTCGGCGAAGCCGCGCAGGACGAGGTAGAGCGCCGTCGTCCGCCAGACGTCGACGACGAGCTTCACGTCCGCGGCGTCGTCGAGAAGCGCCGCCACGAACACGACGAGGAGGAACGTCCCGAAACCCTTGACCTGGATCAGGGACCTCGAGGGAAGAGTCGAGAAGACGCACGACACGAACGAGAGGAGGACGAAGGCGCCGATGGGCCCGTGGACCGGCGTCGTCCTGCGGAACGGCCCGAGAAAATCCTCCCCAACCGCGCGGGCGCGCCAGCGCCACGCGAGTGCGGACGCGACGCAGAGCCCGAAGCAGACGTTCGCGATCGCGATGCCGGGGGCGCACCCGATCCCGAGCAGAAAGAACACGAACGTCGCACGTTCGAATCCTTTCCGGCGGGCGATCGGTTCGGGGATGAGCCGCAGGGGAGGGTCAGGCCTCCCGGGCGTCCGCCGGAAGCGCCTCCTCGACGAGCATGACCGGAATGTCCGAGACGATCGGGTAGACACGGCCACACACGGCGCAGGAGAGGCCCTGCGTCACGACCGGCTCCTCGTCCTTCAGCGACTCGCGGTACTTCTCGACGACGGTCTTCGCTGCGGCGGCCTTGAGCGTGCAGAGCGCGACGGGCGGCCGCGCGTCGCAAGCGGGACAGGCGAGGATGTCGAGGAGCTCCTTGTCGACGGCCACGCGGCGATCCTAGCAGGGTTCCGCGGCCCGGCGGGACGCCAGGAGCCACACGAGGGCGAGCGCGGCCGTCCCCGCGAGCGAGGCCGCCGTCCCGGCGCCCGCCCCGAACGACGCGAGGAGGCGCCAGGCCGCGGCGACGCCGTAGAGCACGGCGACGGCCGCCTGAGCGGGGGGGCCGAGCGCCGCGACGGCCGGAAAGAGCACGGACGAGTGGTGCAGCCACGACGACGAGGCGCCGAGGAGCGTCGCCGCGAGCGCGGCGTCCACGACGGCCGACGGCCGAATCCGCTTCCCGGCTCGACCGGCGCCGGCCGCGGCGGCCGCGGCGAGAGCGACCGTCCAGCCCGCGATCGCGAACCCGAGCGCCCGGTGCCGGGACTCCCCCGCGCCCTCGGGGAGCAGCCGGTCCAGCGACCCGTTCGCGGACACGTTGCTGTTGTACGTCTCCACCCACGAAGCAGACAGGATCCGCTTCACGGAGCCGGCCGCAGCGGCCGCGCCCGTCACTCCCGAGAACGGCACGACGAGGAGAAACGACAGGAGCGCCGCGCCCAGAGCCGCGAGTCCGGCGCGCCAGCGGCCCGCGAAAACGAGCGCGGCCGCGGCGAGAAGGCCGAAGGGCTTGAGCGCGATCGAGAGGCCGAGAAGGGCTCCTCCGTCCGTGTCGAAGCCGCGGTCCAGGCGCTCGCGCGCGAGAACGAGAAGGAGCAGGACGAAACCGTTCGCCTGGAGGTTCCACTGCGTCGCCGCGAACGGCGAGAAGAGAAGCGCGAGGAGGAGGATGCGCGTCGACCCCTTCGCGACGAGCGACACACTCGCCGCGATTGCGGCCGCCGAGGCGGCCGCCCACAGCCACGCGGCCGCCGCCGTCGGCAGGAACGTGAACGGCACGAGGACCACGGCGAGGAGCGGCGGATAGAGGTACGGGTAGACGCCCGCGTACGGGTCCTGCCCCGAGCGCAGGGCCTGCGCGGCCTCGAGATAGGCCCGGAAGTCCGTCCCGCGGCCCGTCAGGAGGGGCTCGGCCGCGATCGCGAGCAAGACGCCGAAGACGGCGAGTACGAGCAGCCGCGCGCGCTTTTCCAACGTTGGGCCTTCGCCTCAGACCGCCAACTTCTCCTGGATCGACGTGATCGACCGGGCCTTCCCCGTCGACTCGTCCACGTCCACGATCGCCCCGCAGAGGCGGACGTCGCGGGTCGCCGTTTCCATCGAGCGCGGCGTCTGGTGGAGGAATTTCTCGAGGATGTTCTTCGGGTCGAACCCGATGATGCCCTCGTAGGCGCCCGTCATGCCGGCGTCGCCCTGGTAGGCCGTCCCCTTCGGAAGGATCCGGGCGTCGGCTGTCGGCACGTGCGTATGCGTCCCGATCACGAGCGACGCGCGCCCGTCGAACCACCAGCCGATCGCCTGCTTTTCGGACGTCGCCTCGGCGTGGATGTCGACGAGGACGACCTTCATCTCGGGGCGCTTGGCGCGCATCTCGGCGAGCGCGGCGTCGCCGACGCGGAACGGCGAGTCCGTGTTCGCCATGAAGACCTGCCCCTGCAGGTTCAGGACGCCCACGGGAATGCCCGCCGCCGTCGTCTGGATCGTCCAGCCGCGGCCGGGGTTACCGGGCGGATAGTTGGCCGGGCGGAGGAGGTTCTCGAGATCGTCGAGGAGCGGAACGAAATCCTTCTTGTCCCAGATGTGGTTGCCCGACGTGAAGACGTCGATCGGCAGCTTCGAGAGGTCGGCGAAGAGCTCCGCCGTCACGCCGAAGCCCCCGGCCGCGTTCTCGATGTTCACGACCGTGAAGTCGATGTGCTCGCGCCCGATCAGCTTCTCGAGCATCCCGAGCGCGCGCCGCCCGGGCTTTCCGACGACGTCACCGACGAAGAGGAGCTTCACTTCGCGAAGTCCACCGCGCGGGTCTCGCGAATGACCGTGATCTTGATCTGACCGGGGTACTGGAGCTCGGCTTCGACGCGCTTGGCGATGTCCTTCGACATCCACAGGCACTCGTCGTCCGTGACCTTCTTCGCGTCCACGACGACCCGCAGCTCGCGCCCCGCCTGGATCGCGAACGTGCGCTCGACGCCCTTCATGCCCTCCGTCATCTTCTCGAGCTTCTCGAGACGCTTGACGTACGTCTCGAGGATCTCGCGCCGGGCTCCCGGGCGCGCGGCCGAGATGGCGTCCGCGGCGTTCACGAGGACGGCTTCGATCGTGCGCGGCTCGTAGTCGCCGTGGTGGCATTCCATCCCGTGGATGACGGTCTCGTGCTCTCCGTATTTCTTCAGGATCTGCCGGCCGAGCTCGAGGTGCGTTCCCTCCTGCTCGCGGTCGACGGCCTTGCCGATGTCGTGCAGGAGCCCCGCGCGCTTGGCGACGGCGACGTCCGCGCCGAGCTCGGACGCGAGGTGGCACGCGGCCCATCCGACCTCCTTCGAGTGCTGGAGCACGCTCTGCCCGTAGCTCGTGCGGTACTTCAGGCGGCCGAGGAGCTTCACGACCTCGGGGTGCAGGTCCGCGATGCCGAACTCGAACGCCGCGGCCTCGCCGGCCGACTTGACGTCCTGCCAGAGTTCCTCGCGGACCTTCTCGACGACCTCCTCGATGCGGGCGGGGTGGATGCGCCCGTCCTGGATGAGGCGCTCGAGCGCGCGGCGCGCGACCTCGCGGCGGATCGGGTCGAACGAGGAGAGGAGGATCGCCTCGGGCGTGTCGTCGATGATGATGTCGACGCCCGTGGCGGCTTCGACGGCGCGGATGTTCCGGCCCTCGCGGCCGATGATGCGCCCCTTCATGTCGTCGGACGGGAGGTCGAGGACGGAGACGGTCGTCTCGACGACGTGGTCCGAGGCCATGCGCTGGATCGTCATCGAGAGAAGGCGCTTCGCCTTCCAGTTCGCGCTCTCGACGGCGTCTTCCTCGATTCGGCGGACGAGTCCCGTCGCTTCGAGACGTGCCTCGTTTTCGAGCTCCCGGATGAGGTCGCGTTTGGCCTGTTCCGCGGTGAGGCCCGCGATGACCTCGAGCTTCGCGCGCTGCTCGGCGACGATCGCCTCGGCGGCCTGCTTCGCCTCTTCCTCCAGCTCCTCCATGCGCTTCTCGCGCTTCGTGAGGTTCTGGGCGCGGTTCTCCGACTCCTGCTCGCGTTTCTCGGCCGTCAGGATCTTCTTGTCGAGCGTCTCTTCCTTCTGGAGGAGCCGCTTTTCCTGGTCGAGGAGCTCGGCGCGGCGCTTGGCGGCCTCGGTCTCGGCGGCCTCGCGGGCCTTGAGCAGCCGCTCCTTGGCGTCGAGCTCGGTCTTCTGGGCTGCGGCCTCCGCCCTGCGGACGGCGGCTTCGGCGGCGAGCTTCGCCTCGTCGCGGACCTTCCGCGCTTCGAGCTCGGCCTCGGCCCTAGCGAGAGACGCGGCGCCGCGCGATCGCAGCGCCCACACGAGTATGCCCACGGCGAAGACCGCCAGCGCGGCCTCGACGGCGATGATTAGAGTCGAACTCACGGGTCTGTCCCCCTCGAAACGTTCGTTTGCGGGGGTGATCCGGACCTAGAGCGCGACGCGGTCCTGGAGACGTCCCTCCGGTGAGGCCCAAGAAGGGCCCCCCACCTCGGCCGTGTGGGAAAGGTCGATTGAACCCGTCGTAAGACAGGGGGAGCGCCCGGGGCAGACCATTAGTTCCCCCGGAGGGGCATCACAGGACGGCCCGATGTCGAAGGCTCCACGATTGGTATATCGGTTCAAGGACACATCCCATTCACGCACCGCGCAGGGTGCCGATCGATTCATTGCCGGCCCTCGCCGGAACGGCCGGAGACGTCTTCAGGACTTCGTCGAGCTTTTCCACGAGGCGGCTCGCCCGTGCGGCGAGACGGCCCGGATCACCCTCGGAGCCTGATCTGGAACGGAACTGGTAAAACTCGTCGGAAATGTTGAGTGCGGTGAGGATCGCGATCTTCGCGGCGTCGATGGTGGGCGCGTGCTCCGAGACCTCGCGCATCTTCCGGTCGACGAACCCGGCCAGCTCCCGAATGTAGCCGGGATCTCCAGCGGCGCGGACGGAATACGTCTGCCCGAAGATCTCGACCTGCGTGACGCCGGGTTTCGCCATTTCTTTCGCTGCAGCGTTTCGGCCGCGCGACTGAGAATAGCACGCAGTCTTACGCCTTACCCGCGTCCGCGCCCGCTTCGAGCGTCTTCAGAACGCGCTCGACGCGCTCCCTCACGGCGTTCCGCTCGTCCTCGTACCGGGCCAGAAGCATCGCGGCCTCGCCACCCTCGTCCGCCTTGGCCTTCGAGGACGCCACCTCGGACTTGAGCCGCGCGTTCTCGGCGGCGAGCCCCTTGACGACCTCGACGAGGGCTTCGACGCGCGTCTCGATCGCGTCGAGAACGGGCTCGAGGGATCCTTCGGCGGCCTTCTCAGTCCGGCCTTTGCTTTCCTTCACGTGCAGCCTCCTCAGGCGGGCGCCGGTACGCCGTCGACCTTCGTGCCCCCGAGGGCGAGAAGGCGCCGCGCGGCGTCGTCGCGCCAGCCGTTCACGTCCTCGCGCGCAAGCGAGGCGCGCGGGGAGCCGAAACGCAGGGTCAGGGTCGTCTTCACGAAGCCGTCCGGGACGCCGGGGCCGCGGTAACGCCCCTTCGCCTCGACGGCGACGAGCTCGTCGGGTGCGCCGGAGAGGACCGCGACCTCGAGCGCACGCCAGGGCGTCGCGATCGGATGGGTCACGGTGACGTCCACCTCGCTGCCCGGGAACTTCGAGGGCGGCTCGACGGAGGTCTCCGCCGGCGGCAGGGCCGCGGCGAGGACGCCGAGATCGAGGTCGGCGACGACGGGGTCGACGAGGTCCCACGACGCGGCGAGCGCCGGCTCGAGGACGCCGACCCAGCCGGCGACGGCTCCGCCCACGCGCACGAGTGCCGATCGTCCGGCGGCAAGGAACGAAGAGCACGGAAGATCTTCTTTGAAAGTAATAGGGGACGAGGCATTTCCCAAGCCGAGCCCCTTCATGAGAGCTTCGGCGATTCCCGCTCCTTCGAAGAAATCGCTCTCTTCGGACGTGACGGACCAGTGGCGGCGGCGGGCGCCCGCGAGCAGGATTCCGACCCTTTCCTTCTCAGAAACTCTCCCGTCCCCGGTCTTCTCTTCAGCAGAGATCTTCCCTGCGTTCCATCCGAATGCCGTGCCTACCTCGAAGAGAGCGAGGTCCTTCTGGCCGCGCCGCACGTTGTGCTGCGCGCTCTGGAGAAGGCCGACGACGGGCGTCGCCCGGAGCGTCGTGAACGGCTCGCCGAGCGGGTTCTCGACGAGGACCGGCGCGCCCGGTGCCGCGGACGCGAAGGGCGCGTTCTCGGCTTCGGACACGAACGAATACGTCACGCATTCGAGGAGGCCCATGCCCGCGAGGAGGTCGCGCGTAAGGTCGGGGACCTGGGCGGCGCGCGACACCGTGCGTGGGACAAACGGAGCGGGCAGCGTCTCGGGCAGCCGGTCATAGCCTTCGCACCGGATGACTTCCTCGATCAGGTCTTCCTCGCACGTGACGTCGA
>DATKLW010000042.1:0-2600 GCA_035542215.1 Thermoanaerobaculia bacterium | reverse complement strand
CCGTGACGATGACGGCGGGCTTCGTGTCGCAGACGTTCTCGTCGCTGAAGAGGGCGACGATCCGGAGCGTCGGCGGCCACCTCCGCATCCTCGACCCGCGCGCCGCCGGCAAGACCGACGACGAAGCCGCGACGATCCTCCTCGACGACTGGCCGGCCCTCGCGGGCCTCCTGTCGCGGGACACGCGCATCGTGCAGGCGATGCCGAAGCTGTCGTTCTTCGGCCTCGTCGTGAAGGGCGACAAGAGCGCCGCCTACCTCGGAACGGGGACGATCCCGGCGCTCGAGAAGCAGGCCTCGCTCGCCGCGGACACCGTCGTCTCGGGAGCGTTCCTCTCCCGGAACGACGCGGACGAGATCATGCTCGGCACGGGCCTCTCGCGTGCGATCGGCGCGAAGGCGGGCGACCTCGTCACCGTGATGACGACGACGCCCGACGGCGGGATCAACGCCGTCGACGCGACCGTCGCGGCCGTTCTCGGCTACCCGATCAAGGAGCTTGACGACCGGATCCTCTTCATGCCGTACGGCGCGGCCGCGCGGCTCCTCAAGGCCGAGGGCAAGGCGAACTCCGTCGTCGTGCTCCTGAAGGACGACCGCGACACGGCGCGCGAGGCCGAGGAGCTGCCGAGGGCTCTCGCGGCGGCGGGGCGGCCCGTCGTCGTGAAGACGTGGCTCGACACGGCGGCGTTCTACAAGCAGGTCAGGCTCCTCTACATCTCGATCTTCTTCTTCATGGGGCTCGTCCTGTCCGTCGTCGTCGTCCTCGCGACGGCGAACACGATGACGATGTCCGTCTTCGAGCGCACGCGCGAGATCGGGACGCTCCTCGCGATCGGGATGGAGCGCTCCTCGGTCCGCGCACTCTTCCTCCTCGAGGGCATTCTTCTCGGGGTCATCGGCTCGGGGATCGGAGCCGTCCTGTCGCTTCTCCTCAGGGCCGCGCTGAACGCCTCGGGAATCATGCTGCCGCCGCCTCCCGGCGCCACGCACGGCAACGTCCTGCACGTCGACTTCATCCCGCTCGCCTACGGGGCCGGATTCGCCGTCATGTCGGTCACGCTCCTCGTCGCCGCGTGGTGGCCCGCGCGCCGCGCCGCGCGGCTGAACCCGGTGGAGGCGCTCGGGCATGTGTGAAGAGAGACGAAGAGAAGAGAAGATTCTTCGAATGGTTCAGAGGCGGATCGCGCGCGCGCCGGCCGATCTTCTCTTTCTAAGCAGCATTCTCTTCTTCCCTCTTTCGGCGGACGATCCCGCGGCGCGGCTGCGCCGCGCCGAGCGCGTCAAGGACGCGTGGCCGGAAGTCGTGATCACGCTGCGGGTCACGACGACGAGGCCGGACGCGCCGCCGTCGACCGGGACGTTCCGCGTCGAGGGGAAGGGACGGGATTCGCGCGCGACGTTCCTCGACGCCGCGAATGCGGGCAAGGCCGTCGTCTCGAAGGGCGACGACTCCTGGCTCGTCCTCCCGGGCACGAAGAACCCGATCCGCATCCCGAAAAGCCAGCGCCTCGCGGGCGGCTTCTCGGCGGCCGACATGTCGAAGACGCGTTTCACCGACGACTACGACGCCGCGTTCGAGCGGGCGGACGTCCTCGACGGCCTCGCGTGCTCGGTCCTGCGCCTGACGGCGCGAAAGGGGAGGACGCCCTCGTACCCCGTCGCCCGCGTCTGGATCGACGACAAGGAGGGCCTGTACCGCAAGGCCGTCTTCCTCGTGGCTTCGGGGAAGACCGCGAAGGAGACGACGTTCGACGAGTACCGCGTCGTCAAGGGCAACCTCTCGCTCTCGAAGATGACGATCGTGGACGAGCTCCGGCCGGGAAAGACGGTCGTCGAGTATCTCGACTACGAGAAGGCGCATCTCCCCGACGCGACGTTCGAGCCGAAGGCCGCGCCTTAGGGCTTCCGGCCGGCCACCGCGCGCAGGCGCGCCGCGTCCGCGACGCGCCCGGCCCTTTCATAGGCCTCCGCGAGCGTCTTCCGGGTATCGACCGCCTCCGGGTCGAGCCGTCGCGCCTCCTCGAGTTGAGAGACGGCCTCGTCGATCCGTCCGTCCTCGAGGAGCGCCCGGCCGAGCTGCCAGCGCGCGGCGGCGTTGTCGCGGTCGAGATCGACGGCGCGCCGGAAGTGCTGGAGCGCGAGGGCGCGGTCGCCCTTCGCGCGGTAGTGCTCGCCGAGGTGGACGTTCCACCACCCGAGGGGGTCGAGCTCGACAAGACGCTTGCTCAGGGCCAGCGATTCGTCCCAGCGTCTCTCGTTCATGAGAAGGTGCGAGTACCAGTGGAGGGCGTCCAGGGAGTTCGCGTCCAGCTCGAGGGCGCGCTTGAACTCCCGTTCCGCCGCGCGCGGATCGCCGGTCAGCATCGTCGCGTGCGCGAGGACCGCGTGGGCGTCCGCGAGGTCGGGGTCGAGCTCGAGGGCCTTGCGCGCCGCCGCCTTGGCCTTCTCGTAGGCGTCGGGAACGGGACGGCGGTTCGTGTAGCCGAAGACGTCCCACGTCTCGGCGATGCCCGTCCAGGCCTTCGCGTAGCCGGGGTCCGCGTCGCGCGCCCTCTCGAAATACCCGAGGGCCTTTTCCAGATCCGCTTCTCTCCGCCC
>DATKLW010000041.1:0-7698 GCA_035542215.1 Thermoanaerobaculia bacterium | reverse complement strand
GCCCGTGCGGCTGCCGCTCTGGATCCGGTACTTCTCGAACGCGAACATCCTCTACGCGATCAACAACACGCTCGGAGCCGAGACCCTGACGCGCGTGCTGCCGGACTCGCCCGCGGAGGTCCTGGAGATCGGCGGTGGTTGCGGCAGCGCTGCGGAGGCCGCGCTCGGGCGCCTCGGCCCGCGGGTCTCGCGCTGGCGCTTCACGGAGCTCGTGCCGACGTTCGCGCGCCGCGGCGAGCGCGCCGCCCGCGCGGCCGCCAGCCCGGGAACGCTCGTCGAGGCCGCGAAGCTCGACATGACGAAGCCGTGGGAGGCGCAGGGCGTCGTGCCCGGAACCTTCGACGCCGTCTACTCGGTGAACTGCTTCCACGTCGCGCCCGACCTCGGCTTCGTCCTCGCCGAGGCGAAAGCCGCCCTGAAGCCGGGAGGCGTCGTCGTCGTGTCGGAATGCGTGAGGCCGGGCGCGAACCCGCCCCCGTCCTACGTCGACTTCGTCTTCGATTTCCTCGTGAGCTTCACGAACGTCGTTCTGAATCCCGTCCTGCGGCCGAACCACGGCTTCCTCGCGGTCTCCGCGTGGCGCGCCTCCTTCGCGGCCGCGGGCTTCACGGACGTCGAGGTCTTTCCGGACGTCGACGCCGTCGCGGCGCGCTTTCCGAGGTTCTTCGTCGGCGCGCTCGTGGCCCGGCGCCCCTGACCTCAGGGCGCGAGACGCTTGAACAGCACCGCCGAGTAGGCGACGGGGACGAGCGCGAGGGCGGCGATGCCCGCGACGAGGACGGCGAGGCCCGCCGGCCCGGGCAGGAACGCGCACGGGACGAGGAGGAGGCCGCCGGCCGTCCAGAGCTTCCCGCCCAGCGCGTGCGTCTTCGTCCAGACCTCCTCGCTCGCGAGCGTCCACGGCGTGCGGATCCCGAAGAACCAGTTGGGCTTCAGGCGCGGGGCGATCATCCCGATCCCCGCGAACAGCAGCGGCAGCGCCGCGCGCATCGCCCGGCCCATCGGCACGGCGACGCCGAGCGACGCGAGGACGACGAGGACGTGGACGACGACGAGGAACCCCACGACGAGGAACCTGAGGAACCGGAGGGGGCCGCCGAACGCTCCGTAGCTCCTGTGGAGCGGATCGATCAGCGGGATGTAGAGGAACGTCAGGTAGAGGACGACGGCGATCGCCGGCGGCAGGAACGCGTTAACCCATGCCGGTCCCCAGCCGTTCGGCTCCCCCGAGACGCCCCAGTGCGTCGGGACGCGCGCCGGCATGAGGCGCCAGGCGACGAGCCCGAAGACGAAATCCAGCGCGACGAGGGAGATCAGGACGGCGTCCTTGCGCAGCAGCCCGCCGTCCACGCGGTACGGGACGGAGGCGGTCTCGTTCATTTCTTCTTCTTTCCGGCCGCGGGCTTGAGCGAGCCGCGAAGGACGAACGTCGCGACGTCCTCGACGACCTCGCGGTCCACGTGCCCGGGTTTCTCGTACTCGGCGGGCGCGCTCGGCCCCTCGCCCGCGACGAAGAGGTGGTTCAGCTTCGGGTACGTCTTCAGCGTCGCGCGGGGGACGCCCTTCAGCGCCCGTTGCCAGCCCGCGAAGTCCTTGCCGCTCACCTGGGTGTCGCGACCGCCCTGCAGGACGAGAAGCGGAATGCCGAGCTTGACCGCCGTCGCGACCGGCGTCTGGGCCTTCACCTCGAGCCAGTATGCGGGCGGCGCTCCGAAGATCGTCGCGGCCGGCGAGGCCGGCGGGCGCCCCGCGTAGAGATCGGCGAGCGCGTCGGCCTCCCGGCGAAGCGTCGGCGCCATCCCCTTCTGCGTATCGCTCGCCCCCGGCCCCGAAAGCGACTCGACCTGGTCGTGGACGACCTCCGACATCGGGCGCGACGGCGCGGCGAGGAGGACGACGCCGGCCGCCTTCCCGTCCAGGAGCGCGATTCGCGGCGCGAGGATGCCGCCGAGGCTGTGGCCGAGGATGAAGACCCTCGCCGGGTCGACGCCGGGCGCGGCGCGCAGAACGGCGAGCGCCGCGACCGCGTCGTCGAGGACCTCGTCCTTGAGCGTCATGTCGCGCGTCCCCGCGAGCTCCTTCTGATACGTCTTCGTGCGCTTCTCGTAGCGGAGCACCGCAACCCCGTGCGACGCGAGGCCCTGGGCGAGGTCCTGGAAGACGCGCGTGCCGCCCACTGTCTCGTCGCGATCGTGGGGGCCGGACCCATGGACGAGCACGACCGCCGGGAAGGGGCCGTCACCCTTCGGGATCGAGAGGGTCGCAGGCAGCGTGACGAGTCCGGAGACGACCTTGCTCTCGCGCTCCGTAAACGCGGCGGGATTCACGTAGTCCGGCGCCGTCCAGTCCGGGCGCGCGGCGGACTGGGGCGCGAGGAACATCCCCGCGAGGCGCCCGTCGGGCCGGATCGTGAGGCGAAGCTCGGTCCTCTGCCTCTCGAACGTGCAGTCGGAGAACGCCAGCGTGAACTCGCCCGCGGTCTGCATCCGCGGTTCTCCGCAGTCCCGCAGCGCGCCGGCGCGCTGCTTCGTGTCGGTCCAGAAGACGCGCAGGGCCGCGTCGGGCAGCGCCGCCTTCAGCGCCTCGTCGAACCGCGACTCGAGCCCGTCGAAGTCCTCCGCCTTCAGCTCCCGGGCGACCGCACGCGCGATGTCGGCGCCGGCCGAGGCCGGCAGGACGGCGACCTCGTGGGCCGTCGAGCTCCCGGGCGGCGCCTGCGCCCGAGCGGGCGGAGACCCGGCAGAGGCGAGAACGAGGAGGAGGCAGGCGAAACGCACCAAACGGGCAATTTCACGCGGGCGCGGGAATCTGTCAAGGACGGGCGGCCCGGCGCCATGAATCAGCCGGCTCATGGAGCACCGGGAATTCCTTCTGATACTGTCCGCGACCGCCATGAAAATCCACGAATACCAAGCGAAAGAAATTCTCCGCGGGTTCGGCGTCGCCACCCCCCGCGGCCGCGTGACGGACTCGCCCGAAGAGGCGGGGCGGATCGCGAAAGAGTTCGGCGGGCGCGGCGTCGTCAAGGCGCAGATCCACGCGGGCGGCCGCGGCAAGGGCGGCGGCGTCAAGCTCGCGAAGAGCCCCGAGGAAGCGGAAGCCCTCGCCCGCAAGATCCTCGGGATGCAGCTCGTGACGCACCAGACCGGGCCGCACGGCCAGAAGGTCAAGAAGATCCTCGTCGAGGAGGCCCTGGACATCGCCCAGGAGCTCTACCTCGGGATCACGCTCGACCGCGCGATCGGCAAGCCCGTCATGATGGTGTCCAAGCAGGGCGGCATGGAGATCGAGGTCGTCGCCGCGAAGGACCCGGACGCGATCGTCAAGGAACCTTTCGAGCCCTCGTGGGGCCTCCAGCCCTACCAGGCCCGCAAGCTCGCGGACGCGCTCGGCCTCACGGGCGAGACGCACAAGAAGGCCGTCGGCTTCCTGATCGCGCTCGCGAAGGCGTACGTCGCGACGGACGCGTCCCTCGCGGAGATCAACCCGCTCCTCGTCACGGGGACCGGCGACGTCGTCGCTCTCGACGCGAAGATGAACTTCGACGACAACGCGCTCTTCCGCCACACGGCGATCCGCGAGTACCGCGACCTCGACGAGGAGGATCCGCTCGAGGTCGAGGCCTCGAAGTTCGGCCTCAACTACATCAAGCTGGACGGCAACGTCGGCTGCATGGTGAACGGCGCCGGCCTCGCGATGGCGACGATGGACATCATCCAGTACGCCGGCGGCAAGCCCGCGAACTTCCTCGACGTCGGCGGCGGCGCGAACGAGGAGCAGGTCAAGAACGCGATGCGGATCATCCTGTCCGACGCGAACGTGAAGGCCGTCCTCATCAACATCTTCGGCGGCATCATGCGGTGCGACATCATCGCGACGGGCGTCGTGAACGCCGTCAAGGAGATCGGCATCAAGGTCCCCGTCGTCGTGCGCCTCGAGGGCACGAACGTCGAGGAGGGGAAGGCGATCCTCAAGAGCTCCGGCCTCGCGGTCATCCCCGCCGACGGCATGAAGGACGCGGCCGAGAAGGTCATCGCGTCGCTCGGAAAGGCGGCCTGACATGGCGGACCAGAACTGGATCTCGAAGGACACCCGCCTCGTCGTGCAGGGCCTCACGGGCCGCGAGGGGCGCTTCCACGCGCTCGCGAGCCGCGACTACGGCACGCAGGTCGTCGCGGGCGTCACGCCCGGCAAGGGCGGAACGGCCGTCGACGGCATCCCGGTCTTCGACTCCGTCCACGCCGCCGTGAAGGCGACCGGCGCGAACGCCTCGATGGTGTTCGTCCCGCCGCCGGCCTGCGCGGACGCGATCATGGAAGCGTCCGACGCCGGCGTCGCGCTCATCGTCGCGATCACGGAGGGCGTCCCCGTCAACGACATGATCAAGGCGAAGGAATACCTCGCCGCGGGGAAGAGCCGGCTCATCGGGCCGAACTGCCCCGGCATCATCCGGCCCTCGGCGAGGGTCAAGATCGGCATCATGCCGGCGCGCATCCACAAGCCCGGGTTCGTCGGCGTCGTCTCCCGCTCGGGGACGCTCACGTACGAGGCCGTCGGCCAGACGACCGCGCTCGGCTTCGGGCAGTCGACGTGCATCGGGATCGGCGGCGACCCGATCAACGGCACCAACTTCATCGACACCCTGACGCTCTTCCGCGACGACCCCGAGACGCAGGCCGTCATCATGATCGGCGAGATCGGCGGCAGCGCCGAGGAAGAGGCCGCGGCCTGGATCAAGTCGAACCTCAAGAAGCCGGTCGTGTCGTTCATCGCGGGCCGCACGGCTCCTCCCGGGCGCCGGATGGGCCACGCGGGCGCCATCATCTCCGGAGGCAAGGGCACGGCGGGCGAGAAGGTCGAGGCGCTCAAGGCGGCTGGCGTCCACGTCGCGGACTCGCCCGCGCTCATGGGCGAGACGCTGAAGAAGGCGCTCGGAAAGTAACCTCCCCCGGCCCGAACGCATCCTCGAGGGGCGCCTCCGGGCCCCCCTTTCCATTCTCCGCGTCGTGGAGTCGGGAGCTACGCTCCGAACTGCCGGAGGTGGTGGTCGAGGTGCTTGTACATGAGGACGCCCCACTCGTCGCCCGTCATGGACCCGAAGAACGAATGGACGCGGCCGTTCGCCGCCGCGGGGCCGGCGGACGCGAAGCGTCTTGCGACCGCGAGGAGGCGCGCCTTCTCCTTCGCGAAGTCGCGCGCGTCGGACACGACGAACGTGGGGTCCGTCGGGGAGTTCTTCGAAAGCGGCCGGTCCGAGCGCAGGATCCCGCCTTTCACCAGGGGAGCGAGCACCTTGCCGACGAAGGCCTGACGCTTCGCCACGTCGCCGGCGGCGACCTCGGCCGCGGCGGCGCAGTGCGCGCACATCTGGGCGACATCCATCCTTCCCCACTGGCGCAGGGCGCCCGGCTGCAGCTTGTCGAGACGGTCGAGGAGCGCGCCCCGGTCGGAGGATTCGAAGAAACTCTTCATCTCCCCAGCCTATGCGGGAATCGCCGGGAGCGGCAAGCCGCCTCCCGCGTATACTCCGCGCCCGCATGGAAAAAACATTCGCCATCATCAAGCCGGACGCCGTCGAGTCGAAGAGCGCCGGGAAGATCCTCTCGCGCATCGAGGCCGAGGGATTCCGGGTCGTCGCCTTCAAACGCCACCGCATCACGAAGGCCGAAGCCGAGTCGTTCTACGGAGAGCACGCCGCCAAGGGCTTCTTCTCCGCCCTCGTCGCCTACATGACGTCGGGCCCGGTCTTCGTCGCCGTCCTCGAGCGCGCGAACGGCGTCGCCCACTGGCGCGCCGTCATGGGCGCGACCGACCCGTCGAAGGCCGACGCGGGCACGATCCGCAAGGAATTCGGACAGTCGATCGAGCGCAATGCGGTCCACGGTTCGGCCAATCCTGCCGACGCGGCCCGCGAGGTCACGTTCTTCTTCCCCGCCGCCGACCTCCTCTAGGACGCGCGCGTTTGTAACGCTCGTCACACTTTTGCCGTTTTGGGCCGCCTCTGGCGGCCCATTTGCTTTTGACGTTGTAGAAAGGTGTCGACACTCCCGATCGGACACCCCGAAGCGCCTTTCCAAGCCATGCTGAGTCAGAGACTTCCGCTGCTTTCGATGCTTCTCGGCCCGGCTCTGACGCTGGGCGCCGGGGTGTCGGCGCAAGTCTCCACGGCGGGGAAGACAACCGGTTCGGTGTCCGTCGGCTACGTAATGGTGCCCTTCGTTCTCACGGATCTGAAGGGGAAGCCCGTCCCCGACCTCAAGGAGAAGGACGTCACGCTCCTCGTGGACGGTCAGCCGGTCCTCACGGACCTCTTCTCGAAGAGCGACGACGCGCCCGTGTCCTTCACGATCCTGCTCGACGCCTCGGGCTCGATGGGCCTCGTCGGAAAAATGGACGGCGCACGGGCGGCCGTGCGCGCCCTCGTCCAGCAGAAGCTCCCGGGCGACGACTTCTCGCTCTACGTCTTCTCGTCGGGCCAGGTCCGGGAGGTCGTGCCCTTCACGCACGACGCGGCGGTGCTCCTCGCCGCCGTCGACGCCGTCGCGCCTCACGGGCGCACCGCGTTCTACGACGCCCTCGCGCGGATGCCCGACCGGACGCTCCTCGGAAGGAACGGCTCGCGCGCGATCGTTCTTCTCACGGACGGGATCGACAACGCGTCCACCCTCACGCGCGACGATCTCGCGGCGCTCCTCGAGGGCGTGGACGTGCCGGTCTACCCGATCGGCCTGCGCTCCCCCGGCGCGCCTCTCGTTCCGCCGCCCGGCGTCACGCCCGAGGCGATGCTCAACGTCGAGATCCTCGCGCACGTGGCGCGCCTTTCCGGCGGGCTGTTTTCGCTGGTCGACGAGCCCGCACAGCTGCCGGCGGCGATCACGCGCATCGAAAAGGATCTCCGCTCGCAGTACCTGCTGGGCTTCACGCCCACGGGCGCGGGGCCGGTCCGCTTCCGCCGCATCACCCTTCGTCTATCAGGCTCCGCAAGGCCTGTCCGCGTTCGGGCCGGCTACCGGGGCACGTTGCCGCCTTTCAAGGGCGGTTGAACACCGAACAGGAGGACTCATGAAGACCCCCGTCATTCTCCTCGCGGCCGCCGTCGGCCTGTCGCTCGCGGGATGCGCGACGACGTCCGACATCGACAAGAAGATCGCGGAATCGCAGTCCAAGACCGACAAGAAGATCGAGTCGGTCGAAACGCAGGTCGAGCAGCTGCAGGAGAGCGATAAGGTGACCGCGGGCAAGCTCGACGAGCAGGCGAAGCAGATCGAGCAGCTCGGCCAGTCCGCCAAGGACGCGCTCGCCCGCGCCCAGGAAGCCGGTGTGCTCGCGAAGGGCAAGATCGTCTTCCAGCAGTCGTTCGCCGAGGACCGCGTGCGCTTCAAGGTCAACTCCTTCGAGCTCACGAAGGAGGCGAAGTCCGCGCTCGACGAATTCGCGGCGAAGGTCCTCGCGCTCGACAAGGGCGTCTACCTCGAAATCCAGGGCCACACGGACGACACGGGCGGAACGGATTACAACGACCAGCTCGGCCAGCAGCGCGCCGAGGCCGTCCGCCGGTACCTCGCCCGCCAGCACAAGCTCCCGCTCGGCCGCATGTCGACGATCTCGTACGGCGACACGCTCCCCGTCGAGACCAACAAGACCGCGCTCGGCCGGTCCAAGAACCGCCGCGTCGTGATCGTCGTCCTCGAATAGAAG
>DATKLW010000040.1:0-39656 GCA_035542215.1 Thermoanaerobaculia bacterium | reverse complement strand
CGAGGCGGTCGCGGCGTCCGTGAAGAAGACCTCGCGCGTCCTCGTCGTCCACGAGGACAAGGTCCAGGGCGGCTTCGGCGGCGAGATCGCGGCGCGCATCGCGTCCGAGCTCTTCGAGCACCTCGACGCGCCCGTCGACCGGATCGGATCCACGTTCACGCCCGTCGGTTTCAACCGCATCCTCGAGCGCGCGATCCTGCCGAACGCGGCGCGCGTGCTCGACGCGGCGAAGAAGACGCTCGCGTACTGACGCCCGGAAAACGAAAAGAGGCGGCCCCCCGCGAGGGGAGCCGCCCCGGGCTGGAGCGAAAGGGCGCCTAGCGGGTGCGGAGCCGACGCAGGCCCGCGCCGGCCGCGACGGACAGGCCGCCGAGAAGGCCGATGAGCGGCATCGGGCTCGCCGTCTTCGGGAGCTTCTTCTTGGCGGGAGCCGGAGCCGGGGCCGGCTCGGCGGCGGCGACGGCGGGGGCCGGCGCCGGGGCCGGGGCGGCCGCGACGGGCGCCGGGGCGGGGGCGGCCGGAGCCGCACCCGAGACGCCAGCGGCCTTCTTCTCGGTCGTCATCTTGGTGGAGGTCGTGACGACCGTGGCGCTGAGCTTCATGCCCGGCGTGAGCTCGTTCACCGCGAGTTCGCGGCCGTCAACGTTGAACCTGTAGCCCTTCGGGACGACGACAGTCTTGAGCTTCCCGTTTTCCTTGTAGACGAGGTTCGAGCCGTTGACCTTGACGACCTCACCCTCACGGACGGTGGTGGTCTTCACCTCGACGGGCTTGGCGACCGTGTGGAACGTCGCGTGCAGCGTCGTCCCGATCTTGAGGTCGGCGAGGCCCGTCTCCTTGCCGTCGACCATCGCCGTCTTGCCCGGCGGCACCTGGATCTCACGGACGACGCCGTCGTCCATCTTGACGATGACGGAGTGGTCGGTCTTGCCGATCACGAGACCGGACTTGACCTCGGTGTCGACGACGGTCTGCGCGAACGCGGCGCCCGCGGCGCAAAGGACGAAGGCCATGGCGAGTTTCGAGAGCTTCATTTGAACTCCTCCTGCGGTTGTTGTCTCGAGTGACGGCATCACCAGACTGTTTGCTGACCGAGTCTATCCCGCATTTTGCCCTCGGAAAGCGACAATGATGCAAACGAATCAACCCGGGGCGGTGGACCGGCTCCCAGGCCACCCGGGGATGCATGTGGATCAACGCGGCGGCGAGGCAGGCAGGTTAGCGTTCGCAGGGTGATCGCCAATCCCCCTGCGCAGGGCCCGATGCGAAGTCTGCTCTCTCACTTCGCCTCGCTCAAGCTCACCGTCGTCCTGATCCTCCTGATCGGGCTCGTCCTGTCGGCCGGCACCATCCTGGAGTCGCTGCGCGGGGCCGAGGCCGCGAGGGCCGTCTACGAGGCGCCCTGGTTCTACGCCTTGCAGGGTGTCTTCGCGCTGAACCTCGCCGCCGCGCTCGTGGATCGCTGGCCGAAGAACCGCTGGCGGATCGGCTTCGCGATTACGCACCTTTCGATCCTCGTGATCCTCACCGGCGCTCTCGTGACGCTCGTCGCGAAAACCGAGGGACAGATGGAGATCCGGGAAGGCGAGCAGTCCAGCACCGTCAGCCAGGGCCGATCGGAGACCGACCCGCGGCCGCTTGCACTGCCCTTTGCCATCCACCTCGACGCGTTCGAGCTGGACACGTACCCCGGCACGGGCATGCCGTCCCAGTATCGCAGCCGCGTGCACGTCCTGGACGCGGCCCACGGCGCGCCGCAGGCGGGCGTGATCGAGATGAACAGGCCGCTCTCGTACGGCGGTTTCCGGTTCTTCCAGAGCAGTTACCGGATCGAGGAAGGGCGCCGCGCGACCATCCTGTCCGTATCACGCGACCCCGGCCAGCCGATCGTCTTCGCCGGCTACGTCCTCCTCGTCGCCGGCATGATCGTCGTCTTCGCGACGCGCCTCATCCAGTTCCGCCAGGCCGCCGCGATGCGCGCGCCCGTCCCGCTCACGGTCGGACTCCTCGCCGGGCTCTTCGCGGCCGCCACGCCCGCGCGCGCCGTCGAGGCGCCCGACGCGGCCACCGTCGAGAGGCTGCGCGTCCTGCCCGTCCAGCACGACGGGCGCACGATGCCGTTCGACACGCAGGCACGCGAGGCGGTCCGCACGGTCACCGGACGGTCTTCCTGGCCCGGCGTCGACCACGTCGCGATGGCGGCGGGCTGGACGTTCGATCCGCTGGGCTGGCAGAGCGAGCCGATCGTGAAGGTGGGCGGTAACGCGGTCGCGCGGGCGGCCGGGCTCCCGCCCGGCACGCGTTACGCGAGCTTTGCGCAGATCGTCTCCTCGCCGGCGCTGCGCGCCGCACTCGCGGCGGCGCACTCCGCCGAGAGCGAGGAGCGCAAACCCTCGGCCGTCGAGAAGGGTCTGCTCAAGCTGGAGGAGCGCCTCGAAACGCTCTACGGCTACCTTCACGGGGGCGCGATCCACCCGTTTCCTCCTTCCGACCCGGCGGGTGCATGGCTTCCCTCGACGGGCGTGAGGTCGGCTGCCGAGCTCGCGTCGATCGCGGGCCGCGTGCGGGCCTCGGGCGCCCCGGCCCACTACCCCGGCGAGAAGACGATGGCGCGGGAGGTCCTTTACAACCGGATGCGGCCGGGCCGGATCGCGTGGCTCCTCCTCGTGCCCGCCGCCGTGCTCGCGTCTTTCGCGGCCGGCGGCGGCCACGTCCGCCTTCGCCCGCTCGTGGCCTTCCTTCTCGTCGGGGGCTTCGCCGCGATGACCTGGGGCATCTCGATGCGCTGGCAGATCGCGGGCCGCATCCCGGCCTCGAACATGTACGAGTCGATGCTCTTCCTCGGCTGGGGTGTCGGCCTCTTCGGCGTCGTCGCGCTCTTCCTGAAGCAACGACTGCTCCTCGCGAATGCCGCCGGCATGGGGGCCCTCTCGATGATGCTCGTCGACCTCCTGCCGATGGACCCGTTCATCCACCCGATGATGCCGGTCCTCTCGGGCACGCCCTGGCTCGCGATCCACGTTCCGATCATCGTCGTGAGCTACTCGGTCCTGGCGATGGCGACCGGGCTCGCGCACCTCGTCGTCGGCGTCGCGATCTTCGCGCCGGCGCGGCGGGACCTTTCCGCGCGCTGGGGCGAGCTTCTCTACTGGTACATCCACGTCGGCTCGATCCTGCTCATCACCGGCATCTTCACGGGCTCGATCTGGGCCGCCTCGTCGTGGGGGCGCTACTGGGGCTGGGACCCGAAGGAGGTCTGGTCGCTCGTCGCGTTCCTCGCGTACATGGCGATCCTTCACGCGCGCTTCGACGAGCAGATCCGCGGCTTCGGCGTCGCGGTCCTGTCGATCGCGGCGTTCTGGACGATCCTCATGACGTACCTCGGCGTCAACTTCGTCCTCGCGACGGGCCTCCACGCCTACGGGTTCGGGAACTCGAACCTCGTCCTCGTCCTCGCGACCGTCGCCGTCGCCGAGAGCGCCTTTCTCCTCACGGGCTGGTTCTCGTTCCGAAAGACGCTCGCCCGGTGACGTCCCGTCACTCGGCGCGGACGATGTACCGCTGCGGAGCGCTCCCCACGTAGTAGAACGGGTAGCACGTCACGAGAGTGAGCGCGTCCTCGGGCGAGTCGTCCAGCACGGACACGTCGTCCTGCTCGACGATGCGCACGCTCTTCACGACGTAGTCGCGGCTGCCCGCGCGCGATCGCAGCGTGATCCCGTCGCCGGGGCCGACGTCCTTCAAGCCGCGGAAGAACCCGTCCCGGTGGCCGGCGATCCCGATGTTCCCCCTTTCACCCGGACGGGGCGTGCCCTCGATCAGGCCGACGGCGCGGTTGAGCGTGAAATCGTCCGTCCCGTCGAGGACGGGGACCTCGAGGTGGATCTTCGGGATCGCGAGGACGGCGAGCGGAAGTCCGGCGGACGCGGCCTGGCTTTCCGCGAAGGCCTTGCGCCGCTCCGGCGACCAGAGGCTCATGTCGGGGCCGGGCACACTCTCCAGGAACGCGGCGCCGGGGGGCGGCGGAACGTTCGCGGCGGCGGGACGTGCTTCGGACCCGGGGCGTGCCGCGGTTGCGGCGTCGAACCGGCGGACGTCGCGCGCCCGGAGGTACGCGGCGGAGAAGCGCGCGGCCGCGTAAACCGCCAGCAGGACGATCCCGAGCGCGAAGAAAACCCGCTCGGGGACCTTCGACCTCAGAAGCGCCACGCCCCGAGTCTACGGATTTCGACGGGCCCCGGCGTGCGCCCGCCGTAACGCCGCGACGTCGAGGACCGGCCTCGGGCCGGCGGCGCCCGGAGTCACTTCGTGAGCCAGAGATACTGGTACGCGAACCCGATCGTGTCGAATCGCGACCCGATCCGCGCATCCACGCCCCTCGAGGCGGACACCTTGACGGTGTGCCCCTTCCCGAGGGGAACGGAGGCCGTCACGCCGGCCCGGCTGTTCGCCTGGCGCGTGTCGCCGGGGACGCCGTCCGCGTACGTCTTGCCGCCCGCGTAATACGTCGCGTCCGCGGCGACCCAGAGGCCGGGCCGGACCGTGTAGCCGACGTGAGCCTGGAAGCTGTAAAGCGGGTCCTGCGAGCGGACGACGCTCCCGGGATAGGTCGCCGTGTTGTCCATGAAGAGCCAGACGCCCGCCGCGCCCTCGAGCGTCCAGCGGCCGACCGGGAACGAAAGTCCGAATTCGGGCCGGAACGCCCAGCGGTTCGTCCCGATGTTGACGAGCTCCTCGCTGCTGTACTGACCCGTCGGGACGACGGTGACGAGGCTGAAGCCGAGCGTCGGCTCCGGCTTGCGGGCCATGAACTCGCGCATCGGAAGCGCCGGCCCGCCGAGGAGGTTCACGACGAAGCGAAGGCGCGGGTCGCCGAGGCCGGAGCGCGTGATCGCCTGGTACGTCTCTCCCACGTTGCCGTCCACCGACGCCCAGACGTACGGCACCCCGATCGCAAGGGACGAGATCCGCCCGAAGAGGCTGAACGTGTGGCCGTAGCCGGCGGTCGCCGCGTTGATGAACGCCCGGACGTTCGAGAACGGCAGCGAAGGATCGAAGAGGACGTCGCCGGACTGGTACGAGTAGCTCGCGAGGAAGAAGTTCGCGTCCTTCGGCACCGGAGCGTACGCGCGCGGCTCGAGATCCTGCGCCCGGGATCCCCGGGACACGAGCAGGCACGCGAGCGCAAGGGCCACGGCCGCCGCAGTTCCAACCTGGCGCTTCATGTGCCGCGATCGTAGCTGAAATCCGGGCTGCGACCGCGTCGCGCTACCCTTCGCGCGTGGACCCCCTCTCGACGGCGCGAGCGCTCCTCCCTTCGTGGCTGCCGTTCGTCTCGCTCCTCGCGCTCCCCCTCGCCGGCCTCGCCGGCTGGCTCGTGCGGAAGCGATCCCGCTTCGCCGCCGTCATGGCGTCATCCGTCGTCGGCGCCCTCTTCGCGCACCTCGGCGGGCCGCTCTCGCTCCTCGGCCAGGGGGTGACGGGCTTCCTCGGAAGCGCAGCCGCTCTCGCGGGCTACGCAGTCGGGTCGCGGCGGGCTCCCTCGCCGCCCGCGGGACGAATTGCCGGCAGAATCGCCCTCTTCTCGGCATCCGTCCTCGTCCTCGCGGCCGCCGAGGTGGGCCGTCCGATGGCCGTGGCCGAAGTCACCCGCCGGAGCCCTCTTACGGCAGTCGCCCTGACAGGCGGCGACGCGTGGACCCTGTCGGCGCTCGCGCAGGCGAGAGCCGCGGGGGGAAAGCCGGAAGACGCCGTCGCGTTCTACCGCGCCGCGTTCGCGCTCGACGGGCGGCCGGGCCACCTCGCGAACGCCGCGTTCGTCGAGAGCGGCCGCGACCGGTGCGCCGAGGCAAGGAGTCTCGCCGGAGAGGCGGCCGCCGCCGCCTCGCGGGCCGGGACCGCGGAGCTCGACCGGTATCTCGCAACCCGGGCAAGGCGCGTAGCGGAGAACTGCCGGCCGGGGAAGCGGACGGCGCCCGAAACGGGCCCGCCGGACCTATAGTCCCGAAAACGTCAGTCGTGCCGCCCCGGATTCCGGGGCAAAAGGGAGGCCATCTTGGTCAGACGCCGGTTCCTCGCAACGTTCGCCGTGATCGTCACGCTCTCAGCCGCGGGCCGCGCCGCCGGACAGACGGAAGTCAAGTATCCGGTCCCGGACGTCCCGCAGATGATGACGCTCCAGGGCCAGTACGTGCGGCTGGCCTACAACAACGAGGGCTACGCCGTCATGGGCTATCGCATGGCCCAGCAGGAACGCGGAAACCCCTGGATCCTCCTGAACGCCGGCTTCGTGCTGCGCGAGGGCGTGAAGGACGAGACGCTGAAGAAGGAGGACTTCACGATCAAGACGCCGGACGGAAAGATCGTCCCGCTCCCGACGTGGGCGGAGGTCCAGGCGGACCACTCTCTCAGGGCCCTGAACGAGCGATCGAAAAAATTCAACGACAACATCAACTACTTCCCGGTGGGCACGAAGTTCGGCTGCGCGATCCAGTTCTTCCCGGAGCTCACGGGCCCGGGCCTCGCCCGCGACGAGTTCGAAATCTCCGACCTCCGGGCCTGCGTCGGCCGCCTCTACTTCAAGGTCCCCGGCGGAATCCAGGTGGGCCAGTACTGGCTCAACGTGAAGTTCGCGGGCAGCACGGTGCAGGTGCCGTTTCGCATCTTCACCGACGAGCAGGAGAAGGAGTTCAAGAAGCGCTGGGAGAAGATCAAGAAGGACTACGACGAGCTGACGAAGTAGCTCAGAGCCTCTCCCAGAACTCCTCGTCGCTCTCGACAGACGCGAGGACGTGCCGCTCGTCCGGGGAGCCCTTCTCCTCGCCGCCGAGCGGCACGAAGCGCCGCCCCGTCGCGTCGAGGCCCTTCACGTTTCCGCTCGCGATGTCGTAGACCCAGCCATAGAGTTCGAGCTCGTTCCTCTCGACGAGCGGCCGCACGAACGGGAACGTGAGGATGTTGCGGACCTGCGCGATGACGTTGTAATCCACGACGTGCTCGAGCAACTCCTCGTCCGTCGCGCCCGGGTACGCCTCGACCGCCGCGCGCCGCGCGAGCTCCGCGTACGAGACCCACTGCCGCACCGCGGGCATCGCGCCGAGGTTCTCGGGATGGAGCACGCCCTTCATCGCGCCGCAGTTCGAGTGGCCGCAAAGGATGACGTCGCGGATCCCGAGGGCGACGATCGCATATTCCAGCGACGCCGTCGTCCCGCCGTACGAGGAGCCCGCCGGCGGGACGATGTTCCCCGCGTTGCGGATGATGAAGAGGTCCCCCGGCTCGGCCTGCACCATCAGGTTCGGCACGACGCGCGAGTCCGAGCACGAGATGAAGACCGCCTGCGGCGTCTGGTTCTTCGCGAGGCGCTCGAACAGGTCCTTGTGCGCCGGGTAGGCGAGCTTCTGAAAGAGCGTCAGCCCCTCGAGAACCCTCTTCACGCGAGCACAATACCCGACCCGGGGAAATTGGACCTTGGTCCAATGGCGATTTCCACGCCTGCCGTCGCCCCGCGGCCGGGCCGGGGACTATGCTGCCCCCAGATTGGGGGAGGCCATGGCCCAGAATTCTTCACGACCCCCGTGTTCACGACCGGCCCGCGCGCTTCTGGCTCTTCTCTGCGCCGCGCTTCTCGTCCCGGGCGAGGGGATTCTCCTCGCGCAGGCGGCCGCGCCCGCGGCGGCCCCGGACACGGCGAAGATCCCGCCGGACAAGCTCGATTCGCTGGTCGCCCCTGTCGCCCTCTACCCCGATGACCTCCTCGCCCAGACCCTCGTCGCGGCCACGTACCCGCTCGAGCTCATGCAGCTCCAGCAGTGGCTCGCGAAGAACAAGGGCTTGAAGGACAAGGCGCTCGCCGACGCGGTCGCGAAGCAGCCCTGGGACCCGAGCATCCAGTCGATGGCGCCGCTCCCCGACGTCGTCAAGCGGCTCTGCGACGACATCCAGTGGACGACCGACCTCGGGAACGCCTTCCTCGACCAGCAGAAGGACGTCATGGATGCCGTTCAGCGGATGCGCAAGAAGGCCGCGGACAAGGGCGCGCTGAAGACGAACGAGCAGCAGAAGGTCGAGACGAAGGTCGTCGAGTCGCAGACGGTCATCGTCGTGCAGTCCGCGAACCCCGAGGTCATCTACGTCCCGGTCTACAGCCCGACGGTCGTCTACCCGCCGCCGGTCTACCCGTACCCGCCGATCTACTACCCGCCCCCGCCTCCGCCGGGCGCCGCGTTCGTGACGTTCACGGCCGGCGTGATGATCGGCGCGGCCGTCTGGGGCGGCTCGTGCTGCGGGTGCGGCTGGGGCTCGAACAACACCGTCAACGTCAACGTGAACAACAACTACAACAAGAACACGAACGTGAAGGCCGGCAACGTCCAGCACAACTCCGCGCACCGCGGCGGCGCGCCCTACTCGAACAGCGCGACCGCGAACAAGTACGGCGGGTCGACGAAGGGCGGCGCGGCCGGGCGGCAGGCCGGCGCGAGCCCGAACGCGAACGCGGCGAATCGCAGCGGCGGCGGAGCGAGCCCCAGCGCGAGCAGCGCGAACCGTAGCGGCGGAGCCGGCGCGAATCCGAGCGCGAGCAGCGCGAACCGCAGCGGTGGAGCCGGCGCAAGCCCGAGCGCCAGCACGGCCAAGGGCGGCGGCGGCGCAAGCCCGAGCGCGTCGAAGAGCTCCGGGGCCCTGGGCGGCGGATCAGGCGGCTACAGCGGCAGCAGCGCCAAATCGAGCAGCGCGCGCGGCGCCTCGAGCATGAGCTCCGGCTCCAAGAGTGGCGGCGGGAGAAGCGGCGGGGGGCGGAGGTGAACGCCATGAGAAAACACACGTGGAGATTTCTTCAAATGATCCCGCGCACGGCGTGCGGTCTCTCCTCGGCCGCAGTCGTCTTCGCTCTCGTCTCGCCTCTTTCCACGGCGGCGGTGGCCGCGCCGGACCAGTCCAGCGGGGCTCCGGCCGCGCCGTCCCCCAATTCACCTTCTAAGAAAATCCCCTCTTCGTCTTCCTCTTCGCAGAAAGCCTTCTCTTCCCCGAAAGAAGCCGCCGACGCGCTCATCGCGGCGGCGGACCCGTTCGACGTCGGTGCGATGAAGAAGATCCTCGGCCCCGACGGAGCGAAGCTCGTCGTCACGAAGGACACCGTGCTCGACAAGCTCCAGGCTGAAGCGTTCGCGGCGAAAGCCCGCGAAAAGACCGCCATCGTGCCCGACGCGAAGAACCCGGACCGCGCCACGCTGACGATCGGAGACCTGGACTGGCCGGTTCCGATCCCGATCGTCCGCAAGAACGGGAAGTGGCTCTTCGACTCGAAGGCGGGCGCGCGCGAGGTTCTCTACCGCCGCATCGGCCAGAACGAGCTGGATGCGATCGAGTTCTGCAGGGACTTCTTCACCGCGCAGCACGAGTACGCGCTCGAGAAGCACGACGACGCCCGCGTGAACCAGTACGCGCAGAAGGTCATCGCGACGCCCGGAAAGCAGGACGGCCTGACGTGGCGCAGCGCCGACGGCACGCCGGCAGGGCCTCTGGGAGACGAGATCGCCGAGGCGATCGCCGAGGGCTACTCGAAGAAGCACGAGCCGTTCCACGGCTATTACTTCAAGGTCCTGAAAGGCCAGGGCCCGTCCGCGCCGCTCGGAAAGCTGGACTTCGTCGTGGAGGGCGCGATGATCGGGGGCTTCGCCCTCGCCGCCGCGCCGGCCGAGTACCGCGTGACGGGCGTGAAGACGTTCATCATCAGCCACGAGGGCGTCGTCTACGAGAAGGACCTCGGGCCGAAGACGCTCGACGCCTTCAAGGCGATGGAGCGCTACGACCCCGACAAGACGTGGAGACCGGTCGAGGAGCCCTGACCGCGCCCGCGAGGGCGGACTAGTCGGCGATCTCCGCCGGAACCATGAAACCACTGTCGCTCATCGAGAGCGGCAAGTGGCACTTTGGCGAGTCGCTCCACCCGGGCCGATGGCAGACCGCGGAACGCCCGCGCGGAACGTGTGGCTCCCGATCCCTTTCCCCTCTCAAAAGACGACGCCGGCAGCCACGAGCGGTCCCTGCGTCACGACGTTCCACCTGAACCTGTCGGTCCCGGAGCTGGACTCGTAGTCCTGGTCGAGTACGCGGTAGCCGACGCCGACCCGGATCAACTTCGAGACGCGCCAGTTGACCCGGACGATCCCCTGCCACGTGAACGTGCACCCGACTCCGAAGCCGCCGATGTCGCCGCGGACCTGGAGCTGGACGGCCCTCGAGAAGGGTACGAAGATCTGCGCCCCGACGACCGGGTCGAACCAGCCCTTCGTCCCCTTCGCCTCGCGGGTTCCGAGCGGACCAGTCGAGTTCAACGTGGTCGTGAGCGACGTGTAACGGGCCCCGCCGAGGACCTCGAAGGACTCCGACGTCCGCCACGTCCCGTCGACCTCCCCGATGAACTCCTCCGCGCCCACGTCCGCCGAGAAGCGTCCGCCGTCGGTCGTCCCGGCCTTTCCGAGGTTCATGTAGACCACGTCCGCGAGGACCGCCCACCGCGGGGCCTCGCCCCGATAGTCCGCGAGGGCCGCGAACTTGAGGTTCGAGAAGACGGAGGACGCCGGGACGTCGACGTCGGCCGTGGCCGGCCCGACTCCGACGGTTCCCTGCATCGACGCGCCCATCAGGTACGCCTCGAGCGTGCTCTCGAAGGACCTCGACTGTGCCCGTGCGGCGCCGGCGCTCAGCAGGAGCGCCAGGATGGCCATGCAACTCGTTCGTCCGAGGATCACCATCCCATCCTCAGTCCGACAGCGCCTTCTTCTGCGCGGCCTCCGCGCGCGCCTTGCCCTCCGCCGCCTTGACAGGCGCGGGCATCGGCGCCAGCTCGACCGTCACTTTGGCGATCCTGCCCGTGAACTTGTACGGCGCCGGAATCCCGTAGTCCTCGACGACCGGCGTTTCTCCGTCCTCGCCGACGTCGGCGCCTTCGTCGGCCGAGAACAACATCGCCTGCGTCCGGTCGATCCGGCCCTCGGCGACCTTCCTGCCGTCGACGAGGATCGTGCCCACGCCGCCCTTGCCGAGTCCGCCGCCGTCGTAGGCGAACTCGAAGCGGATCCTCGCCTTCCCGGCGGCCACGGGACCCTTCGCCGCGACCGTGAAGCGTTGCAGCCCGAGGAAGTTGTACGTGTACGTCGGCCGGCCGTCCTTCAGATAGAGGCTCCAGCCGCCGAACCGCCCGGCCTGGGCGAGGATCACGCCGCTCGCGCCCTTCTCGGGGACCGTCACGTCGGCTGTGATCGTGTGAGAGCGGTTCTTCGTGTTGATGAAAACGTTCTCGGACATTCCGATCATGCCTTCGTAGACGGTGAGCGACGTGCGGCCCGCCATGAGGTCCGGGCGCCCGACCAGCGCGGCGTTCACGCGCTCGAGCGTGCGGTCGTCGATGGGAAGCACGTTGTACTTCTCCGCTTCCTTCAGGAAGAGGTCCTGCATCTCCTTCAGCTTCGCCGGGCTCCTCGCCGCGAGGTCGTTCGCCAGGCTGAAGTCGGTACGCGTGTCGTAGAGCTCCCAGACGTCCTTGTCCAGCGTCGCGCGCGGCTTCATCTCCCAGGCCGCCCGGTGGACGGTTCCCGCCAGCCAGCCGTCGTGGTAGATCGCCCGGTTGCCGAAGATCTCGAAGTACTGCGTGAGGTGGTTGTCCTTCGCCTTCGCATCGGCGAAGGACGCGAGCATGCTCACCCCTTCGATCGGGGTCTGGGCGACGCCGTTCACGAACTTCGGCTCGGGCAGGCCCGCGGCCTCCAGGATCGTCGGCGCGACATCGATGACGTGGTACCACTGGGACCGGATTTCGCCCTTCGCCTTCACGCCCTTCGGCCAGTGGACGACGAGCCCGTTGCGCGTTCCGCCGTAGCTCGAGGCGACCTGCTTCGTCCACGTGAACGGCGTGTCCCCGGCCACGGCCCAGCCCGCGGCGTAGTGGCCGTACGTGTTCGGGCCGCCCATCTCGTCGTAGTGCTCGAGCACGCTTTCGACGGTCTCTTGCACGCCGTTGAAGTACGTCATCTCGTTGAACATCCCGGCCATACCGCCCTCGGCGCTCGCCCCGTTGTCGCCGACGATGTAGAAAACGAGCGTGTTGTCGAGCTGGCCGAGGTCGCCGATCGCGTCCACGAGGCGGCCGATCTCGGTGTCCGTGTACTCGGCGAAGCCCGCGAAGACCTCCATCTGGCGCGTGAAGAGCTTCTTCTCGTCGGCCGAGAGCGTCGCCCAGTCCTTGATGGCGGCCGGCTTCGGGGCGAGCCTCGTTCCCGGGGGCACGACGCCGAGCCGGATCTGGCGGGCGAGCGTCTCCTCGCGCAGCTTGTCCCAGCCCTGGTCGAACCTGCCTTTGTACTTCGCGATCCATTCCCTCGGGACGTGGTGCGGCGCGTGCGTGGCACCCGGCGCGAAGTAGACGAAGAACGGCTTGTCCGGTGTGAGGGACTTGACGGACTGCACCCACTGGATCGCCTGGTTCGTCATGTCGGTCATGAAGTGATAGTTCGGATCCTTCGGCACCTCGACCTTGACCATGCCGTCGTAGATCGCCGGAGCCCACTGGTTCGTCTCGCCGCCCATGAACCCGTAGAACTTGTCGAAGCCGTTGCGGGTGGGCCAGCGGTCGGTGGGCCCGGAGGGGCTCACCTCCCACGCGGCGGTCTCGTGGTTCTTCCCGAAGTGCGCCGTCGTGTAGCCGTTGTACCGGAGCATCGCCGCGAGCGGCGCCACGCTCTCGGGGCGCTGCCCGGTGTTGCCGGGGTACGACGTCGAGGTCTCCATGATCGACCCCGTGTTCGTCATGTGGTGATTGCGGCCCGTGAGGAGCGCGGCCCGGCTCGGGGAGCAGAGCGCCGTCGTGTGGAACTGGTTGTACTTCAGGCCGCCCAGCGCGAGGCGGTCCAGGGTCGGCATGTGGAGCGGGCCGCCGAACGCGCCGGACTGGCCGAACCCCATGTCGTCGATGAGGACGATGAGGACGTTGGGCGCCCCGGCGGGCGCCTTCACCTCGAACCGCGGCGGAGGCGGCGGCGCGTTCCTCACGTCGAGGATCGCGCTGTGCGGATAGCCCGGCTCGTGGATCGGGAGGACGGTCCGGTCCGGTGCGGGCTGCGACCGGCTCGCGGCCGCGCAGAGCATCGACAACGCCAGGGCAAGCTTCGCGCCGTTCGAGGCGATTCTCACAAAGGTCTCCTTGGCCGCGTTCGCGGCTCCGAGATGATGGACCCCCGGCGGACCGCTCGGCCCGCCGGGGGTCCTGCCTTCTTCTTTCGCGGCGTTATCCGACTCGCCGCGACGCCGCCTGCAGCTCTGTGGTCGCGGGCAGCTTCATGGCGGTCGTCTTCTTCCACTGCTCGTCGAGGAGCTCGCGCGCCGCCTTCTCGAGGAACTCCGGCGCGGCCCACTTGCTCACGTCGAAGTCCTTCTTGATGTAGCCGTGGCTGAGCATGAAGTCCTTCCCGATCTCGACCGACACCATGTTCTGCGGCGACAAGTTGGGAACCATGTCCACGTGCTTGATGCCTTCGTACGTGTCCTCGACGTTCAGGTAGAAGGTCTGCCGGTCAAGGATCGCGGCCGCGGCGTGCTTGTGCTCGTTCGCCCAGCGTCCCACCCGGATCATTCCCTTCATGAAGGCGACGGCCAGCTCGGGATGCTTCTCGGCCATCACGTCGGAGCAGGTGATGGTCGCCGGAATGTTGGCCACCTGAAGCGTCCAGTCCGGATGTCTGGAGAGGTCCTCGATCGCCTTGAGCTTGCCGGTCGCCTCCATGAGGTGCTGTGTCACCTTGCCCTGCGTGTAGAGCGCGTCAATGGCGCCCGTCACGAGCGCCGTCTCGAGCGGCCGGAACGCGAGGTCGTTCTTGTGATCGCGCTGGAGCCACAGGTCGGATGGGTTGTACAGGGGGTCCAGCATCTTGGGATCGTTGTACCAGTCGTCGGCGTACGGGAACTCGACGATCTCGACGTCCTTCATGGTCATGTCGTTGAGCATGAGCATCAGCTCGATGCCCTGATGCTCCTGGATGCGCCACCAGTCGTTCTTGATCCTGTTCAGACTCTTGGAGAGGCCGATCTTCTTGCCCTTCAGGTCCTTCATCCGGAAGATCTTGTCCCGCGAGCGGACCATCATGACGCCGCCCTCCCGGGGCACATGCGTCACGCCCAGGAGCCGGGTGCGGCGGATGTCCGCCTGAACCTGGACCGGCGGAAACAGGCCGCCGAAGCGGATGAGGTTGTCGAGGTTGTGGATGTAGTGGGGGTAGAAGTCGTTCTCGCGGGTGTTCCGGAAGTACTCGTACTTCACGCCGAGCTTCTTGTACTCCTCGCGCGTCCAGCCCAGCTCCTGGTCCACGTTGCTGGCGGAAATGAGGGGGCAGTTCGTGTACCACACCTCTTTCCAGTTCAACGGAACCACGTTCAGCTTGGTGTTCTCAAAAGTCGTTTCCTTGATCTTCTCTGGCATCGTCGCGGTGGTCATGTTTCTTCTTCCTTTCTTCGAATGAGGCCCATCAGCCGAAGGGGCCGGAGTGGAGGAGGATCCCGCCGAACATCAGGACGCCGACGATGACGAGGAGCACCGCCACCGTCAGCGTGAGGTCGACGAGCTTGAACGTGGGATCGGAGCCCAGCACGCGGAGGTGCCGCCGGTATTGGACGCAGGCCACGACGAGCGCGGCCGTGCCCATGCCCACGAGCGTGAGCCCGACGTTGCGTGGCGCGTTCGGCACCGCGGCGGGAACCGTGCTTTGGGCCTGCAGCGCCTGCAGGAACTTGTAGATCGTGAACCCGAAGCTGATCAGGGACAGCGCGGTCCGCACCCAGGCCATCAGCGTCCGGTCCGCGCCCATGCGCGTGCGATCGAGGGCGAGCCGGTCACCGAGCTTCAGCTCAGTCCGGGTGGCGGCGTCAGGCACGGAGGACTCCAAGCGCCTTTAAGGCCGAAAGGAACATCTCGATCGACAGGCCGAGCTGCCCGAAGATCAGGACGGCGCCGAGGACCGTCAGGCCGATTCCGAGACCCGGCGTCCGCACGACCGCGTCGATGAAGTACATGACGAGGAAATCGACGACGAGCACGGCCGGGAGGGCGATCAGGACGGCCTTCGTCACTCCGGGGAACTGGGGCTCGAAGAGCATGAAGATCAGGATCGCGACGACGCCGGCGGGCGGCACGACGATCGGGACGGCGACCGGCGAGACGGCGAGCCGCTGCGCGCTCGGCGTTCCCCCCGGGGGATTCGGATGCTCTTCCTTGTGGAAGATCGTCTGCAGAGCCGACACGAGAAGCACGAGCGCGCCCGAGATGCGCAGGGCCTCGAAGGACATCCGGTAATGGCTCAGGAGGAACTGCGCCGCGAGCGCCGAGAACGCGCAGAGGACGGCGGCGATCAAGGCGCCCCGGATCGCGACGCTCCTCTTGAACGCGGCGTCCGTCGCGCGCGTCAGCGCCGCGAAGGGCGCGATGATCTTGCCCGGCCCGAGCACCATGAAGAAGACCGTGAAGACGAACGAGAACTCTTCCAAGGGCGGCTCCTCTATTTCTTCAGGAACTGCGTGTTGAAGCCGACGAAGACCTGAAACTCCGGCTGGCCCGGTCCGCGGGAGAGCACCGTGAACTGCGGCTCGATGAAGACGTTGAAGACCGCGCCGGCCGTCGGAACGACCTGGCCAATGCCGAGCCCGACCGGGACGTCGTACGTACCGTTCTTCAGGTCGAAGACCATGACCGCCGAGCCCCTCACGTACGTCCCCTTGCCGAGCTGGACGAAATAGAACGGCTGGACCGCGAGCGTGTTCGTGCCGGCCCGGCTCGCATCGCCCGCAAAGTCCGTCTGCCAGGTGACGAGGCCGCCCCACTGGAACGTCTTCGACGTCGCGTTGAAGTACGTCGCGACGAGACCGGCCTGCCACTTGCCCGTGCCGGTCCTGTCGTCCGTCGCCGTCGGAACGGTGAGCTGCGGCCCCGCGCCGAGGCTCACGCCGGGATTGCCGGTGTCGAACAGGTACGCCGCGAACGCGTTCAGGTCGCTCAGACCCGACGTCGACGCGCCGTCGCCGGCGGGGACGCGCGAGATCGGGAGCGACGCCCGAAACAAAAACTTCCCGAACGGCTGGGCGTAGCGGAGCCAGAACGTATCCGCGTTCCCGTTGCTCTCCGAGAGCGAAGGGACGTAGTAGTTGTGGAGGTTGAACGCCTGGAACTTCGCGAGCGGGTTGTTCGCCTCGGCTTCGGTCGCGGCGGACGGGCCGCTCTCCGGCACCGTCTTTTCCTGCGCATTCGCGGGGCGCGTCAGCGCGACGACGCCTGCGAGCGCGAACGTGGACAGGAGGGCGCGAAGCGAGGACGCGCGCGCCATCAGGCGGCTCCTTCGGCCGCGCACATCGCGCGCGACAACATGCCTCCCGAGAGGTTCCGCGCCTTGAATCCGTTCTGGAGGAGAACCCGCGTCGCGTAGTACGCGCGCTGGGCCGAGCGGCAGATGACGAGGATCTCCCTGTCCTTCGGAAGCTCGCCGAGCCGGGCGCGCAGCAGGTGGAGCGGGATGTTGACCGCGCCGGGAACGCTCTCGACGGCGAGCTCGACGGGCGTGCGCACGTCGAGGAGGAACGCGCCGTCCGTCTCGCCCCAGTGGGCGAGCGGCATGTCGCCGTGGAGGACGTCGGCCGCGATCATCCCGGCGAAATTGACCGGATCCTTCGCGCTGCCGAACTGCGGCGCGTAGCAGAGCTCGGATTCCTCGAGGTCGTAGACGGTCGCGCCCATCTGGAGAGCCATCGCGAGCGCGCTGATCCGCTTGTCCACGGCCGGGCCGTCCGTCCCGAGCGCCTGCGCGCCGAGGAGCTTCCCGTCCGACTTGCGGAAGAGGACCTTGAGCCCGAGCATCTTCGCGCCCGGGTAGTAGCCCGCGTGCGAGTTCGGGAAGAGGTAGATCTTCTCCCAGTCCTTGTCGCCGAGCTTCCTGAGCGTCTTCTCGCCAGCGCCGGTCCAGGCCGCGGCTCCGCCGAAGAGGCCGATGATCGCGGTGCCCTGCGTGCCGCGGTACCGGGACTTGCGTCCCGCGATGACGTCGGCCGCGATCCGGCCCTGCCGGTTCGCGGGCCCCGCGAGCGCGATGAGGCTCCACTGGCCGGTCACGAAGTCCTTCACCTCGATCGCGTCGCCGACGGCGAAGATGTGCGGGTCGCTCGTCCGCATGTGCTCGTCGACGCGGATCCCGCCGCGCTCGCCGATCGCGAGGCCCGCGGTCTTCGCGAGCTGCGTGTCGGGCCTGACGCCGATCGCCAGGATCACGACGTCGGCGGGGTACGTCTTCCCCGACGTCGTCTTCACCTCGAGGGCGCCGCCCTCGAGCTGGGCGAAGCCGGCGACGCCGTCGCCGAGGACCAGCTTGACGCCGTTCCGCTTCATGTGCTCCTCGACGAGGCGCGCGATCTCCGGATCGAGCGGCCCGAGGAGCTGGCCCGGCTTCTGGATCAGGGTCACGTCGAAGCCGAGGTGAACGAGGTTCTCGGCCGTCTCGAGGCCGATGAAACCGCCGCCCACGACCACCGCGCGGGTCGTCGGCCTCACGAACTGGATCCCGGAGTAGCTGAACATCCCGGCGAGGAAGGACGTGCCCTTCTCGATCCACTCGCGGATGGCTTTCACGTCGGGCACGGTCCGTACGTGGAAGATCCCCGGCAGGTCGATGCCCGGCAGCGGCGGATGGACCGACGGCGCGCCGGGCGAGAGGACGAGCGTGTCGTAGGGCTCCGCCGTCACCTTGCCGGTCTTCACGTCCCGCAGGTCAACGGTCTTCTTCCTCGGGTCGATGGCGACCGCCTCGCAGCCCGTCCTCACGTCGATCCCGAGGTTCGCCTTGAAGTACTGCTCGTTCGCGACGAGGAGGCTCGACTCCTTCGGGATGACGCCCGAGACGTGGTACGGGAGACCGCAGTTCGCGTACGAGACGAACGGCCCCTTCTCCACCATGAGGATCTCGGCCTTCTCGTCCAGGCGCCGCAGCCGCGCCGCGCACGACGCCCCGCCCGCCACTCCGCCCACGATGACGACTTTCATCGTCCCGTCTCCTGCGCCGCGAGGACCTTCGCCCGAAGCACCATCCGGTCGGGGGTGAGCGTGCAGGTCCACGGACAGCCCGAGTTCTTCCAGCCGTTTCGCATCCGCATGCCGTGGAAGACGCTCCCCGCGTCTTCCACCTTGTCGCCCTCGAACCCGTCCACGACGTTCCAGGCGTTCTTGAATCCCGCCTGCGCGAGCAGGTTCACGGCGATCGCGCTGCGGCCGCCGGACCGGCACAGCAGCATGAGGACGTCGTCGGGCTTCGCGACTTCCTTCACCCGGGAGACGAAATCGGGAAGGGCCGCCATCGGGAAGCACTTCTTGGCGTCGTCCCACTCGTACGACTGGACGGCGACCGGGACCTTCCAGGCCATGGTCGGATGGCCGACGAAGTGAAGCTCCTCGGGCGTTCGGACGTCGAGAATCTTCACGTTGTCCGGCGCGGCCTGCCACTTCGCGAACGCCTCTTTCGCGGTGACGTACAGCCCGAGGGCGGTCTGCTTTCCCTTGGGCAGACCGGTTTCCTGTTCGCTCACGCTTCGTCTCCTTTTCCGGCTCGCGCGGCGACGACGCCTCCGGCCTTCGCGCGCGAGGCCGCGATGGCGGCGGCCACGACGTCGAGGAGGGCGTCGCCGTCCACGGGCTTCTTCAGGTAGGCGACGGCGCCCGCCGCGACGACGCGCTCGCCGGCCTCAGGGATGTCGTGGCCCGTGATGACGACGATCGGCAGGCCGGGCGCCGTGCGCGCGAGCCGCGCCTGGACCTCGAACCCGTTCAGGCCCGGCATGTGCAGGTCGAGAACGACGCAATCCGGCGCGTGCTGTCCTGCGCGAGCCAGGAAGGCTTCCCCCGACTCGAACGTCTCCACGTCGTACCCCGCGGTGCCCATCAGGCGCGACAGCGCTTTGCGGATCGCTTCCTCGTCGTCGACGACGGCGATGACTGGTCGGACGCTGGACACGCCGCAACGTTGGGCGTTGGCGCGCCGGCCGGTCAATTGGACCTTGGTCTAACGAGTCCCGGTCAGAACCGGTAGCCGAGGCCGAAGAGAAAGACGTCCGTGTCCTTGTTGTACGTCGTGAACGTCCGGTTCCAGCTGAAGCGGCCGTCCCAGTGCCTCGCGAACCGGTAGCTCACGCTCGGGGTGATCATGCCGGCGATGGTGCCGCTGCCCTGGCCGGACGCAGTCGCATTATTCTGCGTGTCCACGGCGAGGTACGGGCCGATCCCGATGCCCAGCGCCATGCGGCCGTCGAAGAACGCGCGGCCGAACCATCCCTGCAGGATGAAACCGCCGCGGCGGATGAGGTCGGGGTTTCCCTCGTAGAGGAACGAGAGGGAAAGGTCGAAGTACCGGCTCAGGCCCCTGCGGTACTCGAGCGCCGCCGCGATGCTGTTCTGGCTGTTGAAGCTGTTCACGACCGTCTGGCCCACGTAGGCGGTGATCTCGTTCCGCGTGGTCGGCTCCTCCTGCCGGAGGGCTTCCGGCCGGGGGCCCGGGACGTCGGGCGCCGTGAGCTGGTAGCCGACGCCGAGGAGGAAGTTCCACGTGTCGACGGTCGTCGACGGCGTCCAGGTGCGGTTCACCTGGAGGCGCGAAACCCAGCGCTTGCCCATGTAATAGGCCGCGTCGAAGCTCGCGATCCCGGCCCAGCCGTGGACGTTCTCGTACGTTCCCTCTGCGAGCCCTTCCTGGGTGTCGTAGAAGCGGTAGACGCCCGCGCCGAGGGCGAGCGAGAGCCGACGGTCGAGGATATTCTCGCGCGCCCAGAGCGAGACCGAGTGGCCGTCCCGGTGGTGCCCGGAGATGTGGCCCTCGTTCAACCAGGAATACGAGAACTCGAAATGCTCTCCGAGACCCTGGCGGTACTCGATCTTCCATGCGTAGGTGCTCTCGCTCAGGTCGAAGGACGTCGATTTGCCGCCGAAAAGCGTGAACTCCTGGGCCGCCCCCGGAGAAGCGATTCCGAGGAAAACCAGGCCGCCCAGAATCGAAATGGCCCTGCTGAATGCCCGCGATCTCGACATCCCCGCACATTGTGCGCCGTGAGGGCCCCCGTCAATTGGACCTTGGTCCAAACGGTCCGGCCACGCGGCCCGCCAGCAATTCTGGAAAGTCACGCGTCTTGCGCCGGGCGACGACATTGGACTTCGCCTGATTCATCCTGCCCCAAGCTCCGAGGCGCCTCCCCGACCTAGAATGCGCGCGCTTTGATGCACCTGAGCTGGGTGACGGCGGCGTGGTCGGCGGCGATCGCCGCATGCGTGACGATCGCCCTGCAGCACGTCTGGGTGTGGGTGAAGGACCGGTCCGCGATCGACCACCTCGTCACCGCTGCGGCGATGCTCGGGACGGCCGGCGTCGGCGTCTGCGAACTCCTCCTGATGCGTGCGTCTACTCCGGAAGAATTCGCGTTCGTCCTCCGCTGGGTGCAGGCGCCCGTTGCGGTGACCGTCGTCGCCCTCATCGTCTTCGTGCGCTCCCACCTTCATGCCGGACGGGTCTGGCTCTTCTGGGCCGTGATCGGCACGCGCGTGGCGGCAAGCCTCGTGGTGAACTTTCTCGTCACCGGGGGCGTGATCTACAGCGAGGTCGTGCGCCTTCAGCCGGTCACGTTCCTCGGGGAGACGGTCTCGACCGCGGAAGGGATTCAGTCGCCGTGGGTCCTGCTCGGCCGGCTGGGCACGATCCTCATGCTCGCGTACTTCATCGACGCGGCCATCACGATCTGGCGCCGCGGGGACCGCCGCCGCGCCGTCGTCGTGTGCGGCAGCATGATCATCTACGGCGCCGTCGGCGTCGTCCACGTGGCCCTGATCCACTCGGGAAGGTTGAGGAGCCCCTACCTGCTGACGTTCGCTTTTCTCGGGATCACGGCCGCGATGAGCTACGAGCTGGCTGCGGACGTCCTGCGCGCCCGGGATCTCGCCGAGAGCCTCCGGGTCAGCGAGGCGAAGGCGCGGGAGAGCGCGGAGCGCCTCGGGCTCGCGATCCGGGCCGCTTCGATCGTGATCTGGGTCTGGGACATCGTCAAGGACGAGTTCTGGATTTCGCCGGAGACGCGCGCTTTGCGGGGCTTCGAGAGCTCGGAGCGGATCACGCTCGACCGCTATCTGGATGCCGTCCATCCGGCCGACCGCGAGAATGCACGCGAGAGGATCGGGGTGGCCCTCGCGGGGAATGGCATCTTCGAGAACGAGTACCGCTTCCTCGGCCCCGGGGGCGAGCGGTGGTTTTCCGTGAAGGGCATCGTCGAACGCGACGCCGGCGGGCGCGCGGTCCGCATGCGCGGCGCGTCCCTCGACATCACGGCGCGCAAGGCCGCGGAGGCGCAGCTGCTGTTGCAGCGGGAAGAGCTCGCGCACCTCTCACGGGTCACGATGGTCGGCGAGCTGTCGGGCTCGCTCGCGCACGAGCTGAACCAGCCTCTGACCGCGATCCTGAGCAACGCGCAGGCCGCCCAGCGCCATCTCGCGCACGCGGCGCCGGACCTCGGGGAGGTGCGGGAGATCCTCGGGGACATCGTCTCGGAGGACAAGCGCGCCGGCGAGGTGATCCGCCGGCTGCGTCTCCTGCTCCGCAAGGGCGAAGTGAGCCACCAGAGGCTCGACCTTTCCGAGGTCGTCGCGGACGTCATGAAGATCACGCGAAGCGACCTCGTGAGCCGGGGCATCACCGCGTCGGTCAACGCGGCGGCCGACCTCCCCGCCGTCGCCGGAGACCGCGTCCAGCTCCAGCAGGTCCTCCTGAACCTCGTCGTCAACGGGTGCGACGCGATGGCGGGTGAACCCGTTGCCGGAGAACGGAGGCTGACGGTCCGCGTCGGGCCGGAAAGCGCCGGCGCCGTCCGGGTGTCGGTTGAAGACCACGGCCCGGGGATTCCGGCCGAGAGGCTCACGGGCGTCTTCGAGCCGTTCTTCACGACGAAAGCGCAGGGGCTCGGACTCGGGCTCGCGGTCTGCCGGACGATCATCGACGCCCACGGAGGCCGGATCTGGGCCGAGAACAACCGGGACGGATCCGGCGCTTCGTTCCACTTCACGATTCCAGCGGCGGGGCCTGCATGAAGGATCGCGCACCGACCGTCTTCGCGGTGGACGACGAGCCCGCGACGCTGAAGGCCATCGCGCGGCTCCTGCGCGCGGCCGGCTGGACCGTGGCGCCCTACGCGTCCCCGGCGGAGTTCCTCGAGCGCGTGGATCCCGACGCGCCGGGCTGCCTCGTCCTGGACATGTCGATGCCCGGGATGACGGGGCTCGAGGTGCAGCTCGCGCTCGAGGCGCGCGGCGTCGCGCTTCCGGTCGTGTTCCTCACGGGGCGGGCCGACGTGCCGTCGAGCGTCAAGGCGATGAAGCGGGGCGCCGCGGACTTCCTGACGAAGCCCGTGGACGAACGCGACCTCCTCGCGGCCATCGAACGCTCCGTCGAGAAGGACGCGGCCGCCCGGAGGGATCGGGCGGAGGTCGCGGAGATCACGGAGCGCCTCGCGACCCTGACGCCGCGGGAACGCGAGGTGCTTGCGCGCGTGATCTCGGGAAAGCTGAACAAGCAGATCGCGGCCGACCTCGGCACGGTCGAGAAGACCGTCAAGGTCCACCGGGGCCGCGTGATGGCGAAGATGAACGCGTCATCCGTCGCCGACCTCGTCCGGCTCGCCGAGCGCGCCGGAGTCCGGCGGGCGTGATTCCGGTTGGCGGCAACCGGCGAACGCCGGGTCCCCCCTCAGAACGCGATGCCGACGTAGACGAGCGGACCGCTGTACTTGTAGTCGATCGCGAGGTCCAGCGCCTCGCCGGTGTGCGAGAAGGACATCTTCGTGTACTGGTAGAGCGCGCCGACGCCGACGTTCTGCGTGAAGAAGTAATCGAGGCCCCCGCGGAAGTCCGTCATCTCACCGTGGTACGAGTCGACGGTTCCCGTGATGCCCTTGAACGCCGCCCGCGCGAAGAGGCGGGGATAGAGCGAGTAGACGAAGTAGGCCTTAACGGCCGGAATCGGCGCCACGAGGTTGCGCGACTGGGCGCTTCCGGAGGCCGAACCGCTCTGCCCGCCGCCCGAGACCGATCCGGAGGCCGAGACGTCGAAGGCGTTGAAATACGCCGAGACCCCGAGTCCGAGACCGAACTCGAGATCGCCGTTGTTGATGAACGAGTACGAGTAGTAGAGCTCACCGAGCGTGGACCGCATCCGCGTGTCGAGCTGCGCCCCGACGTGGTACGTCGTGTCGCCGATGGTGACGTCCTTGTCCAGGGTGTGCGTCGCCGAGCGGGACCAGCCGCGATAGGCGAAGTCGAGGCGCCCGTGCCGCCCGAACCGCCAGTATCCGTCGCCCGCAAACGTGACCTTGTGCGTGTCCTGGCCGAGGTCCTCGAGGTTGATCGACGTGCCCGCCGTCCCGGCGGAGTTCGAGAGGCTGATCGTCGTGTCGAACGTCTGGAAGAACCCGCCCATATCGAGGCGGAAGCGCTCGTCCATGCCCTTCTGCTGCATGTAATAGGCGGAGTTCTGGGCGAGCGAAGGCGCCGCGAGAAGCGTGGCGACGGCAGCCACGGCGACCGATCGGAAAAGTCTCATGTGTCCCCCCTGCTTCTGTCAGTTTAAGGCCTGAGAACCGGAAAAGCCCCTGCCCGGCATTGGACCTTGGTCCAACGACACGAAAGAAAAGGGCCGCCCCCTTGCGGAGGCGGCCCCAACGGGGAACGATCCGGTTCAGTTCGCGGAGACGGGCTTGATCTCGCCGACCGCGGCGACGATCTCGACGCGGCGGTTTTTCGCGCGCCCTTCCTTCGTCGCGTTGTCGGCCACGGGGCTGGCCGGGCCGAGGCCCTGGAACGCAAGACGCGTGTCGGCCACGCCCTGCGCCTTGAGGAAGTCGTAGACGGCCTTCGCGCGCGCCTCCGAGAGCTTCTGGTTCGCCGCGGCGTTGCCGGTCGAGTCCGTGTAGCCCTCGACGCGCATGTTGACCGCCGGGAACACCTGCGCGATGCCCGCGAGCTTGGCGAGCGTGAGCTGGGCGGACGTCTTCAGGACGGCCTTGCCGGTCTCGAACGAGATCCCGGGCAGGCTCATGACGGCGCCGCGGGCGCTGTCGCGGGTGTCGCCGATCAACGCCATCGAGCTCTTCAGACGCCCTTCGAGCTCGGCCTTCTCCTTCTTGAGCTGGGCCTGGTCGGCCAGGAGCTTGGCTTTGTCGGCCTCGAGCTTGGCCTGCGCCTCCTTGAGCTGGGCGACGTTCATCTGGCTCTCGGCGAGCGCCGCCTTCTTGGCGGCCTCGGCGTCGGCCTCGAGCTTGCGACCGTAGTCGCGCATGGACTCGGCCGACAGGGCCACGGTGCGCCGCGAATAGTCCCTGATGACCTTGGCGCTGCCGCCTCCCTTGGCCGAGTTCTCGGCCTGCGCGAGCGTCTGCTGGGCTTCTTCCGTAGCCTTCGGGTTGAGAGCCGCGGCCCCCGTCTTCTGGGCGACGGCCACGGCACGCTCGGCCTGCACGAGGCAGACGGGCTTCTTGTCCTTGTACGAGAGGGTCGCGATCGTGGTCACGTCCGCCTTGGCGGCCATCGTGCGGAAGCCGTTGAATACGAACGGCGTGCTCTGGGTCTTCTTCGCGTCGGCCGCGCCGGAGGAGGCGACGACGAGGTCGCCCGGCTTGCCGACGAGGTAGTAGGGCTCGGCCGTCACGAGGATGCCGAACTGCTTTTTCGGGGTCGAGTACGTGCCCGAGCCCGAGTCATTGGCCTCCTCGACGATCAGCTCGCCGAGGTTCTCGACGGCGCCGTCGCGCGTCACGGCCCACACGACGTACGACGAGATGTCGCCGCCGAAGAGGATCGCAGGCTCCATCTTCTTGAACGAAACTTCGACTTTCGCCTGGCCGCCCGCGTACTTGACGGACGCCTCGAACTTCGCGGCGTTCGGCGCCGCGCCCGTCCGGGCCATCGGAAGGTCGATCGTCGTGCCGTCCGGGAACGTGACGGCCGAGAGGTTGAAATCCGCCGCATAGGCGGAAGCGGCCGCGAACATCGCCACGACGGCGGCGCACGCGAGCGCGCGGACGAGAGCGTAACGGGACTTCATGGTTCCTCCTGAATCAAAATCAACTGATCGTCCGCGGATGATCCGCGTCCGCTGCTGATGTGTGGATTGGCACTCTATGACAAAGCGGCAGAATCCGCGAGGATCGCGCGCGAGAAGGGGCCGGACAGATTGCCCGGATGGGCGTCCTTACTTCCCGAATCGGAACGTCAGGCCTCCCGTGATCTCGCCGTTGGCGTACCAGCTCGACGAGTAGGCGTAGCAGTAGTAGTAGTCGCACCAGACGCCGCTCGATGTCGTGTTCGAGAGGCTCGTGTCGCGCAGGCGGCCCTCGATGCGGATCGCCGCGCTCGGCGTGATCGCGAACTTGCCGCCGATCCCGAGGCTCCACGTGAACCGCGTGCTCGAGGACGTCGAGACGCCCGTGACCGAGGGATCGAGGAGCATGCCCCCGGCTCCGAGGAGGAAGTAGCCGCTCGCGCGCGGCGTGCCCCAGTGCCACAGGCCGTCCAGCTCGAACGAGTCCATCGCGAGGTGCCCGATCTTCCCCTGCCCGCCCGGGATGCCCGGGTAGTTCGTCCCGTTCAGGTTCGCGGACGTGTGGCCGTAGCCGAACTCGACCTCGAACGCGCGGTTCAGGTTGTAGCCGAGCCGTCCGCCCCACGTGCCGGCCGTGTCGACGTCGACCGTCGTCCGGCCGCTCTGGCCGCCCTGGTAGATCTGCTCGCCGAACATGACGCCGCCGTAGGGGGTGAGCTCCCACGTACCGGGGACGTTCTGGGCCAGGGCGGGAAGGGCTGCGGCCGCGAGCACGAGGAGTGCGGCGAGCGTGAGCCGGTGAAACGGGGATTGCATGGGAGCCTCCGCTTTTTTTGTCCGGGCGCGGCACCGCGCGGCGGGCGCCCGAGGTCTAGAGTCAGCTGTTTATCGTACGCGGTCGGGCCCGTTCGCCTCATGATGCATTCTGATCAGCGTTTCCGGCCTCGAGCGCCAATGGCGGCCCCGGGCGCTCTACCGGGCCTCGGAAGTCGCCGGGTCGAAGACCTTTACGGGCAGCGTGACCGTCCGCTCGAGGATGCCGACGACCCCCTTCCCGATGTCCTTAGCAGGCGTGATGTTGACCTTCGGGTCGCCGAAGGTGCCCGTCACCTTCACGCCCACGGCGAGGAAGTTCGTTCCGAGGACGTGCCGGACGACGGGAACGGCCTGGACAACCTTGTCGAGCGTCGAGAGCGGGTGTGAAAGGACGGTGAGGTCCAGCGACCGGTCGAGAAAGCCGACGGTCCCCGTCGCCGCCATCGTGATCGTCGGCGCCTTCAGAGCCGCCTCGCGGATCGCGACGTTGCCTCCCGCCACCTCGCCTTCGAGACTGATCTCGTCGTAGGCGATCGCCTGGCCCACGCGCGTTGCGGAGTCTCCGCCGAAAACGTTCGTCGCGTTGAGGACTCCCAGGATGCGCGTCAGCAGGTTCGCCTTTCCGATCCGGCCTTTCGCGGCCTTGAACGTCAATGGTCCCCGGATCGTGCGCAGAAGTTCCGAAGCCGCGCCCTCGCCCTTGACGTGCACGCTCGCCTCGTAGCTCCCGGTCCCGGGAGACTTCTCCAGCCCGAGACAGACGATCGGGACGCTGACGTCGGGGCCCGTGGCGTCCGCGCGCGCGTCGACCGCGATCGCGCCGCCCGGCAGGAACTGCACCTCGCCGGTCGTCGAGATCCCGCAGACGTCGGCCTTCCGGACCGCGGCGCGGACGCCGCCTTCTTCGAACAGGACGTCGCCGAGGACGGACTTCCAGACGACGGTCCCGTACGCAAACGAGTCGAGGGAGACGCGCACGTCGCCGCGAATCGCGGGACCGGCGGGCGCGGCGGCGATCGAGGGTTTCGGCGCCGCCGTCCCGGCCGCGGCCGGAGCATCTTTCTTCTTCTTCGCCGAATCACCGAGCCGGGCGAGGACGTTCTCGACGCGCGGCCACGCGACGTCGCCGGTCGCGACGTCCATGTCGAGGACGATCGCGTCGCCCCCGAGCGTCGCGCTCCCCGCGGCCGAGAACCTCTGCCCGTCGAGGACGAGGGATGACGAGACGACGTCGAGCCGGCTCTTCGCGGCCCGGAGGTCGAGGCGCTCGACCGTGACGGGCCCCGCCGGCGTCGGAACCTCGACGCCCGCCGCCGTGAGCGTGCCGTCCGCCACGAGTCCCGCGAGGCTCGCCGGAGGAACGAGCGCCCGAACGTCGCCTTCGACGACGCCGCCGCTCCGCGTCCGCCCCGGAAAGACCTTCGCCAGCGTCGACGCCGCGAGGCGCCCCTCGAAACGGAGGTCGAACGCCTCGTCATGTCGCTTCAACGCCATCGAGGCGCGCGAGTCCCCGTCGGAGACCGCGAGATTCCGCACGTCCACCCTCTTCCCGTCGCCCGCCAGGTCGAGGGCCAGGAGCGGGCCGCCCGCGACGACGAAATCTCCGGCCAGCGAGAGCGCTCCCCCGCCCGGGAGAGAAAGGCGGACGCCGCGGAGGGCGACCGGCGCGGCCGGCCGGAACTCCGCCGGGAGCGCCGCGCGCTCCCACCCCCAGCGGACGGCCTCCGGCCCGGCCTCGCCGTCCACGGTCGACTCGACCGCTCGCGCTCCCCCGCGCCAGCCTGTCAGGGCGCCCGAAACCCGGAGAGACGCGTCGAGCAGCCGCAGTTCGGAGTCGGTTACGCGAATGGCATCGTCGCTCAACGCGAAGCGACCCGACGGGATCGAGAGCGGCGGGAGAGAAGAAGATTCGAAGAGAACTTCTTCGAAGGTGCCGGACGCAACGAGCGAGGCCTCCCCGAGACGTGCGAGCGGCCCCGCAAGCCGCTGCAGCTCGACGTGGACCGACCCCCCGAGGCGCCCGACGCTCTGCACGAGGGGAGCCGCGCCCCGGATGGATCGGGCACCTTCCAAGAGATCTTCCAGCGAAACCTCGATCGAGCCGGACGCTCGTTCGAGAACGGCCTCCCGGCTCAGCCGCAGGCGGGCCGAGAGGCCCGAGAACGTCGATCGGCCGATGTTTCCGGAAAGCCTGCTCACACCGACACTCTTCCCGTCGAACGCAAACGTCCCGCCGTCCACCCGCACCGCCCAGGGGATCCGACCGTACGTCGCGGAGAACCGCATCTCCGACACCGAGACGCTCGTTTCGAGCGCGCTCTTCCGGCCGCCAATCGTGATCGAGCCCCTCGCGCTCCCCTCGAGGCCTTTCACGAGTGCGAGCTCCTCGCGGAAGGCGCCTCGGGGAATCGCACGCGCCAGGATCGCCGGAACCTCGGCGAGATTCGCCTTCACGCTCGCCTCCACGCGCAGCCGGTCGTCGCCCTTGCGGAGCCCGACGAGGACGCGCCCGCCGGAAACCTGCGACTTTCCGACGCGGGCGGCGGCGTTCTCCGCGGTGAGGGTCCCCCCTTCGAGTGCGACGTCCGCGCGGGCGTCCGCGAGCTCGAGTCCCGGTCCCTCGATGCGGACCGTCGCGCCCTCGACCGCGGCGCGGATGGACATTCGCTCGAGGGCAACGAGATCGCCCGGCGACGTCCCGGAGGACGCGAAGGTGAAGGACGTCAGCGTGCCGCCCCGGACGATCCCGAAGATCGCCCTGACCACCGGCTCGTCCCCGGCGAAAGAGAGGAGCGTCTTTCGGAGGTCCGCGACGTCGAGGCCGCTCCCTTGCGCGGAGGCTTCCAGGTGCGAAGAGGCGGCGTCCGCGCGGAGCGTTCCATCGGCGAGGAGGCGCGGCGATTCAGCGGAAAGACGCGAGAGCGTGAGCGTTGCCTGTCCATCCGCCGCGCGGAGAGAGGCCTCGAGCCGAATTCCTTCGAGGGCAAGACTCTTCCCCGTCGGCCGCGACAGCACCACGCGGCTTCGGCTCAGCTCGACGTCCAGCGTCCGGGAACCCAGCGAGCCGAGCATTTTCGTCCAGCCGGGCGCGGGCGGCGCCGGGCTTCGCTCCGGACTCGGGGCGTCCAGATCCAGTTGGAGCTCCAGGCCTTCGACGGAGACCTTCGTGAACACGACCCTGCCGCGAAGGAGCGGGAGAAGCGCCGGCGTCACGTGCACGGCCTTCGCCGCGGCGCGCGCCGTTCCGGGCACGGAGATCTGCAGGGAGCGGACGACGACCTCGGCGTGCGGGAACCACGAGAGGTCGATCCGCTCGTATGCCACGCGGCCGGCGACGGCCGAGGAGGCGGCGCGTTCGATCCTCGCGCGCACCGGGCCGAGGTCGATCCACCACGGCGCGAGCGCCACGCCGGCGGCCGCGAGGAAGACGACGACGACGGCCGATGCCGTGAGGCGGTGGAGGAAAGGCTTCATGAAACGGCTGCCACGCGAGTGTCGCAGAACCGCACGGGAAAAGGTCCGGGCGCCGGGTGGAGGACCCCGGCTGCCCGGAGGAGGAGGTACGTCGCGTTCAGCGCGGCGTCGACGCGAGCGGATTCGCCTTCAGGGCGTTCGAGATGTCCGCGATCGCCTTCTGGGCGCGGACGCTGTTGCCGGCGTCGTCGAGCGGCGGCGAGATCACGGCGATGCCGAACCTGCCCGGCGCGACGGCGATGAGCCCTCCGCCGACGCCGCTCTTGGCCGGAAGGCCCGTGCGGTAGTACCACTTGCCCGAGTCGTCGTAAAGGCCCGCGGTCGCCATGACGGCCAGCGTCCCCGGGACGTTCGCGGTCTTCATGACCTGCTTGCCCGTCAGCGGGTTCTTCCCGCCGTTCGCGAGCGTCGCGGCCATCGCCGCGAGGTCCTTCGCGTTGACGTTCACGGAGCACTGCTCGGTGTAGATGTCCGTCGCGCGCAGCGGGTCGGACTTGATGTACTCGTACGCGTACATGAGAAACCCGATCGCCTGGTTGCGCTGGTTCGTTTCGGACTCGGACTTGAAGACGTCCTGGTTCACGGAGAGCGGGCGCCCGGCGAAGTCGGAATACGTCGCGAGGAGGCCGTTCCAGATCTCCTCGCGCGTCTTGCCCTTGAGCATGCTCGTCGCGGTGATCGCGCCCGGGTTCACGAGGGGGTTGATCTCGGGCCCGCCGAGGGATTTCTTCGCGAACTCGACCGCGACGATCGAGTTGAAGCGCATCCCGGTGGCGTCGACGCCGATCGTGTTGACGATCGCGTCGAACCCCGACTCGTCGGCGACCTTGGCCATCGTGAAGACCTTCGAGATCGACTGGATCGAGACTTCGGCTTTGACGTCCCCGGCCGTGTAGACCTTGCCGTCCGTCGTCACGAGCGCGATGCCGTAGGTCTTCGGGTCGACCTTCGCGAGCGCCGGGATGTAGTCGGCGTTCTTGCCTTCCTTGAGGTCCTTGTACTTTTCGTAGGCCGCGTTGACGGCCTTCTGGATCTCGTCCGGCGTCTGCGCGAGGGACGCCGGCGCGAGGCCGGCAGCAAGCGAGAGCGCCGCGGCGGCAGCGAGGATCCGCTTCCTGACGTCCATCTACTTTTTGCCTCCCAGCATGTACGAGAAATTGTATTTGAACGAGCACTGGATGCGGTAGTCGTCGGCGCTCCAGCCGTCCGAGAAGTTGTGCCTCTGGCCCCACTGGAACTCGACCCCCGCCATCACGCCGGCGACGGGCGTGTAGAGCAGGTTCGTCAGCGCGTAGTTGCTCCACTGGAAATCGCTGGGTTTCTGGCCGTCCGTGTTCGAGATGTGCTCGTACGAGTACCCGATGGACGTTGCGAGCTTCTGGCTCCAGTTGTGGTCGAGGAAGAGGACGATGCCGAGGACGGGCAGCGCCTTGCCGACGACAGGCTTTTTCGGATCGCTGAAGTTGTTCTGGACGCCGATGTCGATCGGCGCGTCGTTCATGTAGTTCTCGACGCCCTCGCCGTAGATGACGGAGGCCCGGACGACGTCGTTCTTCGTGGCGTTGAGGATCGTCGAGAGGTGCAGGCCCCAGCCCGTCGTGCTGCCGGAGAGGTCGTACGCGTCGGTGTTCACGTCGTCCCACTTGATCTCGCGCAGGATGCCGGCGAGCTGGACGTGCCCCCACGCCCCCGACTTCTTGTAGTGCGCGGAGAGGTCCGGCAGCGGCGTGCGGATCTTGACGTTCTGCAGCTCGACGCGGTCGGAGTAGCTCCCGCCGTCGGCGCTCGCGCCGGGGCGCTCGAGGGCGATGAAGAGCTCGTCGTCGCCGCGCAGCGGCATGTACCGGAGCTGGACGTTCCGGAACAGCGGCATCCCGGTCGGGCCCCAGTACTCGATCGAGTTCGGGAAGATGTCCGGGTCCATGAATGGGCTCCACGTCTGCCCCGCGCCGAATGCGTTCAACTCGCCCCACGCATGCCGCAGGCGGATCGTCGTCTGGCCCGCGTCCACGCCGACGCCGAAGAGCTCCCATTCGAAGATCGTCTTGACCTCGCCGAGCGACGTCGGGATCCAGCCCTTCACGCCGAACCGGCTCTGCCGGACGCTTGCCCACGTGCGGCCGTCCGCGCCGTACTGGTTCGGGTACGACTCGATCTTCGTCGTCCGGAGGACGTCGAACCAGTTCGCGTCCATCTGCTTGAAGTCGTAGCCGAAGTCGGCCTGCGCGAAGCCGTAGATCTCGACCCGCAGGCCGGCCGGCCTGTCGGCGTCCGTCTGGGCCCGCGCGCTCCCCGCGCCGAGCGTGAGGACCGCAGCCAACGCGGCGAGAGTCATGGCACGCTGTCGGTCAGTTCCGAACATGGTTTCTCCCTTCATCGAGCATGAGGTGAAGGAACGGCGAGACGCCCTCCAGCTCCGCGCCGGAATCGCGCAGCGCGCGCAGGAGCGAGAGCCCGAGCTCGTCGGCATGGAGCAATTCCGTGAGGTCGATCCGAAGCGGATGTGGCAAGGCGGCGCAGAGCCGGCCCAACTCGTCGACGCCCTCGCCGGCGAGACGCCCGGCGACGTGTACCACCGTGGCCTCTCCGAGACGCTCGTCCGAGATTCTGAGCATTGAACTCACACCCCCTCTTGCGAAGGGCGTGCCCGTCCGACCACCCGGTCATGGGGCCAACTTGTCCTTTACTTGCAGCCTCTTAAGAGCGATCGACTTTCAGTCGATTCCGGGGTGTGCGGGCGGCAGACGGGATGCCGCCAACCATGGCGAAATGCCGTCAGCGCGGTGTCGGAGCCATCGGGGTATCGCCCGGTTTGGCGACCGTCGCGTTGCCGGGCGCGTAGGCGTCGGTCGCTCCGGGCTGGCCCTGGTACGGCCAGTTGCCGGGCGCCGTCGGGTCGCCCGCCGGCGCCTGCGATCCGGACGCCGGCGCCGTGTTCACCGGCGCGTTGCCCCCTTTGAAGCCGGAGGTCGTGGATTCTCCCTCGAGGACGATGACGCCCAGCGCGAGCTGCTCGGCCTTGAAGGCCTCGGCGCCCGTGAGGCGCGTGATCTTCACGACGTCCGTCTCCGGCACGCTCACGAGCGTGTTGTTCTTCCACGTGTAGGCGACCCAGTTCTTCCCCTTCTTCACCGGCTCGTTCCGCGCGAGGTGCACGCCGGACGTTCCCGCGAGATCGACCCGCCAGACGATTTCCTTGGAGTAATCCGTCGACCACCGCGCAACCGACTTCACCTTGACCTTCGGGACCTTCATCTCCGTCCGCTCCGGCAGGCTGCGGAAGACGTAGTCGTTCCCGTCGAGGACGGGCTCGTTCATCGCGAACATGAAGCCGTTCGGGACGAGGTCGATCCGGTACACGATGATCCGGGTCTCCTGGGCAGGGGCAGCTGACGGCGATTTTCCCAGCTCTTGTCCCTGCATGTCGAAGACGAGGGAGACGAAAGCCGCAATGAAAGCGACGCGGATCTTCATGTTCGTTCTCCTCGAAACAGCGTAGCACCGTCCGGAATGCCTCACCACGAGCTTCCGAAGACCACATAGAGCGCCCACTGCTCCGGGCCCTTCGCGAAGTCGAGCCCCGTCAGGATCCCGAGCCTGCGGGCGATGAGGTAACGGAAGCCGGCCCCGCCCGCGTGGACGGACTTGTCGACAAGGCCGCGTGTCGAGCCGGCGTCCGTCCAGCCGGCGCCCGCGAACGCGACGAGCCACCACCTCTTCGTGGCGGCCCACCGCGCCTCGCCGTCCACCGACACGGCGGTCTCGCCCTGGTAGCGCATCGCCGGGATGCCCCGCAGCTGAACGAAGGGCAGCGCGTAGAACGGCGCGTCGCCAACGACGGCCTGTGTCCTCAGCCGCGTCGAGAGGACGAGCCGGGGGTGGACGTCCCAGTAGAAGAGCCCGTTCGCCCCGTACCGCTGGTAGTCGTTCTCGCCGCCGAGATACGGCCCGAAGAACACAGCCGAAGCGGTCACCTGGACGCCGCGGCTCGGCGTGAACGTGTTGTCGCGCGAGTCGAATTCGGCGACGGCGCCGAGACCGGAGTCGCGGGTCGCGAACTCGGGCCTCGGGGCGTCCGGCGGGGCGATCCCGGCCTCGAAGGTCGTCGTCGCGTCCATGAAGACGAACCGCGCGCCGAGGAAGAGGTTCGAGCGCCCGACGCGCCGCTTCAGCTCCTGGTAGACGACCCATCCCTCGAGATTGAAGCCGTACGCCCGCCCCTGTGCGTCGTACGTGTCGAGCTTCGGAGACATGTAGCCGGCCACGCCCACGTACCGCCACCGGTCGCCGCCCCAGTACCCGAGGTGCGCCGCGACCGCGGCCCACGTGCCGTTCTCGGTCAGGGCGCCTCCGAGGGCCGAGACGTCGGGCGGGATCGGCCTGCCCGAGGCGCCAAGCGGCGCGTCCTTGGTGCCGGCGAGCCCCTCGCCGTGGATCTTCACGAGCCCGAGCGCCGCCCCGTATCCGACCGCGGGCTCCGTGATGAGAACGGGGATCGGAAGGATCCCGGTCCGCGTCGCCGCCCAGGCGCCGACGTCGAACGCTCCGTCTTCCGGATCCTTGAAGAGCGACGACTTCGCCGGAGGCGGGGAGCCTCCGGCGGGCGCCTGCGCGCGCGCCTCCGTCCCGGCGAGAACCGACGCCGCGACGACGAACGCGACGGCGGCCCCGCGCCGCATCAGAGGTAGTTCCGCCAGTCGAACGCGAGGCGGACGTACAGGGAGCTCGTTGTCTTCAGGTACGGCGAGGGCGCGCTGGCCGGCGCGAAGACCGTGATCTTCGTCGGCTTGTCGAAGGCCATCCCGATCTGGATCAGGACCGCGGCCGCCTGCGTCGTCGCGTAGCTGCGGAAGGGACGCACCTCCACGATCGGAAAGTCCCAGCGGATCGACCGGAGCGAGATCACCGTCAAGGCGCCGCTGCCCGACCCGGGCGTGGACACGAAGAGCTGGTCCTCGCCGCCGTTGTAGCCGAAGAAGGAGGCGCCGACCTCGCGCCCGAGGATGAACTGGACGCGGCCGACCGGCGTCGAAAGCCCCGTCTGCCACGGGATCAGGCCGCCGCTCGCCGCGACCATCGCCATGTTCGTGTACGTCTTCGGCGCGAGGAAGCCGAGGATCGGCGCCGCGAGGATGAGGTCGCCCGGGATGAGCCAGAACGGCATGCGAATTCGCGTCGCGATCGCCTTGCGGGCGGGCGTCCGGAGCGCGAGGTTCGCGACGACGCCGGCGGTCGGGCACGGGTCCGCGCAGGCGTCCTTTGAGCCGAGCTCCTGCAGAACGCCCGCCTGCAGGAAGATCTGGCCGTCGCCGGCGTCGCCGAGGAGCGCCTCGAGCCCGAGGCCCGCGCGCACCCCGATGTCCATCGTGCCGGCCGCGCGGGCCGGGGACTCCGTCGATTCGAACCCGCCGTCCGCCCAGCCGCCGGAAATCCCGGCCGCGAGGCCGATGAACGGGCCGATCTCGGACCGGAAGCGCGGCATGGCGCCCTCCGGCGGTCTCCGGCCCGGTCGCGGCGTCTCGAGGAGAATCGGAGCGCTCTCCTTCGCGACGGAGACGGCGATCCCGGCCGGGACCCCTTCCGCCTCGGCCGAAGGCATCTTCGTCGACTTGCACGTGTCGAACGCCGGAACGCCCTTCGCCCACGCGATCGGGATGGAGTCGTACTCGGCAGCATGCGCCCAGTCCGGGCTCGCGGCGTCGAGAACCTGATCGAAGCTCGCGCGGAGGGACGCGGCCGCGCGAGCGAGGTCGGCCGGCTTCATGTTCGCGTCGCCGAACATGAGAATCGGCTTCCCGCTCCACGTCATCGCGTCGAAGCCGTTCTGGTTGTAGTAGTCGTGCGTCCCCTTGCGCGTCGCGACGTCGCCCCACACCCCCGTGACGTGCCCGGCCGCGAACGCATCCTCGAGAAAGTGATCGCCGAACGCCTCAGCCGCGAGCGCGAGCCGCGCGACCTCGGGCCTCTTGTCGTCAGGCACGCGCCCCGCCTCGAGCTCGTGCACGAGGCGCATCGCCGCGATGTGGTACCGCGCCCACACGCCGAGGCCGTTCAGCTCGGCGCCGTGCGCGAGGCTCGCCATGAGGTACTGCCCGACGTCGTCCGTGTCGCGTGTCAGGAGGAAGTGGACGTTGTTTGAGCCCGCGCGCGTCGCGTACTCGGGGTCCCTGCGCTGGAGCTCAAGGTCCGACCGCGTGAGGCGGTTGCGCGCCTCGTTCTTGTTCTTCGCGGTCGCGAGCCCTTTGTCGAGAACGGACGCGACCGCGGCGACGTCCATCACCCACTTCGTGTTGAGGATCGTGTTGAGGACGTCGTCGGCCGAACACGAGTGGTCGCCGGAGAGCGCGGGGAATGCCGCGAAGTCGATGCATCCGGGCTTCTTCCCCTGGTCGCCGGCCCACGGGCTTTCGCAGAGCCGGTCCTCGTGCCCCTTGCGGGCCTCGGCCCAGAGGCGCTCGAGCGTCGCCTTGCGGGCCGGGTCGAGGCCCTCGATCGCGCTCCCCGCGATGTTGCGGTGCTCGGGGTAGATCCACGCCTCGGCCGGCGCCGCGAGGAGACCGGCGGCGAGGGCGACGGCGGCGGCGGCTCGGCGCATGTTCAGAATCCGATGACGAGCCCGAGGCGCGGGCCGGTGTACGTGTAGCTCGCGGAGATCGTCTGGTTGTCGTTCTTGTACTTCCGGATCGAGATCCTGCTGACGTCCGCCCCGCCGACGACGCCGAAGTTCTTCGCCGGGTACCACCCGAACGAGAGGCCGGTCTCCAGGATGCTGCCTGCGAGGTCGCTCGAGCTGAAGCCGATCGCCCGCGTGTAGAAGTCCATCGTCCAGTGTCGGGAAATGGCCCCCGAGAACCCGAGGCCGATCAGCGGCGCAGGGAGGCCCACGCTGTAGTCGGCGACCACGGCTCCTTTCGTGATGGTCCCGTCGGGGTTCGTGATCGAGGCCTGGCCGCTGAGACCCGTGTCGAAGTGCTCGTACGCGATCGAGAGGCCCGCCCAGACCTTGACGTTGTCCGCACGGAAAATGTCGTAATGCCAGCCGACGTAGGCGTAGTAGTTGTCGAACTTTCCGTCGATCGTGGCGCCCGCCTTGTACGTGTAGCCGTTCCAGACGACGTCCGCGTCGATCGCTCGCGTGCCGCTGCGGAACAGGGACGAGTAGCCGAAGTCGATGTAGTTGCGCTTCGAGATGCGCCAGGAGCCGTCGCCCCGGAAGTCCCATTGGGTCGTGGGAACCCCGAAGAACTGCTCCATGTCGAGCGTCGTGCCGATCGAAGCAAGCCCGTTCCGGGTCACGTCCAGCCGGGCCTGCGTGTCGAACGAATTCCATGTGCCGCCGAGCTGGATGACGACGGGCTGGTCGACAGCCTCGGGAAAGTCGGAGTCGACCGCGGCGAGCGCCGAAGCGGAGGCGAGCGCGCACGTCGCGAGAGCGAGTGCGAGGGAAGCGAAAGACCTCTTCACGGCGTCACCCTTTCTTCACGAGGACCGAGACCCCCGACACGTTCAGCTTGTGGATGACGATCGAGAAGTTCTGCGCGGCCTTCGAGGCCTTCGAGACGCGCACCTCGTCGCCGCTGAGCTTGACCTTGTAAAGCGACCCGGCCGCGATCACGAGCTCCTTGTGGATGTCCTTCGCGATGTCCTTCCGGCCGGCTTTCGCGAGGACGGTCACGTCGAACGTCTTCCCGGCGGCGCCGAGGGGCGTGAATTCGAACTCGACCGATCCGTTGTACTCGGCCTTGCCGTCCACGGCGATGGTCGCCTTCTCGAGGTACGTGCGCGGCGCCTCTGCGGGCGCCGCCGCGGCAGTCGCCGCCGGCGCGGCAGTTGCCGCCGGCGCGGCAGTCGCCGCGGGCGCGGACGCCGTCCCGGGCGCCTGCGCGAGAGCGGCGGACACGGCGAGAACACCCGATGCAACGACCAGCCCGATGGCGAACTTCTTCATTGGATCCCTCTTTCTGCGGCCGAAGAGCCGCCTGAAAAAACAAAGCCGATGGAATTCAATGCCAAGACCATACCGCGCGCGGCTGGGGACAGTATTGGATTCCAAGAGGCTCTGCGTGCATGAGTTTTCTGAATCATCCTGGAGGCGGTCTGCCTCCAGATTCGATCACACCTGCGTGAGCTTCCGCCACTTGTGGTGAAATGCCGCCATGGAAGCCGGTCGCGCGGTTTCATTCCTCCTCCGGCGCGCGCTGACGGCTCTGCTGCTCCTGCTCGCTGCCGCCCCCGCGCGAGCGGAGACGCCGAAGGCCCCGAGGGAGGATCTGACCATTGACCCGGAAACGATCATGCGGCCCTGGACCGGCGATCTGGACGAGATGGTCAAGCGCCGGATCATCCGCGTGCTGGTCGTGCCCAGCAAGACCTCTTACTTCAACGACAAGGGAACGCAACGAGGGGTCACGTACGACACGTTCCAGCTGATCGAGAAGGAGCTGCAAAAGGAAATCAGGAAGCAGGGCGGGCGCAAGAACCTCAAGGTGAAGTTCTTCTACATCCCCGTCGGGCGCGACGAGATCTTCTCCGCTCTGACGGCGGGAAAGGGCGACATCGCCGCGGCGAATCTCAGCGTCACCCCGTCGCGCGAGGCGCTCGTGGACTTCGCAGGACCTCACATGACCGGCGTTCGCGAGCTCGTGCTCACGGGGCCCGCGTCACCCGCCCTCTCGACGCTGGACGACCTCGCGGGAAAGGAAGTGTTCGTCCGCAAGTCGTCGAGCTATTACGAGAGTCTGACCGCGCTGAACCGGCGCTTCGCCGCCGAGAACAAACCGCTTGTCACGCTGAAGGAAGCTCCCGACGATCTCGAGGACGAGGATCTCGTCGAGATGCTCAACGCCGGGCTCGTGCCCGTTCTCGTCGTGGACGATCACATCGCCCATTTCTGGAAGAAGGTCTTCCCGAAGGTCGTCGTCCACGACGCGATCTCGGTGGACACGGAGGTCGAAAAGGCGTGGGCCGTCCGCAAGGACAGCCCGAAGCTCAAGGCCTTTCTGGACCGCATGTCGAAAGCCGTCACGACCGGACACCTCGCGGACGAGCGCGCGGCAATCCTCGCGCGCTACTTCAAGCACCTCAAACACGTGAAGAACGCGGCCTCGGACGCGGAACGGAAGAAATTCCTGAAGCTCGTGGACCTCTTCCGCAAGTACGGGGATCGCTACGGCGTGGACTGGATGCTGATGGCGGCGCAGGGCTACCAGGAGTCGAGGCTCAACCAGAACGCCCGGAGCCCGGTGGGGGCGATCGGCGTGATGCAGCTCATGCCGGCGACCGGCAAGGAAATGAACGTCGGCGACATCGCGCTGACCGAACCGAACATCAACGCCGGCGTCAAGTACATGCGATTCATGATCGACCACTACTACGAAAGCGAGCCGATGACGAAGCTGGACAAGGCCCTCTTCGCCTTCGCGTCCTACAACGCGGGGGCCGGGCGCGTCCGTCAGCTGCGGAAGGTCGCCGAAAGACGCGGCCTCGATCCGAACGTGTGGTTCCATCACGTCGAGGTCGTGGCCGAGGAGAAGATCGGCCAGGAGACCGTGACGTACGTCGGCAACATCTACAAGTACTTCGTGGCGTACCGCCTGATCGAGGAGAGCCTGCAGGAGCGTCAGCAGGCCATCGAAGCGGTCAAGGGCGAAGCGAAATAGCCGGACCTAAAGGCAAAAAAGGCGGCCCCCGCGAGGGGAGCCGCCCGGACGGGACGAAGAGAGCCTAGCGGGAGCGCAGCTTGCGCAGGCCCGCGCCGGCCGCGACGGACAGGCCGCCGAGGAGGCCGATGAGCGGCATCGGGCTCGCGGTCTTCGGGAGCTTCTTCTTGGCGGGAGCCGGGGCCGGGGCGGCGGCGGCGACGGGGGCCGGGGCCGGGGCCGGAGCCGCGGCGACAGGCGCCGGGGCCGGCTCAGCGGGGGCTGCGCCCGAGACCGTTCCGCGCTGCTTCTCGGTCGTCATTTTCGTCGAGGTCGTCACGATCGTGGCGGTGATCTTCATGCCGGCGGAGAGGTCCCCGACGCCGACTTCCCTGCCGTCGACGTTGAACCGGAAGCCCGCCGGGACGGTCTTCGTGAAGATCTTGCCGTTCTCCTTGTAGACCAGCACCGAGCCGTTGACCTTGACGACCTCGCCCTGGCGGATCGTGGTCGTCTTCACCTCGACGGGCTTCTCGACCGTGTTGAACGTAGCGGAGAGCATCGTGCCGACCTTCAGGTCGGC
>DATKLW010000039.1:0-21397 GCA_035542215.1 Thermoanaerobaculia bacterium | reverse complement strand
GCCGGTCAGGGAGAGGAGGGTGCCCGCGAGGGCGGCGCCTTGCTGCGTGAAGAGGCCCGTCAGCTTCTCGACCGTGCCGGACGCGGCGCCCATCTCGAAATCCCACGAGCCCGCGAGGGACGAGCCGGCCGGGGGCGCCGGGGGCGCGGCGGGCGCCACGCGCGACGCTTCGAACGGCACGTCGGCGACGCCCGCGGCCACGACGCGCGTGTAGCGCCCCGCGAGGCCGCCGGCCGTCCTCGTCGCGACGATCCGCGCGTCGTAGTGCGCGAGCTCGAGCGTCAGGGTCGTCCCGTCCCACGCGGCGGACGTGAACGGCGCCTCGATCGCGCCGTTCACGAGGAACGCCGCGAGGCCCTTCCCCGTTGCGACGATCCGCACGTCGAACAGCACCGGGTACTGGGGCGTCGGGACGAGAGCGGCGTGCCAGAGGCCGACCGGCGCGGAGACGGGGACGGAAGACGAAGAAGAAGGAGGAGAAGAGAAGATCTTCTTAGAAGGTAAGAGGGGCAGGGCGAATGCCAGGAGCAAGACGACGCGCGGAGCGGCAAAGAGCATGCGGTTGGAACGCGCACGGCGCCGGCTTTCTTCCCTTTCTAGGGAACTTTGCAGACCGTCTCCCGGAGCGTCGGCGCGCGCATTTCCGCACGGGTCCGAAGCAGCGCTTATTTCTTCTTCAGCCTCGCGCGCAGCGCCCGGATCGCCTCCGCGCGCTCCTTCAAGGCCTTTTCGCGGCCCTCACCCGACGGCCGGTAGTAGTTCCGGCCCTCGAGCGCGTCCGGCAGGCACGAGAGCCCCGCCGTTTTCTCGGGAAGGTCGTGCGCGTACCTGTATCCCTTCCCGTAGCCCGAGTCCTTCATGAGCTTCGTCGGCGCGTTCCGGATCGCGAGCGGCGGCGGCAGGTTCGGGCGCTCGCGGACGTCGTCCGCGGCCTCGCCGTATGCGACGTAGAGCGCGTTCGACTTCGGGGCCAGTGCGAGGTAGACGGTGATCTCGGCGAGCGCGAGCGCGCCCTCCGGCATCCCGATGAAGTGCACGGCCTCTTTCGCCGCCACGGCGAGGGTCAGTGCGCCCGCGTCCGCGAGGCCCACGTCCTCGGAGGCGAAGCGCACGAGGCGCCGCGCCACGTAGAGCGGGTCCTCCCCCGCTTCGAGCATCCGGGCGAGCCAGTAGAGCGAGGCATCGACGTCCGAGTCACGCAGCGACTTGTGGAGCGCCGAGATGATGTTGAAGTGCTCCTCGCCGGCTTTGTCGTAGAGGAGGACCTTGCGCTTGAAGAGCTCCTCGAGGACGGCGACGGTCAACTTCGGAGCGTCCGAGGAGCCCGAAGAGATTTCTTCTGAAGGTGAAGAGGCCGGGGCGCCGCCTTCGCGCGTCGAGCGAGCGGCCTGCGCCGGGTAACCTCTCGAAGAAATCCGAAGGTCCCTTTCCGAAAGCAGCTGCGCGGCCGCCGCCTCCAGCGCGGTGAGCGCCCTTCGGGCGTCGCCGTCGGCAAAGCGTCCCAACCATTCGAAGGCGTCTTCATCCGCAGTCACCTGCGCGTTCAGCCCCCTCGTGGGGTCCGCGAGCGCCCTCTTCATCAGCAGAATCAGATCTTCTTCCGTCAGCGCAGGCAGGATGATCACGCGCAGCCGGGAGAGCAGCGCCCCGTTCAGCTCGAACGAAGGGTTCTCCGTCGTCGCGCCCACGAGGACGATGTCCCCCGCCTCGACGAACGGCAGGAACGCGTCCTGCTGGGCGCGGTTGAAGCGGTGAATCTCGTCCACGAAGAGGAGCGTCCGCCGGCCCCGGCGGCGGGCGCGCGATGCCTCCTCCATGACGGCCTTGATCTCCTTGATGCCGGAAACGACCGCGGAGAAGGCGAGGAACCGGGCCTTCGTCTTCGCCGCGATGATCCGCGCGAGCGTCGTCTTCCCGCTCCCCGGCGGGCCCCAGAAGACGAGGGAGGGGACGCGATCGGAGGCGATCGCCCTCGCGAGGAACGAGGCCTCGCCGACGAGGTCGGGCGGGCCCGCGACCTCGGAGAGATCGCGGGGGCGCATGCGATCCGCGAGCGGCGCGTCCGAAGGGGACTCGGCTCCGGGCGACGGAAGGTCGTCGTCGAACAGGTCGCCCGGAGACTCGGTCACGACCCCTTCTGGTCCAGCGCCTGAAGGAGCCCGTCGACCGACTTGACCTCGGGATGGTCCTTCCGGATCTTGAGCAGGATCTCCCTCGCCCTCGCCTTGTCGCCCCGGTCGACGCCGTAGACGATCGCCTCGTTGAACGCGGCGGGCCAGTGGGACGGGTCCTTCGCCAGGGCCTTCCCGAAGTACTCGAGCGCCTTCGTGCCGTTCCCGAGGTTCCGGTACGCGACGCCGAGGTCCGTCATGACGTTCGCGTCTCCGGCCTGGAGCTTGAGCGCGCTCTCGTAGGAGTCGACGGCCTTCTGCCAGTTCTCGACGTCGTACGCGGTGTTGCCGAGCTGGACGAGGAGAGCGTAGTTACGAGGCTCTTTCGCCACGGCGGCGTCGAGATCGGCGAGCCTGCGCTGGGCGACCGGGTCCGCCGCGAGCGACGGCTGGCCGCCGCCGCTGCCCGGCAGGTCGCGCGTAGCGCCGGGACCCACGCCCGCGATCCCGGCGTGCGGGTCTGCGGCGCCGCCCGGAACGTTTTGCGGGATCCTGTCGAGATAGACGTACGCCGCCGCGAAGCCGGCGAGAAGGCCGATTGCGGCGAACAGGAGCCGGTCCGCCCAGGGCCCGAAGGCGCGGGGCGGGGAGGCGGGCGCCGCCGCGCGCGCGCCCTTGTTCTTCCGCGGCGGCGCGGGCGGCGGAAGGTGGTCGTCCTGTTCGGTCATCGGGGCTCTCCTTCATCTTCACGCGCCGGCTGGGCGCTCCAGCTCCCGGCAGAGGGACCCGTCGCGGGCGCGATCAGCGTCGCTTCCCAGGTCCCGCCGATCCGCCGCGCCGCGCCGCTCGTCACGCGTCCGTAGAACTTCGCATCGAATCCGCGCTCGGAATCGATCCGGTCGATCGACAGCCTGTCGCCGACGAACGTGCCCCGGACGGAGCCCCGGAATCCGCCGTCGAGGACGTAGTCGCCCGAGACGATCGTCCCGTCGAGGGCAAGGCGCAGGGTCCCGTGGAGGTTGCCAGGGTTGATCGTGACGTCCCACCGGCCCGTCACGGGGTCGGACGGCGCGCGGATCCCGTCGCGGCGCTTCGCGATCTCCTCGCGCAGGGCCGCGGCCCGGCGGCCGTGCTCCGCGAGGCTCTCGCCGATCGACCGCCTCCGCTCCTGCTGCACGAGAGACCGGGCCCGGGCCTCGTCGACGGCGTCGGCCGCGCTCTCCAGCGCGGGGCGCTCCGGGCTGCCGTCGCGGACGAGCCGCGCGAGCCGCGCCACGGCGGCGGTGAGGTCAGCCTCGGCGTGGGCGAGGCGCTCGGAGGCCCTCTCGAACTCCTCGGCGTCCTCGACGGCCCTCTTTTTCTCCATCTCGAGGTTCAGGACCAGGACGTCGAGGACGGGATCGCCCGAGCGCGACGGCGACGCCGACGCGAGCGCGGCGAACGCCATCGTCACGGCCAGTGCCCAGCGCGCTCCCCTCACGACCATCCTGCCCACTATACGGAATTCCGGCCCCCCTCATCGGCCGATGCGGCGGAGAGGGTCAGGGAGAACCCGCGCCGGGTTCTCCCTGGGCAGGTCAGTGGTCGCGGTTGTTCCCCGCGTGCCGCTTGATCATGGCGCGGTCGAGGGCCTTCTCGACCTCGGTCGCGACCTCGACCTCGGGCAGCCCGTTGATCTGGGCGATCTCCGAGACGATCAGGTAGCGCGCGCGCTCGTACATCTTCTTCTCGCGGAACGAGAGCGCCTTCTGCTTCTGGACCCAGCTGAGGTTCTTGAGCACGTCGGCGATGTCCGTGAGGCGCCCCGAGCGCATCTTGTCGAGGTTCTGCTTGTAACGGCCCTTCCAGTCGCCGCTCGGGGGCAGGATGCCGTTCTCGAGGACGCGGAACACGGAGCCCACGTCCTTGCGGCGCGTGAGCGGACGCAGACCGATCCGGTCCGAGTTGCCGACCGGAACCATCACGCGCGAGTTGTTTCCGAGGAGGCGGAGCTGGTAGCAGGGTGCGGGCGAGCCCTCGAGGAGCGACTCCTGGATGGTCTCCACCACGCCGACTCCGTGGTTCGGGTAGACGAGCCTGTCGCCGATCTTGAACGCCACGGCCAACTCCTCCTTGAAATGGGGAACGCGAGACTACTCTCCCCCTCCCCGGGCGTCAACGAGTATGGCAGGCGCAGCCGTTTGTGGCGCGTCCTGAGCGGTTTAGACGCTCGGCTGTACATGCGACACGTTCGCAACATTCGCAAACGAGCGGATTCCGCAAGTTAAACTTGGCGCATGCCGAACGATTTTCCGTCCCGACACCCACGCGCCGAGTTACGCGTCGCCGTGGCGGGCGCCGCCGACGCCGCCCGCACGGCCGAGCCCGACGAGGTCATGGCTCGGAACATCACCGGAGTCCGCGTCGACAGGCCGGTCGGCTACCACGACCACCGCGGGTCGCTCGTCCCGTTCATGGACTTCGCGAAGCCCTTCTGGGACGAGCCGATCGTCCACGCCTACGAGTTCACGATCCGTCCCGGGCGGATCAAGGGCTGGGGCATGCACCGCCGGCAGGCCGACCGCTACCTGGTGCAGACGGGCGACCTCAGGATCGTGCTCTATGACGGGCGCGAGGATTCGCCCACGAAAGGCAACTTCTGCCAGTTCTGGTTCGCCGGGAACGGCTGGCTGCTCCTCTACATCCCGCAGGGCGTATGGCACGCGACGCAGAACTGGGGCTCGACGCTCGGCCGCATCGTGAACTTCGGGACGGTGCGGTTCGACCCGGCGGACCCCGACAAGGCCCGCATCGACCCGCATTCCGGCGTCATCGAGTTCGACTGGACGATCCGGGACGGCTGAAACGCCTGAGCGCCTTCAGGACGGGCAGGAGCCGCCCGTAGAGGCGCCACCACGCGAGGCCGCGCATGGCGGCGGTCTCCTCTGCGAGATCCTCGAGGCCGCGCGCGTACTCCCGGTGCAGCGCGAGGTCCTGATCGAGCGCGTCGCGCTCGTCCCTCGCGTCCGCGGCCTCGGTGGCTTCGGCGGGAGGGACGCCGGCGCGGCGCGGGCCGGTCGCGAGCCTGACGGCGGCGGCCTCGGCGCGCGCGAGGGCACGAGACACCGACTCCGGCGAGCCTCCGTCCCAGGGCTCGTGGTCCGCGAGCGCGCTCCCCCACTTCGCGACGAACGTGGCGCGGTTGCGCGCGTTGACCCACAGGCGAAACGTCTTTCGCGAGCTCGCCCCCTTCCGGTGCCGGTTTCGGGCGCGCGGCTCGAAAAGAACGCTCCACCCGGCGTCCCGAAGGGCCATCGCCAGATCCACGTCGACGTAGTACGCCGGGAAATACCTCGGGTCGAGCCCGCCCACCGCATCCCACGCCGCCGTCCGGACGAGGAGGGCGTTCGAGGCGCAGTAGTCGGCGGCGCGGAGCCGGTCGAGGCTCCCGGCGCAGGCGGACGAACCGGCCCACACGGGAAGGCCCGAGCCGTCGCGGAACAAGACGTCTCCCGCGGTCTGCGGCGTCCCGTCCGGGAACGTCACGAGCCCTCCGAACGCTCCCGCCTCGGGATGAGCGGCCGCCGCGGAGACGAGCGCCTCCAGCCACCCGGCCTCGATCTCCGAGTCGTCGTGCACGAGCGCGATGAACTCCCCACGAGCCCGACGCCGCCCGCGGTTCCCGGAACGCGCGAGGCCGAGGCGGACGGCCGACGCGGCGACGAGGACGCCCGGCGCCGCGGCCTCGACGGCCGCCGCGGCGTCCGCCGGCGCACGGTCGAGGACGACGATCGTCTCCGTCGGGATCGAGGCGGGGAGGTGCCGCTCGAGCGAGCGCAGGCACGCGAAGAGAAACTCCGGGGCCGCCGCGGAGGGCACGACGATCGAGACGAGCGGCGTCCCGGACTGCGGAATCCTGATGCTCTGGGTCACGCCGGCTGGCACGATAGCAAGCAATGGCCCGGCAGGAATTTCGCGCCGGGCGCACTTCATGTTTTCTTCCTTAACGGGAATCTAATGGCACATTCGCCTAATAAAATTAGACGAATGAACCCATCAACCTTATTTCATTCGGGACGATCCTTGGTGCCGGAGGCGGGGGTCGAACCCGCACGGCCTTGTGGGCCGGGGGATTTTGAGTCCCCTGCGTCTGCCATTCCGCCACTCCGGCAGGTCGTGGCCTTGCCGATTCTACGGTCCCGTCACTCCCACTCGAACCGCACGTTGCGGTGGAGGTGCGCGAAGGCGCTTCCGGCGATCGTCCCGAGGACGTTCCAGAAGACGTCGTTGATGTCGGCGGCGCGCGTCGGGAGGAAGAGCTGGATGCTCTCGATCCCGAGGGAGAAGAGGACGCCCACGAGGATCACGTCCCCGTGGTTGCGCGCGGGTGTGCGGCCGGGCCCGTCGAGGAACTTCCACATCAGGAACGCCCAGAGCGCGAACATCGCGAGGTTCCCGACGATGCCGACGACGGCGTAGACGAATGCGTTCGAGAGGACTCCCCCGTGGCCGGCGCGCAGAAGGATGCGCGAGATGTCGTCGAACGGCGCGAGGTTCGTCCGCACCCCGCTCCCGCCTTTCACGAGAAGCGTAACGGCGAGAAGCACCGCCGTGTAGCCGACGAGGAGCAGCACCTCGGTCTTCTTTCCGACGTGGATGACCGTGCGCATTCAGGCCCGCCCGATCCGGAAAACGGTCCGGAGGTCGCCGACGACGTCGCCCCTCACGTTGAGGACGGGGCGGAACGCGAGCCGCCTGAGCCGCGAGAGGCGCGCCCCTTTTGCGAGGCCCAGCGCGCGCAGGACCTCTACCGTGACCGCGTCCCGGCCGCGCTCGGCGCCGTCCGCGATCTTGACGGCGATCCCGACGGACCTCCCGCCCCGCCCCGCGAACGAAGGGGACACGCCGACCGCGTAGACGCCCTCGTAGCCCTCCTTCGCGACGAGCGCGCCCGCGTACTCGCGCATGACGTCCGTCGTGAACCGCCCGGCGCCCGCGACCATCTCGGGCGAGGCGGCCATCGCCCCGGCGATCCTGCGCCGCGCGGCGCCTTCCGCAGGGCTCTCGCCCCGCGGCCCGCCGCCGACGAGCCGGGCGTACCCGAGCGCGAGTGCGGCCAGCGGCACGCTGAAGACGGGGACGGAGCAGCCGTCCACGGCGCGCGGGATCCGCGCCGCTGGAACCCCCGTCATCCGGGAGACCGACGCGAGGATCCGGCGCTGGAGCGGGTGGCCCTTTTTCCAGTACGTCGAGGTGTCGAAGCCGAAGAGGCGGCACGCGAGGAGCATCGCGGCGTGTTTGCCCGAGCAATTGTTGTGGAGCGCGGTCGGGCTCTTCCCGGCCGCCCAGATCGCGCGGGCAGACGCCTCGTGGATCGGGGGGTGCGCGCCGCAGTGCAGGTCGCCTTCGGTGAAACCGCCTTTGGCGAGCATTCCGGCGGCGAGGCGCACGTGCGCGGGCTCCCCGGAGTGCGACGCGGCGGCCAGCGCGATCTCCTCCGTGGAGAGGGCGAAACGCTCTTCGCCGCCCGCGGCGAGGAACGGAGCGAGCTGGAAGGGCTTTCCGGACGAGCGCAGCCAGACGCGCTGGCGCGGGTCGCCCGCCGAGGCGAGGAGAGTCCCGTCCTCGGAGACGACCGCGACGGAGCCGCGGTGCACGGACTCGACGCGCCCTCCGCGCGTCACGACGACGAGGGGCACGCTCCGGGGGACGCCGCGCGCGCCGGTTTCCGACATTTGGCGCGCGAGATTACCCGAATTCGTTGACGCCGCGCGCACGCGCCAAGACAATGCGAGCGTGGCTTCATCCGGCACCGCGCCCGTTCGCTCGACCGCCGTCCCGGCGCACGAAGGGTTCTTCCTCTCCGAGTTCCTCGGCGAGACGGTGCGGGACGTCGCGCGCGAGCCCGTCGGGAAGATCCGCGACCTCGCCGTTTCGACCGGCGTGAAGTCCCCGTTCCCGAAGATCACCGGGCTCCTCCTCCGGGACCGATTCGACACGTTCATCCTCCCGTGGGAGGACGTCGCGATCTTCCAGCGCGGGACGGTGCGGACGCGCCTCATGAAAGACGACCTCCTGCACCGCCCGCCGGACGAGGACGAGATCCTCCTCGCGCGCCACCTCCTCGACAAGCAGATCGTGGACATCAACGGCGTGAAGGTCGTCCGCGTGAACGACCTCAAGCTCGACGTCGTCTCCGGCGATCTCGTCCTCACCGCCGCCGACGTCGGCGTGCGCGGGCTCGTCCGGCGCGTCTTCGGGGCCGGCGTCACTCCGAGGGGCGGGCGCCTCTCGGACCGCTCGCTCCCGTCGCGGCTCATCCCGTGGGACTCGATGCAGCCCCTCCACCCGAAGCTCGACCGCCTCGAGACGACGCTCCCGCAGGAGCGTCTCCAGCGTCTGCACCCCGCGGACATCGCGGACATCCTGAGCCAGGTGTCCGGCACCGAGCGCACGGGCATTTTCAAGAAGCTGGACGTCGAGACCGCCGCCGAGACGCTTCACGAGCTCGAGCCCGAGATCCAGGCGGAGATTCTCGAGGACCTCCCGGAGCAGAGGGCGTCCCAGATCCTCGAGCAGATGCCCGCCGACGAGGCCGCCGACGTCCTCGGCGACCTCGAGGGCGAGCACGCCCGCGACCTCGTCCAGCTCATGGAGAAGGAAGCGGCCCAGGAGGTCACCGAGCTCCTCGTCCACGACGAGAACACGGCCGGCGGCCTCATGGGGACTGACTTCGTGACCTTCGGCCCGCATCTCACCGTGAGGGAGACGCTCCAGCGCCTGCGCCCGATCGCGCGCGACGCCGAGGTTCTCTTTTACTTCTACGTCGTCGACGAGCGCGAGATCCTCCTCGGCGCCCTCTCCGTGCGCGAGCTCCTCGCGGCCGACGACGACGTGGCGCTCGAGAAGGTGATGGCGTCGCCCGTGAGGAGCGTCACGCCCGACGTCTCGGCCGACGAGGTCGCCGAGACGATGTCGAAGTACGACCTGCTCGCCCTTCCCGTCACCGACCCCGAGGGCGTCCTGATCGGGATCATCACGATCGACGACGTCGTCGACCGGCTCCACGAGCACCCGAAGCGCCATCGCCGGAGGCTCCGGTGATCGCTCCGGCCGCCGAGGCGGCGCCGCGGCCGGACGTCAGGACGTGGCGCCGCCGCCTCACGATCTTCTTCGCGATCCTCGGGCCCGGGATCATCACGGCGAACGTCGACAACGACGCCGGCGGAATCGCGACGTACTCGATCGCGGGCGCGCACTTCGGCTACTCGCTCCTCTGGACGCTCATCCCGATCACGCTCGCCCTCATCGTCGTTCAGGAGATGTCCGCCCGGCTCGGGGCGATCACGGGCAAGGGCCTCGGCGAGCTGATCCGGGAGAACTACGGCCTGCGCTCGACGTTCTATCTCCTCGTCGCGCTCCTCGTCACGGACATCGGGAACACCGTCGCCGAGTTCGCCGGCTGGGCCGCCGCGCTCGAGATCTTCGGGATCCCGCGCTGGGTCTCCGTCCCGATCGGGGCCTTCGTCGTCTGGTGGATCGTCGTCAAGGGCAACTACAAGACCGTCGAGAAGATCTTCCTCATCGCGTGCTCGGTCTATCTGACGTACATCGTCTCGGCCCTCTTCGCCAAGCCCGTCTGGAAGGACGTCCTGAAGCAGACGTTCCACCCCCGCATCGAGTCCAGCGCCGCGTGGGTCCTCATGATCATCGGCATCGTCGGGACCACGATCGCCCCGTGGATGCAGTTCTATCTGCAGTCGTCGATCGTCGAGAAGCGCATCGGCCCGGAGGAGTACCGTCTCTCGCGCTGGGACGTCATCGTGGGCTGCGTCCTGACCGACGTCGTCGCGTTCTTCATCATCGTCGCGTGCGGGGCGACGCTCTTCCCCGCCGGGATCCGCATCGAGGGCGCCGAGCAGGCCGCGCTCGCGCTCCGGCCGCTCGCGGGCAAGTGGGCGGGCACGCTCTTCGCCTTCGGCCTCGCGAACGCCTCGCTGTTCGCGGCGTCGATCCTGCCGCTCGCGACCGCTTATTCCATCTGCGAAGGCCTCGGGTTCGAGGCCGGCGTCGACAAGTCGTGGTCCGAGGCGCCCCAGTTCAACGCGCTCTACACCGGCATGATCCTGATCGGAGCCGGCATCATCCTCATCCCCGGCGTCCCGCTCTTCCCCGTCCTCTTCCTCTCGCAGGTCCTGAACGGGCTCCTCCTGCCGTTCGTCCTCGTGTTCGTCTGCCTCCTCATCAACCGGGTGGACCTCATGGGCGAGCACGTGAACGGCCGCGCCTGGAACTGGATCGCCTGGGGAACGTGCGTCGTCATGATCGCGCTGACGGTCGGCCTCGTCGTGACCACCATCTGGCCCGGCCTTTTCCCGGCGGCGTAGCATTTCCCGGAACGCGGGTTGCTTGCGTAAACCTTCCACAGCCGTCCGCGTCACTTCGACAGGACGCACCGCTCACCGCCGGGCGGACTAAACGCCTGTTTTCGAGGAGGTTGGACCATGCGACTCAGGATCCCGGTTCTGGCCGGATGCTTCGTCCTCGCCACGGTGGCGGGCACGGCTGCCGCACAGGACCGCTCCGGCACGTTCGAGATCTCGCCGTTCGGAGGAGGAAATTTCGGGACCACCATCTATGACTCCGGGCACGGCCACGTGGACGTCGGCAGCGACTGGGCCTACGGAGCTCGCCTCGCATACAACGTGAACCGCGTCTTCGGCGTGGAGTTCGACTGGACGCACTCGAGGTCCGATCTCGACGCCCATAACCTCTCCTCGAGGTCCGGCTTCCCGTCGTTCCCCATGAACGGGCAGATCGGGACGCTCACGCAGGACATCTACGAGGCCAGCGCCGTTCTCACGTGGGGCAGAGGGCGTGCGCTCGGGTACTTTGGCGTCGGCGGAGGCGCGGCCGTCCTCAAGGCCGACTTCAACAACGTCGGCTCCTCATCCGACACGCACTTCACGGGGCACATGGCTCTCGGCTTCAAGGGCTACGTGACGCCGCGCTTCGGGTTCCGGATCGACGGCCGCTGGCGGTACATCGACACGGACCACACGACGAACAACGGCTCTTACTGCGACTACTACGGCTACTGCTACTACTACCACACGACGTGGTACGCGAACGGCGAGCTCACGGGCGGACTGATCTTCGCGTTCTAGCTCCGGCCGGGCGGCGCGACGTCGATCCGGCGCGCGCCGCCCTCCCCGATCGCGATCGTGACGCGCCACGCGTCGAGCGCCGTGAGCGGCGGGCGCGGCCACTCCACGGCGAGGATCGCGTCCCCGCGCGCGTCGAGGCCGAGGTCCTCGACCGGCCCTCCCCCGGGCGGCAGCCGGTAGAGGTCCGCGTGAACGAGGACGGGCTGCCGCCCGGCTGGCCCGTACTCGTGGACGAGCGCGAAGCTCGGCGAGGTGACCTCGTCCGGATCGAGCCCGAGCCCCTCCGCGAGCCCTTTCACGAACACCGTCTTGCCGGCGCCGAGATCGCCCTCGACGAGAACCGTGTCTCCCGGAGCGAGCCGCTTCGCGACGTCGGCCCCCGCTCGGCGCGTGTCCTGCTCGCTCGCGCTCGCGATCGGCGTCATCCGGCCGCGGCCTCGCGCGCGAGGAGGAACGCCCCCGGCAGCGACTCGACGACGTCCGAGGCCGTCGCGGACTCGTCCCCGAGCGCCTCGCGGACGAGGTCCCCGGCCGTCCCGTGCAGCCAGGCGGCCGCGCTGGCCGCGTCCCACGCGGAGAACCCCCTCGCGAGGAGCGCTCCGACGACCCCCGTCAGGACGTCGCCCGTGCCGCCCGAGGCGAGCGCGGCGTTGCCGGCGAGAACGGGGGCGATCCGGCCCGAGGGGTCCGCGATCAGGGAGCGAAAGCCCTTCAGGACGACGACCGCGTTCGCCGCCCGGGCGATCCGGGTCGCGGCTGCCTCGCGGTCCGCGTTGACGGCCTCGGCGGAAATCCCGAGGAGGCGGCCCGCCTCCCCGGGATGAGGCGTGAGGACGGTCGGCGCCGTCCGCGCCGCGAAGAAGGGCGCGCCGCCGGAGAGGTTGAGCGCGTCGGCGTCGAAGACGGCCGGCGCCGGCTCGGCCACGGCCCGCGAAAGCGTTTCACGGGCGGACGCGCCCGCGCCCCAGCCGGGTCCCACGGCGAGCGCCGTGAAACGCGAGAAGTCCGGCTCGCCGCCGACAGACGTCGTCTCGGGCGTCAGCGCGTGGAGGATCGAACGGACGTCGTCCGGGACTGCCGCCGTCACGAGCCCCGCGCCGGACCGGTGCGCGGCCCGGCACGCGAGCGCGGGCGCGCCCGCCATCCCGCGCGAGCCCCCGAGGACGAGGAGCCGGCCGTAAGTGCCCTTGTGGGACTCGGATGGGCGACGGGGGAAAAGCGCGGCGACGTCGCGGACGGCGACCGCCTCGCGCGAGGCGGGCTCGGCGGGCTCGACGAACCCGAGGTCCACCACGGCGATCCGGCCGCAACGGGCGGCCGGAGCGCGCTCGACGTGGCAGGGCTTCGGCCAGCCGAAGGCCACGGTGAGGTCGGCGCGCACCGAGGGGAGCCAGGCCTCGGGCTCGTCCGCCGAGAGGCCGGACGGAAGATCCACCGAAACCACGAAAGACCGCCCTTGCGACGCGAGGCCGATCGCGCGGGCCGGGAGGCCGTCGGGCGCGACGCGCCGCTTGAGTCCGGTCCCGAAGAGGGCGTCCACGACGAGCGACGCCGGGAAGAGGGGTTCGAGCTCGCGCGGGTCGTTCACCTCGCGGATCGCGCCGCCGATCTGCTCGAGGCGGGAGTATGTCTTCCGCGCATCGGTCGTGAGGTGCTGCGGGTTCCCGAGGAGCAGCGTCTCGACGTTCGAAGCGAGACGGCCCGCCATCAGGAGGCGCGCGACTTCGAAGCCGTCTCCTCCGTTGTTCCCGGGACCGGCGAGTACGACGACGCGCGCGCCGAGGGCCGGCCGCCGGGTCAGGACGCCGGCGATCTCGCGCACGACGGCTCCCGCCGCGCGCCGCATGAGGACGATCCCCGGCGTCCCGGCCGCGATCGTTCGGACGTCGAGGGCCCGCGACTCGTCGGCCGTGACGACCCTCAAGGGCGGCTCCCCCCGAAGGTCTCGAGCGCGAGGCGCGTGAAGGGCGCCAGGGCCGGATCAGCCGCGAAGAACGGAGAAAGCGCCAGGAGGTCCTTCAGCTCGTCGACGTCGGGAATCGTCGCGAGGAGAGTCACCCGCGCCCCTCGCGCCTCCGCCGCGCGACGCGCATCCTGGAGAGCGTTCGCGGTGGACCATCGCACGCCGCCGAGAAAATCCCGGAAATCCCAGCTCCCGGCGAGGCCCACGAGAGAGAAACCGCCGTCGGGCGCCGGCGCGAAAACGACGTCGGCGTCTTCTTCGAGAGCGTCGAAGGCGGCGCCGAGCTCCTCGCGCCCGAGCGTCGGCGCGTCGCTGCCTGCGACGACGACGTCGCGCCGGCCCTCCATCCGCGAACGGAGGACGGTCCGCGCGAGCCGGTCGCCGAGGGAGCCGTCTCCCTGTGGGAAGAGCTCCCACGGGGACCGGAACGTCCCAATGAGGAACGGGCCGGGCTCGAACTCGGCATGCGCGAGGATGGCGTCCCAGCGCGCCGGGTCGGGCAGCGCGACCGCGAGGTCCTGCAGGAACGCCCGGTAGAGCGCGGTGGCGGCCGCGTCGCCGATCTCCCGCGCGAGGCGCGTCTTCACGCGCCCCTCCACGGGCTCGCGCGCGAAAAGGACGACGCGTCGGACGGGGGCCGTCATCGCGCCACTACTTCGCCGGGCGCTCCCCCGCGAACGCGGAGACGAAGATCGCCTTCTGGAGGTAGCTGACCTTGTTCGTCACGTCGTCGCGGATCGCGAGCGAGAGCTTCTGTCCGCCCGGGATCATGACGAGCTTCACGTCGTACACGAAGTCGCGCCGCGAGCCCTCGGCCTCGAACGCCTTCGCGTCGACCACGACGGGCACGGGCTGCGTCGTGAGCTCGGACTGCTTGCCCTCCGTGTCGACGACGACGAAATAGAAGACGAGCCGGCCGCGGACCTTGCTCCCTTCCGGAAGCATCGCGAGCCGCGAGTACGGGACGCGGAGCGTGATCGGGACGATGAAATTGCCGCGGCCGTCCGGAGACGGGTCGCCGACCTTGAGGGATGCGGCGAGCGAATTCTCTTCGCGAGGGAAGAAGAGCGCCGACGTGACGGCCTCGCGGACCTTCGTGTCGAATCCCTTTTCGATGTAGCTCCGGCGCGCGAGGACGACCATCTTCTTCTTGTTCTTGAGCTTGACGTCGACCTTGTGAGGCCGGTCGAGGCCCGAGCGGGCGCTCGTGTACCCGATCGAGTAGTAGGAGCTGTAGTCCTTCTGCAGTTCCTTGAGCGCCAGCCCCACGTCGTTGCGGTTGATGATCGCCCGCCCGCCGGTCTCCTCGGACATCAGCTGCAGCATCGACTGGAGGTTCGTGCGCTCGATGAAGGTGTCGATCCGGTGCGAGCTCGAGCGCTGCTCGGCGGTCACGCTGGAGTCGACCGAGAGCCCGCCGGCGTCGATCGTGTACATCGAGACGCCGGCCGAGTTCGCGGCCTGCACGATCCCGAGGTAGCTCGACGTCTTGTCGAACTCGAACTGCTGCATGCTGTAGGTCGTCGAGTTCGGATACGCCTGCCGGAGGTAGTCGAAGAGCTCGAGGCCCGGCGACTGCGGGAGGCCGCCCGAGACGTGGACGAAGATCTTGCGGCCTTCGACTCCCGCGAGCTGGTCGATCGTCGTCTTCATCGCGTCGAACGTGAACTTGAGATCGTTCTCCGCCGCCAGCGCGTACTGCCGGATGCGGTCGTTCGCCTGGTCGGCGCTGCTCGAGTCGTCGATCGCCTTGATGACGTCTCTCTTTTCCGATTCGTTGTTGGAGCCGAGGGCCGATTCCTCCTCGATCTGCTTGAGAATGTCCGAAAGGTCGCGCCCGTCGTCCGTGAACTTGCGCCGCACCTTGAGCGTGCGGTTGAACGTCACGATCATCCCCTCGACGTCCCCCTTGACGTTGTCCCTCACGAACTGCTCGACGTTCCTGAGGACCCGGTTCCGGTCGAAGGCCAGGATGTGGAGGTTGTCGATGAAGATCACGATGCGCGTCTTCGGCGCGGGGGGCGGGGTCGGGACGGGCTCGGGCGCCGCCGCGGGCGCGGGCGCCGCGGCGGGCGCCGGCGCCTCGTCGGGGGGGAGAATGACCCGGCCCTGCTCGACCGCATAGAAGTTCGTGACGGGCTGCTCGATCCCGTCCTCGATCACGAGGAAGTCCTCTTTCCTGAGGCCCGTCACCCGCTCCCCCTTTGCGTCGGTCACGACGACGTCGAGATTCGTCACCGAGACGCCCTCGCGCGCGATGAAGGGAACGGAGCCGGCGCCCGGCTTGTCCGGCACCTGCGCGCGGAGGCGAGGCGCCAGAATCCAGCCGGAAAGGAGCGCCGCCGAGGCGGCGAGGACGGTCGCGGAACGGGTCATACGCATCATTCCCGGGATTGTACGGCCCGCATAGAATCGCGCTTCCCATGCAGCTTCACGTGCGCCGCCATCTCACCGCCGGAATCCTGCTCATCGTCCCGATCGCGGTCACGGCAGCCGTTTTGAGGTTCCTTTTCGGGTTTTTCGACGACTGGATGCAGCCGCTCGCCCGGCAGCTCTTCGGCCGGTCGGTGCCCGGCCTCGGGCTTCTGCTGACGGTTCTCGTCGTCTGGATCACGGGTGTCCTGTCGGCGAACTTCGCCGGGAAGAAACTCCTTGAACTTTTCGATCGCCTCTTGGAAAATCTCCCCCTCGTCAGGACGGTCTACACGGCCTCGAAGCAGCTCGTGGATGCCGTCTCGCCGGGCGGGCGCCGTGCCTTCCGCAAAGTGGTGCTGGTCGAATTTCCGAAGAAGGGAACCTTCGCGTTGGGTTTCGTTACAGGCGACGGCCTCAGCCCCCTCCCGGGCGACATGATTTCCATCTATGTGCCGACGGCCCTGAACCCGACGAGCGGATTTCTGGTGTTTGCGCAGGAAAGCGATATTCTCGACCCTCGCCTCTCGGTGGAGGAGGGGATCAAGCTCGTCGTTTCGGGCGGCGTGGTGAGGCCGCCCGGGAACTGACGACGCTCGGCTCGGGTCCAACTGGGGACCCGCGCCAGCGGCTCGGTGTTCGGAAAGGAGTGACGGGGCGATGACGACGAAACGGACCGGCGGGGAGATCGGAAAGCGGTTCGCCGCGGCGACGCTCGTCCTCCTCTCCTTCGCGGCGGCCGGCTGCGACAAGTTCAAGAGCAAGCAGCTCATCCGGGAGGGCAACGCCTACTTCAAGGAGCAGCTCTACGAAGACGCGCTCAAGAAGTACGAGCAGGCCCAGGCCCTCGATCCGGACGAGGTGCGCCTCGACAAGTTCGTCGCCATGGGAAACATGGCGCTCTACAACCCCGGCTCGACGCACCCGAAGGACATCGCGGCGCTCGAGAAATCCATCGAGCACTTCAAGAAGTACCTCGCGGCCCGGCCCGACGACGAGAAGGCGGCGAAGTTCCTCGTGACGACCTACATGAACGCCCAGAAGTACGACGACGCGATCGCGTACTTCAAGGACTTCATCGGAAGCCACCCGAAGGACGCGCAGGCCGTTCAGACGGTCGCGATGCTCTACGCGAAGAAGGGCGACTACGAGAACTCGATCGACTGGCAGAAAAAGCGCGCCGTCCTCGAGCCCACGAACGCCGACGTCTTCTACACGATGGGCGTGACGGCGTGGGACAAGTCGTACAACGCGCCCGGCGCGGACGTCTCCCCCGAGCACGGCCTCACGCCGGAGAAGCGGAAGGAGATCCTCGACTTCGGGATGGCGTCGCTCGACAAGGCGATCGAGCTCAACCCCGATTACTTCGAAGCGATGCTCTACAAGAACCTCATGTACCGCCAGTACGCCCGCATCGAGGGAGACCCGGCGAAAGTGGCCGAGTTGACCGCGAAGGCGAACGAATGGCAGGCGAAGGCGCTCGAGATCCGCAAGAAGGTCCAGGAAAAACAGAAGCTCGAGCAGGCCGCCAAGAATCCGCTCGAGGCGATGTAAGGGACGCGGGGAGGACGAAATGTTCGAGACTGCCCTCATCGAGTCCCGGAAGCAGAAAGACGCCTCCAAGCGCTGGTACACGCTTCCGCTCTCGATCCTGATTCACTTCGTCGTGATCGGCACGGCCGTGGGCCTCTCGATGTGGTACATCGAAGAGATCCCCGAGCCGCCGATCCCGGTGCAGTTCTACTCCCAGGCCGCGCCTCCGCCGCCTCCCCCGCCGCCGCCGCCCAAGGCCGCGCCGGCGAAGCAGCAGGCGAAGGTCGAGCCGCAGAAACCCACGACCGTGACCTCCCCGATCGTCGTCCCGGACACTCTTCCGCCCCCCACGACCGCGCCTGAGCCCGCCGATTCCGGCGTCGAGGGCGGCGTCGAGGGCGGCGTCGAAGGCGGCGTCGCGGGCGGCGTCATGGGCGGCGTCCTCGGCGGCGTCAAGGGCGGCGTCATCGGCGGCGCGGTCGAGGAGCCTCTCCGCGTCGGCGGCGAGGTCAAGGAGCCGGTCGAGATCACCCGCGTGAAGCCTCAGTACCCCGAGGCCGCGCGCAAGGCGCGCATGCAGGGCGTCGTGATCCTCGAGGCGATCATCACGAAGACGGGCGACGTCGAGTCCGTGCGCGTTCTGCGCGGGCTCAATCCCCTTCTCGACAACGCCGCGATCCGCGCGGTCCAGCAGTGGAAGTACAGGCCGGCGACCTTCAACGGGCGTCCGGTTCCGGTTTACCTGACGGTCACGGTCACCTTCACGCTTCAGTGAGACCGTCACACGAGCAACAGAACACGACGACGTAGAATCAAAAATTCGTTGAAACGCTAAGGAGGACGAATCACATGGATATGAGCATGATGGGCCTTTGGAACTCGATGGGGCCCATGGCGAAGGGCGTCTTCATCCTGCTCTGCATTCTCTCGGTCTATTCGCTCGCGGTTTCGGTCGAGCGGTGGCTGACGTTCCAGAAGGCGAAGCAGCAGTCGGTCAAGTTCGCCCTCGAGGTCGGCCAGCTTCTCAAGCAGGACAAGCTGAAAGAGGCGATCGACCTCGCGAAGAAGTACAAGAACAGCCACGTCGCGAAGGTCGTCTCGGCCGGGCTCCTCGAGTTCGCCTACGAGGCGCACGGCTCCGCGCAGCAAGGCCACGACACGGTCGCGGCGGCTGAGCGTGCGATCGAGCGCGCGTCCATGATGACGACGGCCGACATGAAGAAGGGTCTCGGCGGCCTCGCCACGATCGCGACGACGGCGCCGTTCATCGGCCTATTCGGAACGGTCATCGGCATCATCAACGCGTTCCGCGGCATGGCGGCCTCCGGCGCCGGCGGCCTCGGCTCGGTCTCGGCCGGCATCTCCGAGGCGCTCGTCACGACGGCGCTCGGCCTGTTCGTCGCGATCCCGGCCGTGTGGCTCTACAACCTCTTCCTCAACAAGATCGAGCGCTTCCAGGTGGAGATGTCGAACTCGGCTTCCGAGCTCATCGACTACTTCATGAAGCGCCAGGCCTCGAAGGCCGCGTAAGGAACTCCCCCGAACCGGATCCCGAGATCGAAGGAGCAGACGGCAATGGGAATGGACAGCTTCGGCGGCCGGCAGGACATGAAGAGCGACATCAACGTGACGCCGCTCGTCGACGTATGCCTCGTCCTCCTCATCATCTTCATGGTCGTCACGCCGATGCTGCAGAAGGGCAAGCCCGTCATGCTTCCGCAGACGGAACGGCCCGACAAGAAACCGGAGTCGAACAAGGAGCTCCTGATCTCGATCCAGGCGGACAAGACCATCTTCGTCGACACGAAGTGGTACCCGGACAAGGAGTTCGCGGCCAAGATGAAGGAGCTCGGGGAGCGCTCGTCCGACAAGGACGTTCTCATCAAGGCCGACCAGCGCCTGAACTATGGCGACGTGAAGAACGTCATGCGCATGGTGAAGGACGGGGGCTTCGAGCGGGTCGGGCTCATCACCGAGAAGAAGGGCGACAAGTAAGGAGTCAGCCATGGGCATGGGAGTCGGAAGCGGGGGCGGCCCGAAGTCGGAGATCAACGTCACACCCCTCGTGGACGTCGTTCTCGTTCTCCTGATCATTTTCATGGTCGTCCAGCCGCTGCTTCAGCGCGGCTACGACGTTCAGGTCCCCCCGAACGCTCCGGCGACGCCTCCGAACACTCCGCCGCCGACGGACCAGATCATCGTGTCCATGACGGCGAACAAGGAGTACTACCTCAACAAGGAGAGGGTCGAGCCCGCGAACATCGCGATCCGTCTCCAGGAGGTCCTCAGGAATCGCGCGTCGAAGATCGTCTTCTTCTCGGCCGAGGACACCGTCAAGTACGCGGACGTCATGAACCTCATGGACGTCGTCCGCAACTCCGGGTCCGGCGACAAGAAGGTGAACATCGGCATCGTGATGGACTGGGTGAACCCAGCTTCCGCGACGCCGTGACGCCGCCCGCCAGCATCAAGTGAGTTTTTCGCGCACGTCCCCGGCTCAAACCGGGGACGTCGTGCGTTTGCCGACGCAAGAAAGGATCTGAATCGATGACCACCTCCAGTCGCCTGGTCCGCACGGCGCGCGCCGCATGGGGCCGCTCCGCCGCGTTCCTCCTCACCCTCGGGGCCCTCCTCGCCTCCGGCGTCGCGCGCGCCGACGAATCGGAGCTCGTGCTTCCCGATCTCGCCTCCGTGACGTTCCTCGGAATGACCGGCCGCTCGCTCCTCATGGGCGGCATCCTCGTGTGCCTCGCGGGCCTCGCCTTCGGTCTCGTCATGTACGGAAAGCTGAAGAACCTGCCCGTGCACAAGGCGATGCTCGACGTCTCGGAGCTCATCTACGAGACGTGCAAGACCTACCTCGTCACGCAGGGCAAGTTCATCCTGATCCTCGAGCTCTTCATCGGGACGATCATGGTCTTCTACTTCGGCTGGCTCCGCCACATGGACGCCGCCAAGGTGATCGTGATCCTGCTCGCGAGCCTCGTGGGCATCGGCGGAAGCTACGGGGTCGCCTGGTTCGGAATCCGGATCAACACGTTCGCGAACTCGCGCACCGCGTTCGCGAGCCTGCGCGGCAAGCCCTTCCCCTGCTACGCGATTCCGCTCGCCGCGGGCATGTCGATCGGGACCATGCTCATCTCCACCGAGCTCATCCTCATGCTCGGAATCCTCCTCTTCATCCCGGCCCACCTCGCGGGGCCGTGCTTCATCGGCTTCGCGATCGGCGAGTCCCTCGGCGCCTCGGCCCTCCGCATCGCGGGAGGCATCTTCACGAAGATCGCCGACATCGGCTCGGATCTCATGAAGATCGTCTTCAAGATCAAGGAAGACGACGCCCGTAATCCCGGCGTCATCGCCGACTGCACGGGCGACAACGCCGGAGACTCCGTCGGGCCGACGGCCGACGGCTTCGAGACCTACGGCGTCACCGGCGTCGCGCTCATCTCGTTCATCCTCCTCGCCGTCCCCGACGCGACGACGCAGGTCAAGCTCCTCGTCTGGATCTTCGCGATGCGCATCATGATGATCGTCGCGAGCGTCTGCTCGTACTGGATCAACGACGCGATCGCCAAGGCGCGGTTCGCGAACGCGGACAAGATGGACTTCGAGGCGCCGCTGACCTCCCTCGTCTGGATCACGTCGCTCGTCTCGGTCGCCATCACGTTCGTCGTGTCGTACCTCCTCGTCCCGGAGCTCGGCGACGGCACCGTCTGGTGGAAGCTCGGCGCGATCATCACGTGCGGCACGCTCGCCGGCGCGATCATCCCGGAGCTCGTCAAGGTCTTCACGTCCACGAAGTCGGGGCACGTGAAGGAAGTCGTGACGGCTTCCCGCGAGGGCGGGGCCTCGCTCAACGTCCTCGCCGGCCTCACCGCCGGCAACTTCTCGGCCTACTGGATGGGGCTCGCGATCGCGACGCTCATGGCGATCGGCTACGCGATCTCCACGTCCTTCCCCGCCGGCATCATGCTCGCTCCGGCCACGTTCGCGTTCGGTCTCGTCGCGTTCGGCTTCCTCGGCATGGGCCCCGTCACGATCGCGGTGGACTCGTACGGCCCCGTCACGGACAACGCCCAGTCCGTCTACGAGCTGTCCGTCATCGAGAACGTCCCGAACGTCAAGGCCGACGTCAAGCGCGACTTCGGGTTCGACCTGAACTTCGACAAGGCGAAGCACTTCCTCGAGGAGAACGACGGCGCCGGCAACACGTTCAAGGCGACCGCCAAGCC
>DATKLW010000038.1:0-9160 GCA_035542215.1 Thermoanaerobaculia bacterium | reverse complement strand
ACTTTCGCCGGGATCGCCGGAATCCTGATTCCCTTGTCGGCCTTCGGGGCGATCTCTTCGGGCTTTTTGTCCTTCGGAAGACGCGACGAGACGGTCAGCTCGACGGCGGGCGGGCGGACGTCGAGGCGACGTCCCGAAGACGATTCCTCGAAAGTGTAGTGGGGCCCCGGCACCTGGACGGCCCCGGCGGCGAACGGGAACAGCGCGACTGTCTGCGACCATTCGAAGAAATCTCCGGTCTTCGATTTCACCATCGAGGCCGGCGCCGGGTTTTCGAACTCGAGCACCGCCCCCCCCGGCGGCCGTGCGCCCTCGTCGGGCGCGGGGGTCACGAGCGCGTCGAGCGTCAGCGTCGCGCCGACGGGGATGCGGGCCGAGTACGTGACGAGGACCCGATCGCCGATCGAGACGGACGTCCGGTCGGCGACGGCCGAAGAGAAGATCTCGGCTCCACTCACCTTCGAAGAAGAAACGGCGACGCCCGTTGAGACGAGGCACGTCGCGAGGAGCAGCCTCACGGTGCGCTCGGGAGCAGAGAAGATCCTCTTCATCGCCCCGCCGCCTTGCGCCGCTCGCGCTCCTTGAAGAACCGCACGAGGGGAAGCTCGTACGAGGCGTCCGTGCGCAGCGGGATGGAATCGATGCCGGACGCGCGGAAGATCGGCGCGGGCTCGGGCAGGTCGGCGGGCCGGAGACCCCAGGCCTTGCGGAACGCGGGGTCCGACGCGTCGAAGACGCGCGCCTCGCCCGTCTCGGCGTCGCGCAAGCGCACGAGCCCCGAGTCGGGGATCTCGCGTTCGCGTGGGTCGGACACGGGAATCGCGACGACGTCGTGCCGCTTGTTGAGTGTCCGGATCGCCTTGTCGTAACCGGCCGCGAGGAAGTCCGACAGGACGAAGACGACGGAGCGCTGCTTGAGCAGGCCGGCCGCGCTCCGGAGCGCGAGCGCGAGGTCGGTGCCGGTCCCCGCCGCGCCCAGCGACAACGCGTCGCGCGTGATTGCGAGCGCGTGGTCGACGCCCTTGCGGGGCGCGTGGTAGCGCTCGAGGCGGTCCGTGAAGAGCAGCGCCCCGACGCGGTCGTTGTTCTTGACGGCCGCGAACGAGAGGAGCGCCGCGATCTCGGCCATGAGCTCGCGCTTCGTGAGGTACCGCGAGCCGAATCCCTGGGAGGCGGAAAGGTCGAGGAGGAGAAGGACCGTGAGGTCGCGCTCCTCGACGAACTTCTTGACGTGCGGAACGCCCGTCCGCGCCGTGACGTTCCAGTCGATCGTCCGCACGTCGTCGCCGGGCACGTACTCGCGCACCTCGGAGAACTCCATCCCGCGCCCGCGAAAGACCGAGTGGTACTCCCCGCCCACTCCCGCCTCGACCAGCCGGTTCGTGCGGATGCGGATGCGGTGGAGCTTCTTGACGATCTCGCGCGGCAGCATGGGGCGTTGGCGGCCTCAGGGCACTTCGACGCGCTCGAGGATCCGCTTGACGACCTGGTCGCTCGTGACGTTCTCGGCCTCGGCCTCGTACGACAGGAGCACGCGGTGGCGGAGGACGTCCGGCGCGACGTCCTTGACGTCCTCGGGGACGACGTAGCCGCGACCCGCGAGGAACGCGCGGCCGCGAGCCGCGCCGAGGAGGGCGAGCGTCGCGCGCGGGGAGGCGCCGTAGGAGACGAAGTCCGCGAGGTCGGGCAGGCCGTACGCCTTCGGCTCGCGCGTCGCCGCGACGAGCTCGACGAGGTAGCCCTTGATCCTCTCGTCGGCGTAGATGCCGCGGACGAGGACCCGGAGCCCGCGGATCGTCTCGGGCGTGAGGATGGGTCGCACGGACGCGGAGGCCGCGGCCTCCGTCGTCTCACCCATGCGCTCGAGGATCTGGCGTTCCTCTGCCTTCGTCGGATAGCCGACCCTGAGCTTCATGAGGAAGCGGTCCACCTGCGCTTCGGGCAGGGGATAGGTCCCCTCCTGCTCGATCGGGTTCTGCGTCGCGAGGACGAGGAACGGGTCGGGGAGCGGCGTCGTCGCGTCGCCCACGGTGACTTGCCGCTCCTGCATTGCCTCGAGGAGGGCGGACTGGACCTTCGCGGGCGCGCGGTTGATCTCGTCGGCGAGGACGACGTTCGCGAAGATCGGCCCGCGCCGCGCCACGAACTCCTGCGTCTTCGGGTTGAAGACGAGCGTGCCGACGAGATCCGCAGGGAGGAGGTCGGGCGTGAACTGGACGCGGGAGAAAGAGGCGTCGAGGCCGCGCGCGAGCGTCTTGACGGCGAGAGTCTTCGCGAGGCCCGGGACGCCCTCGAGGAGCAGGTGGCCGTCGGCGAGGAGCCCGATCACGAGCCTCTCGACGAGCGCGTTCTGGCCGACGATCACCTTCCGGATCTCGGTCAAGAGGGCGCCGACCGTCAGGGATTTCTCTCGAATGCGCTCCGTGAGGGCGGCCGGGTCGAGGCCCGGGGCGGCCTGCGGAGTCGTGGCGGTGTTGCTCGGCGTCGTCATCGTGTCGCGTCTTCCCTTCTCGTCATTCCCGTCTGTTCGGCCGAAGCCTCGGGCGAGGCGCCGGAACGGCACCGCGGAGCCTCGGATCTCACTGTGAGCAAGCGGGATGCCGGGGCTGCGGGTCGTTCGAGCGAGGTGCTGGGGACGCGCGAAGGATAACAGCGGCGGAGGCTATCCTCAGGGGAATGAAGGAGACACGACTGCCGGGCGTTTGTCTCGCGGTCCTCGCGATCGCGGTTCTGGCCGCGAGTCCCGGCGCGGCGGCCACGAAGAAGAAGCGGCCGACTCCGACGCCAACCGCGACGCCCACGCCGTCGCCGACGCCCGGACCCGAGCTGCAGAAGGCGGCCGGCTCGTGCCTGAGGTACGAGGCCGGCGCCTACATCATGCTCTCGGAGGTGAATCAGCCGGGGCGGGCGTTCAAGATCGACTCGGGAACGGACATCACCGTCCGTCCCCGCAGGGGCGCCCGCCTCAGGATCCTCTACATCGACACGCCGGAAGGCCCCGTCGCGCGGAAGATCATGCCGGGGCCGGTGGAGGAGACGAAGAACTAGTTCAGATGCGGCTCGAACTTCTTCTCGAGCGAAGCCTGCGGCGAAACGCCGACGACGCGCTCGACGATCTGGCCGCCCTTGAACAGCATGAGCGTCGGGATCGACATGATCCCGTAGCGCTCGGCGACGGCCGGGACGTCGTCGACGTTCAATTTCGTGACCGTGACCTTGTCGCCCCACTTCGTCGCGAGCGACTCGACAATCGGCGCGACCTGGCGGCAGGGGCCGCACCAAACCGCCCAGAAGTCCACGAGGACGGGCTTGCTGCTCTTGAGGACGGTCGACTCGAACGAGTTCTCGGTGAGCTCCTGAACGTTTCCGGCCATGTCGCGTGTTCCTTTCTGGCGTGGCTCCGGCCCGGGGGCCGGAGAGGGGTTCGATGGTAGGGTCGGCGTCGTGACAGCGTCAAGCGCGGCGCGCCCCAGGCCTCGCTGGGGTCAGCATTTCCTCGTCAACGCGGGAACGGTCCGAAAAATTCTCGACGCCCTCGGCGCCGGGGAAGGGGAGACCGTCGTGGAGATCGGCCCGGGGCGTGGCGCCCTCACGGTGCCTCTCCTCGACCGCGGCGTGCGCGTCCTCGCGTTCGAGATCGATCCGCCGCTCGCGGCGCGGCTCTCGACGGACCACTCCGAGCGAACGCTCTTCGTCGAGACGGAGGACGCGCTGCGGGCGGACATGGGCGCCGCCCTCGACCGAATCGGCGCGACGCCGCCCGTTCCGCTCGTCGGGAATCTCCCGTACGAGACCGCGACGCCGATGGTCCGCGCGTTCGTCCGCAGGCCCGACCTCTTCTCGCGCCTCGTCGTCATGATCCAGCGGGAGGTCGCCGACCGCCTCGTCTCGCCTCCGGGCGGTGATGCGTATGGATACCTCACGCTGGACGTCGGTGCGCATGCGTCCGCGCGAAAGCTCTTCGATGTCGGCCGCGGCGAGTTCTCGCCGCCACCGAAGGTCCAGTCGAGCGTCGTCGAGCTCGTCCCGTTCCCGGTCGCCGAAGGGGCCGAGGCGGCGCTCAAGGTCGCCTCGGCCGGTTTCACGTCGCGGCGCAAGACGCTCGTGAACGCGCTGACGCCGCTCTGGGGGCGCGAGCGCGCGGCCGGCGCGGTCGCCGAGGCGGGCCTGCCGCCGACGGCGCGAGCCGAGACGCTCGGCCTCGACGTTTTCCGGCGCCTTTCCGTCTTTCTCGGCCCTGCGATGCGCTAAAATTCGTCGATGTCCGTGTCCGTCGGCCAGGCGGTGCTGCTGGGCGCCGTCCAGGGCCTGACCGAGTTCCTGCCGGTCTCGTCGACCGCGCACCTCGCGCTCGCGCAGCGGTTTCTGCCGGGCTTCGCGCAGCCGGGGATCCTCTTCGACGTCCTCCTCCACGTCGGCACCCTCGCGGCGGTCGTCGTCTACTTCCGCGAGCGCCTCGCGAGGACGTTCGCGGGCCTCGTCTCGTCCGACCCACCCGCGCGGCGCGCGGCGTGGAGGCTCGCCGGCCTCCTGCTCCTCGCCGTCGCGCTCACGGGCGCCGTCGCGATGCCGTTCAAGGACGTCGCAGTTTCCGGTATGACGGAATTCCGTCGAATGGGAGCCGCGCTGTGCGCGACATCGGGGCTGCTCCTGGCGGCGCAGCGCGTCGGGCGGCGCCGCGGCGAGGGCGGTCTTTCGCTCGAAGAAATTCGACCTCGGGACGCGGCCGCCGTGGGCGCCTGTCAGGCCCTTTCGGCGGTGTTCCACGGACTTTCGCGTTCGGGGAACACGATTTCCATGGGCCTGTTCTCGGGCCTCTCGCGCCGAGCGGCCGCCGAGTTCTCGTTCCTTCTCTCGATCCCGACGATCCTCGCCGCCGCCGGCGTCGAGAACCTGCACGCTTACCGCGATCACACGGGGCCGCTCTCGGACGGCTCGTCGCTTCCCGCGTACCTCGTCGGGATGCTCGTCTCGGCCGTGGTCGGGTACTTCGCCGTCGGCGTTCTTCTGAAGGTCGTGATCGCGATGCGGCTGACTCCCTTCGTCGTCTACTGCGCTCTCCTCGGTCTCGCTCTTCTCGTCTTCGGCGGGCGGCTCGAGACGGCGCCCGCGGATGCCGTCGCGCTCGCGCTGGGGGCCCGCTGATGGCCGCGGCCCGGCCGCCCGCGCCGCCGGGCGCGCTCGCGCGCCGGCGCGACGAGTTCCTCGGAATCGTCCTCGCCGCCGCCGGGCTCCTCCTCGTCGCGGCGCTCGTTTCGTACCACCCGAACGACCCTTCTCTTTTCTCGGCCGTCAACGACTCCGGCATCCGGCCCCGGAACTGGGCCGGGCGCGTCGGCGCCTCGTTCGCGGACGGCAGCCTCCAGTTCTTCGGCGTCGCGGCCTTCGTCGCGCCCTTGACGCTTCTCGTCCTCGGATGGTCGCGCTTCCGCGGCAAACCCCTGACGTCCGTGGGCACGAAGGCGCTCGGCATCGCCCTCGTCGTCCTGACGGCGGCGCCCCTCGCCCACCTCGCGTTCGGCAAGCCGCAGGCGTTTGGCGGCGGGCTGGACGCGGGCGGCTTCGTGGGCGACGTTCTCGGCGCCGGCCTCATCGCGGCCCTGAACCCGCCCGGCGCGGCGATCCTCCTCGTGGCGGGGCTCCTGATCGGCCTCCTCCTCGCGACGTCCCTCTCACTCGGCGACGGCGTGTCCGGCGCGAGCCTCCACGCCTCAGGATGGTGGCGCGGCTTCGTTCTCGAGCGCCAGCGGCGGCGCGAGCTCGCGAGCCGCGAGCGGCAGCGCCGCGAGGTCGTCAAGAAGCACCTCGAGCGCGCGAAGGAAGACGCGACGAAGCCTCCCGCGCGGCCGCCCGAGCCGGAGGCCGAGGTCGTCTACATCCCGTCCGTCGCGACGCTTCGCGTCAAGGAGAAGGCGGGGCCCGGCAAGTTCTCGATCCGAAGGGCGACGCCCGACGAGCCGGCGCCGCGGCCCGTCGCGCGCCCGGCGCAGATCGCGAAGAAGCCCGACCCGCCGCAGCGAGTCCTCCCGTTCCCGAAGGCGCGCGACTCGTCCGGCTGGGTCTTCCCGCCCGAGAAGCTCCTGCGCGCGGCGCCGAAGCGCGACCGCGACCGCGACCGCGAGGAGTACCGCCAGACGATGGAGCTCATCGCGGCCAAGTGCCTCGAGTTCGGCGTCGAGGGCGTCGTGGACGCGTACACGCCGGGACCCGTCGTCACGACGTACGAGTTCAAGCCGTCGGCCGGCGTCAAGGTGTCGCAGGTCGCCTCGCTCGAGAACGACCTCGCGCTCGCGCTCGCGGCCGAGAAGGTGCGGATCGAGCGCATGCCCGGCCGCGCGGCGATCGGGATCGAGGTCCCGAACCGCAACCGCGACATCATCGCGCTCCGCGAGGTCGTCGAGAGCGAGAAGTTCCGGCGGTCGCCGTCGCTCCTGACGATCGCGCTCGGGATCGACGTCCACGGCGAGCCCGTCGTCGCGGACCTCGCCCGCATGCCGCACCTCCTCGTCGCGGGCCAGACGGGCGCCGGCAAGAGCGTCGGCGTCGGCGGCATGATCACGTCGATCCTCTTCAAGGCCAGGCCCGACGAGGTCAAGTTCATCTTCGTCGACCCGAAGATGAACGACATGAAGGACTACGAGGACCTCCCGCACCTCCTCGTCCCCGTCGTCACGGACCCGAAGAAGGCCGCGAACGCGCTCCGGTGGGCCGTGGACGAGATGGAGGGCCGGTACAAGCTCCTCTCCGAGTGGCCCGGCGTGAGGAACATCGAGCAGTATAACGCCGCGATCGCCGATCCGAAGGCGCTCGCGGAGGTGCGCGAGAAGCTCGGCGAGAAGCTGAAGGCCGACGAGTCCGGCGCCGTCTCGCCGATGCCGTACATCGTGATCGTGATCGACGAGCTCGCGGACCTCATGATGACGGCCCCGCGCGAGATCGAGGAGTCCGTCGCGCGCCTCGCCCAGAAGGCGCGCGCCGTGGGCGTGCACCTCATCCTCGCGACGCAGCGGCCGTCGGTGGACGTCATCACGGGCACGATCAAGGCGAACCTGCCGTGCCGGATCTCCTACACGACGCGGACGAAGATCGACTCGCGCACGATCCTCGACTCGATGGGGGCCGAGGCCCTCCTCGGGGCGGGTGACATGCTGTTCCTCGCGTCGGGCACGTCGTACCTGCAGCGGATCCACGGCGGGTTCATCAGCGGCGACGAGACGAAGGAGATCTGCCGCTTCCTCAAGAAGCAGGGAAAGCCGATCTACGACGCGAGCGTGACGGAAGACCGCGAGGTGGCCGCGTCGGCGGGCGCGCGCTCCTCTTCCGACGACAACGACCCGATGTACGACGAGGCCGCACGGCTCGTCGTGCGCGAGCGCATGGCCTCGATCTCGTTCCTGCAGCGGCGGCTCGAGATCGGGTTCTCCCGCGCGGGCAAGCTCATCGACATGATGCAGCGCGACGGGATCGTGGGGCCGCCGGCGGGAGGCAGCCGCAGCCGGGAGATCCTGGTTCCGACGGACTATTTCGAGGAAATAGACCGGAACCGAAGGTCTTAGAAGGGGAATTCTCCGGGGCGCGGAGGGGTTCGGGGAACCCGGCCCGGGTTCCCCGACTCAAAGACCGTTGCCGGTCTTCCCATTCTCCGGGCCGGCCGAAGGCCGGCGAAGACCGGCTACTTCTTCGCGCCGAGGATCGCGTCCTTGGCGGCCTTCGCGACGCGGAACTTCACGACGCGCTTGGCCGGGATCTTGATCGCTTCGCCCGTCGCCGGGTTGCGGCCCATGCGGGCCTTCCGGTTCACGAGCACGAGCTTGCCGACTCCGGGGAACGTGAACGTGTTCTTCGCCTGCTTGTAGGCGAGGGCGGCGAGCTCCTCGAGGAAGAGGGCCGCGTTCTTCTTCGTGGTGCCCGTCTTCTCCGCGAGGGCCTCGGCGATCTGCGACTTGGTCAATCCAGCCATGTGATTCCGTCCTTTCTCGTAACTTGGTTCCCGCGAGGGAATGCACGGATTCTAGAGGGAAAACCGCGTTTCGTGTCTATACACTCCATGTGTGCGCATTGTTTTTTTTGGCTCGCCTTCTTTCGCGGTCCCGAGCCTCGAGGCCCTGCGGGTGGCGGGGCACGACGTCGTGCTCGTCGTCTCGCAGCCCGGGAAGCCGGTCGGACGCAAGGCGGAGATCACCGATCCGCCCGTCGCGGCGCTCGCGAAGTCGCTGGGAATGCACGTCTTCCAGCCGCCCACGCTGAAGGACGACGCCGCATTCGCGCGCCTCGCCGAGGAGGGGGCGGACGTCTTCGTCGTGGCTGCGTACGGGAAAATCCTGGCCCGGCGGGTGCTCGACCTGCCTCGCCTGGGTTGCCTGAACGTCCACGGGAGCCTCCTCCCGCGCTGGCGGGGAGCCTCGCCGGTCCAGGCCGCGATCCTCGCGGGAGACGCGGAGACCGGCGTTTCGATCATGAAGATGGACCCCGGGATGGACACGGGGCCCGTCTACACGATGAGGAAGACAGAGGTCCGGGAAGAAGATGATTCTGCTTCCTTGTCCGAGCGCATCGCGCGGCTGGGGGCGGATGCGCTGGTTGAGACGCTGCACTTCTTAGAAGGTGAAGGGAGGGAGGCGGTCCCCCAGGATTCCACGCTCGCCACGTACTGCCCGAAGATCGACCGCGAGGACGCGCGCGTCGACTGGACGCGGCCCGCTGCCGACCTTGTTCGAAGAGGTCGGGCGTTCTCGCCGTGGCCGGGGCTTTTTACGATTCGAAGAAATACGCGCGTGAAGCTGTCCCACCTCTCGCTCGCCGCGGACGGCCCGTGGGCTCGAGGTGGAGCAACGGTCTCTTCTCCCCCCGGCACGGTCCTCGAAGCCGGCGCCCGCGTCGTCGTCGCGTGCGGCGAGGGCGCGGTCGCGGTCGCGACGCTGCAGGCCGAGGGGCGCAAAGCGCTGCCCGCCGCCGACTTCGTCCGCGGCGAGCGCGTGGCCTCCGGCGAGACCTGGGGCGAATGACCGACCCGCGGTCCGTGCGCGAGATCGCGCTCGGCATCCTCCTTCGGGTCGGGAAGGGCGCGCACGCCTCGCCGCTTCTCGACGCGCGCGGCCGGGAGCTCGACGCGCGGGACCGCGACTTCCTCCGCGCGCTCGTGAGGAAGACGCTGCGCGGC
>DATKLW010000037.1:0-14156 GCA_035542215.1 Thermoanaerobaculia bacterium | reverse complement strand
GGCGGGGGCTCTCGTGCGCGGCCTCCACCACTGGGGCGCCTCCGCGATCGTCGTCCTCGCGGCGCTCCACCTCGCGCGCACGTTTCTCTTCGGTGCGTACCGGAAGCCGCGCGAGCTGAACTGGCTCGTCGGCGTCGCGCTTCTCCTCCTGATCCTCGCGTTCGGCTTCACGGGCTACCTGCTCCCGTGGGACCAGAAGGCTTACTGGGCGACCGTCGTCGGGACGCGCGTTCCGCGGGCTCTCCCCGTCGTCGGCGCCGCCGCGTCGCGCGCCATGGCGGGCGGGAGCGTCGTGGGCGCCGCGACGCTCACGCGCTTCTACGCCGTCCACGTGATCCTGCTCCCGCTCCTCACGTTCGGCCTCGTCGCCGCGCACCTCCTCCTGCTTCGGAAGCACGGCCACGCGGGGCCGGCGTCGGGGCCCGACCCGAGGCAGCCGTTCTTTCCGTACCAGGCGGCGCGCGACGCCGTCGTCGGGCTCGCGGTGGTCCTCCTTCTCCTTGCGCTCGCGGCCGGATCGCCCGCGCCCCTCGAGCGCGTCGCGGATCCCGCGGACACGGCGTACGTGCCCCGGCCGGAGTGGTATTTCCTTCCGCTGTTCCAGCTCCTGAAGTTTTTCCGCGGGCCGCTCGAGCCTCTCGGCACGGCGGTCCTTCCGGGAATCTCGGTGCTGCTCCTCGCCCTCGTCCCGTGGCTCGACCGCGGGGCGTCGCGCAGCCCGCGCGACCGCAAGCCGGTCGTCGTAGCCGGCGCGCTGGCCGGAGCCGGGCTCCTCGCGCTCCTCGTCTTCGGCGCCCTGGACGCGCCGAAGACGAAGCCCGCGTCCGGGCTCGGGGCCGGGGACGTGCCGGACCCGCGTCTCCTCGGCGGCCTCGCCGCGTACGAACGGCGCGGCTGCGCCTCGTGCCACGGAAGCGAAGGCAAGCCGCCGGCGCCGGTCGCGGGCGCGGCGGCCCTCCCGCCGCTCTCCGCGCGGCCGGTCGCGTGGAGCACGGAAGTCGCGATCGCTCACGTCCGCGAGAAGACGCCGAAGCCCGCGTCGGCGGAGGAGGGCGGCGAGGACCCCGACAAGGACGTTCCGTCGCTCCTCGCGTACGTCGCGGCGCTCAAGGACGGGTCGACGTTCGCCGCCTTGCCGGCGCCGGTCCGCGCCGGCGGCGCCGCGATCGACCGCGAGGACTGCCGGCAGTGCCACCAGATCTACGGAGACGGCGGCCGGAAGGGGCCGGCGCTCCAGCACATCCTCGGCAAGCGCGACAAGGCGTGGCTCGTCGCGCACTTCAAGGATCCGAAGAAGCTCGTCCCCGATTCGAAGATGCCGAAGTACGCGTACCTCGCCGACGACGAGCTCGCCGCGATGGCGGACTACCTCCTCGCGCTCCCGTGACTCCCGCGAACGTCCGCATCGCGCTCGCGACGCCGCCGTACCCGGCGTCTCCGGAGCAGTCGGTCCGGATCGTGACGGAGCTCGTCGCGCGCGCCGCAGAGGGCCGCGCCGCGGTCGTCTGTTTCCCGGAGTGCTACGTCCCCGGCTACCGCGGCCTCGGGAAGACGCCGCCGCCGCCGGACGGGGCGTTTCTCGAAAGCGCCTGGACGCGGATCTCGGCGGCTGCCGCCAACGCGAAAATCGGCGTCGTCCTCGGCACCGAGCGCGTCGAGGGGAAGTCGCTCTACGCGACGGCGCTCGTGATCGGGCCGGACGGCGCGCGGCTCGGCTTTCAGGACAAGGTGCAGCTGGATCCGTCGGAGGACGAAACCTACACGCCCGCGGCCTCGCGCCGGGTCTTCACGATCGGGGCCCTCACGTTCGGAGTCGTGATCTGTCACGAGGGCTGGCGCTACCCCGAGACGGTGCGCTTCGCGGCCCGGCACGGCGCCCAGGTCGTCTTCCACCCGCACCTCGAGATCGGCGGAGAGGATGCCTACGCGCCGAGCGAGTTCGGCGACCCGAAGAACACGTTCCACGAGAAGGCGCTCCTCTGCCGTGCGGCGGAGAACACCGTCTGGATCGCGTCGTGCAACTACGCGGCCGAAGGCAGCGCGACGACGTCGGCCGTCGTCCGCCCCGACGGGACGCTCCTCGCGTTCCAGCCGTACGGCCGGGAAGGCCTCCTCGTCGCGGACCTCGATCTCTCCCTCGCAACGGGGCTTCTCGCGAAGCGCTGCCGGCCGGTCTGAGGAGGCGAGTGCTCGGCCTCCGTCACTCGAGGAAGTCGAGGTCCCGTCCCGCCGTCTCCGCCATTCCCATGAGGGAGACGAGGGCGAGGGCGATGCAGACGAGACCCACCGCCCAGGCGCTCCCGACGTAGCCGAGGGGCCCGCGAAGAAACGCGAAGCTGCCCGTGATCAGGGGGACGGCGCCCCGGACGAAGTTCGGGACCGTGGTGGCCACGGTCGCGCGGAGGTTCGTGCCGAACTGCTCGGCGGCGATCGTGACGAAGACGGCCCAGTAGCCCGCCATGAGGCCGAGGTACCCCGCGACCGCGTAGAACGCCGCCGGGGTCAACCCGCGCACCGTGAGGGTGAACGAAACGCCGAGGAGCGTCCCGAGGATGGAGAGGAGGACGACCTTCTTGCGGCTCTTCCAGGCCTGGCTGAGGATGCCGGACGCGAAGCTCCCCAGCGTGATGCCGCTGTAGCAGAACGCCACGGCCGTGCCCGCGGCCACGGGCCCCGTCACGCCGATCTTCGGGGCGAGCTCGGGGGCGGATGTGATCAGGATCGCGACGACGAACCACGTCGGCAGGCCGATCAGAATGCAACGGAGGTAGCGGAAGAAGCGCTCGCCGCGCGTGAAGAGGCTCAGGAAGTCGCCGCGCGTCACGCCGGCCTTCTCCCCGAGCGTCCGGAACATCCCGCTCTCGCGGAGGCTGAAGCGCGTCGCGAGAAGGACGAGGCCCAGCCCGCCTCCGACGAGGTAGGCCGTGCGCCACGGAAGGTACTTGCCGACGAGGCTCGCGGTCACGGTCCCGAAGATGCCGACCCCCGCGACGATCGCGGTGCCGTAGGCCCGGAGGTTCTTCGGCAGGATCTCGCTCACGAGGGTCACCGCCGCGCCGAGCTCGCCCGCGAGGCCGAGCCCCGCGAGGAAGCGCCATGCCGCGTAGGACGGAAGGCCGTGCACGAAGGCGTTGCCGATGTTCGCGACCGAGTAGAGCGCGATGCTCCCGAAGAGCGTCGAGAGGCGGCCCTTCTTGTCGCCGAGGACGCCCCAGAAGATCCCGCCGAGGAGCATCCCCACCATCTGGGCGTTGAGGAGCAGGTACGTGGCGGGAAGCTGCGCGTCCCCGCGCGGGATCCCGAGGTCCGTCAGGCTCGGCTGCCGCACGATCGGGAAGAGGAGCAGGTCGAACATGTCCACGAAGTAGCCGAGGGCGGCGACGAAGACGGTCAGGTTGAAGATCTGAGACAGGTGGTTCTTCCCGGGCGCTGACATGCGGCGTCTCAGCGGCCGACCGGCTTCTTTTGGTGCTCGGGGTTGCGCCCCAATCTGCGTTTCTGCATGTCGTACTGCGCCCCGGGTGCGACCGGGGCTATTTCTCCTTCTCCCGGAACGCCTTCAGCTCGAGCCGCTGGCCGAGCAGCCGGCGGAACTCGTCCGGCGGGATCGAGGCGACCTGACGGCCGGTCGTGTGCTCGATCGCCTTGAGAGTCTTCTCCCAGAGGTGCTCGCGGCGCGCGATCTCGTCGAGATCGCGGACCTTCCCGAACTCCTGGACGTACTTGTTGTGCCGGCAGAGCATCCGGAATGCGTTCTCGGTGTTCGGGCGCCGGAGCGGAAGGCCGAGGATGCGCACGTCGTTTCCGACGTCGTGGATCGGCTGCCCCCATTCGCCGTAGCCGCCGAAGATCGTCCCGAGCTTGTCGAGCGCGTTCGCGAGCTTCGGCTCGCCGCTCCTCTCGAGGACCGCCTTGACGATCGGGAGAGTCACGTTGCGGAAGAGCGTCGGGTCCGCGAGGCGCACGTCGATCCCGATCTCCTCGCGCGTGATCCGCGCGATGTCCTCGGAGCGGATCCGGTTGTCCGTCGCGAGATGGATGCGTTCTCCGATCGATTCCGGCACGGTGAGCGCCGCGAGAATGCCCTCGACGACGCGGTCGACGGGGACGATGTTCAGCTCGGCGGAGCGGTCGCCGGGGAACGCGGACGCGATCGACCCGATGAGCCAGGCCTTCCCGCGGCCGACGGCGTCGTTCTGCAGGAGGTCCATCGCTTCCTTGCTCCGGCCGAACGCGTTGATCGGCGCGTTCACGACCTTCGTGTCGCCCCGGTTGTTTCCCGTCTTGCTGTGGCCGATCACGATCGACGGAAGAAGCTGCGAGACGCGCAGGCCCTTCTCGATGAGCGTGTAGTCCGTCTCGAGAGAGGCCATCGCCTTCGTGAGCTCGTAGAAGTTGTTGTAGAAGTTCCTCGGGAAAACGAGGGCCGACTCGGTCGCCGTCGTGCGCTTCTTGCGCCCGTGGATGTAGGACGTCTCGATCGCGATGTGCTGGATGAACCTCGAACCCTTCGCGTTCTGGAGAGAGAGCGCGAATTCCAGCGCATTGCGGGCTCCCTGCACGTTCGCGCGGAACGAGTTCTCGTACGCGTCGTCGAACGACACGCTCGCGGCGCAGTGGACGACGTGCGTGATCGAGCGACGGAGCCTCGCGAGCTCCGCGTCGGCGATCCCGAGCCGCGGCCGCTCGATGTCGCCGTCCACGAAGACGAACTTCTTCGCCTTCGCGCCCGCGATCCCGAGCCGCCGAAGGAGGACGGCGCCCCGCTGCTTCGGCGTCAGCGTCTTCACGACCTCCTTCGTCTTCGGGTCGCGGATCTTCTCGGGGCGGACGACCGAGACGACGCGCTCGATGCGCCGGTCGTGCGCGGCCTGGAAGAGGAATTCCTTGCCCAAAAAGCCGGTCGCGCCCGTCAGGAGGACGTGGAGCTTCGGGCTCCGGCCGCGGGCCGCGAGAAGGGCGCGAGCGTCACGCTGCAGCTTCTCGATCCGGGCCCGGGCCTCCTTCTCGGAGAGGTGCGAGGCTTCGCGGAACTTGAAGAACACGTCGCGCTCGGAGACGCCGATCACTCTCTTGGCCTGCTTTTCCACGGCGTGGCTGCCCGTCGCCTGCCCGAGCGCCTCGGCGAGCCTGAGTCCGAGGAGATTCACCCGTCGAAGGCCGTCCCTCACCGTCTGCTCGTTGCCCGTCCACGAGATCGCGCGGCTCGCGAGAAACTGCGCCGTGACCTCGATCGGGTTCTTGTCGCGGTGCGCGGAAACGAGGAGGTCGTCCGGGTCGATCGGGCGGAGGATCTCCTTGCCGGTCGCGAGGCTCACCTTCGCGATGTAGCGCGAGGGGGAGCTCTCCCACGCCATCTCGCCTTTCGGGTTGACGGTCGGGATCAGCTCGGCGCCGCGCTTCGCGGGCGAAGGCGCGGGGGCCGCTGGTTTCGACGGTGACATCGGCTCGTCCTCCGGAAAGGGGCCCCATTCTAGTCGGCGGGGCAGCGGGCGAGCGCGAAGGTGTTTACGCGGGGCTCAGCCGAGAGCCGACACGACGGAGGCGCCACCGAGCGCGACGCCGAGCGCCGAGTCGTTCCCGGCCTCGACGTAGAGGGTCGCCGTCGGATCGCCGACGAGCGCGAGGCGCCCGGCCGGGACGATCCTCGATTCCTCGCCGTCGACGAGCGTGAACTTGCCCGCGAAGACGGCGATCGCGGAAAGCCCGACGAACACCCAGCGCGCGCCGGGCGGCGGCCCGAGGCGCAGGACTGTGATCCCGCCCGCGGCGTGCCGCACGCGGAGGCCGGTGATGCCGGGGACGCCGCGGCCGGCGAGGTCGTCCCGTCGAATGTGATGCGTCGGCAGGGGAGACGGCCTGCCAATTTCTTCGAGTGGGGAAGAGGGGGATGTGGCGCCAGGTCCCGGCGGCGCGCGGCGAGGCGCGTTCGGCCAGATCAGAACGTCGCCGGGAGCGCCGGGCGGGAACAGCACGAGCAGCGCCGAAGACCGCTCGTTCCCCTCTTCACCTTCTAAGAAGAAACCACCCGCGCCGGTGCCGAGGCGCAACAGGCGCGGAGAGGGTACGGAATCAAAGTCATGAATCGTCACCACCGGCGCGTGCGCCGTGCGCGGCGGAGGCGGGACGGGGCCGCCGCGGTCGTCACCGCGCGGAATCTCGCTCTCGATCGCGCGCGGCTTGTCGCGCCACCCTTCGCGCGGCCTCTTCCCGAACAGCCAGCCCATCCGGGAACTCTAGCGGCTCTTTCCCGTCACCGCCCGAGAACTTCATGGAGGCGCTGGGCGCCCGTCCGGCTCACGGGGAGGCGCGTGCCGTCCGCAAGAACAGCCGTCGGCGCGCCCGTGTCCGAAGGTTCGAGCTTCTTCAGGCGGTCGAGGTTCAGCAGGTACGAGCGGTGGATGCGCACGAAGCGCGTCCGCGGGAGCGCATCCTCGAGGCTCGCGAGCGTCTGCTGCTTGAGGTGGGTCCTCCCGGATGCGGAGAGAAGCACGTAGTCGTCCTCGGCCTTCACGAAATCGATCGTCTCGACGGGGATGACCGTGACGGTCGTCCCGTCCTTCACGACGACGCGGCGGAGCGGGCCCTCGCGAAGCGGGGCCGCGGGAGCGGCGGGGCGGGCCGCGCCGATCCGGCTGCGGGCCCGCTCGAGCGCCATGTCGAAGCGCGCCCGGTCGAACGGCTTCAGGAGGTAGTCGACGGCGTTCGCATCGAAGGCGCGGAGCGCGTACTGGTCGTATGCGGTCACGAAGACGACGGCCGGCCGGCCCTCGGCGTCGCGTTCGATGAGCTCGAGGACCTCGAATCCGTCGAGGCGCGGCATCTGGACGTCGAGGAAGAGGACGTCGGGTTTCATCTCCGCGACCGCCTTCACGGCCTCGAAGCCGTTCGCGCATCTCGCGAGAACGGAAACGTCCGCATGCGCGCCGAGGAACTCGGCGACGAGGTCGCGAGCGAGCTCCTCGTCGTCCACGATCACGACGCCGAGAGGGCGGGAGGCCACGGCACGAGGATAGCGCCGGGCCTCCCGCCGCCGCGGGGACCGGGGATCAGGCCATCTTCCCGAAGACGGCCGAGCGGACCTTCTCCTTCATCGCCTCGACCTCGGGGCGCGCGGCCGCCGAGGCGCCGTCGCCGCCCGCCTGGTTCGCGACGAAGAGGGCGAAGAGCGCCTCGAGGACGCTGCCCGTCCGCGACCCGTCCGCCCCGCCGCCGCCCACCATCACGCGCGGGACGATGTCGACCTTCGACTTCTCGATCGCCTCGGCGAAGCGCGAGAGCACCGCCTGGGCCACCTGGTAGCGCGGCCCGCCGTAGGCGCGGACCTGCTCCTCGGCCGCGACGGCCTGCGCGACGCCGACCCGTGCCGCGCGGTCGGCCTCGGCGCCGCCGACGGCCTGGATGCGCGCGGCCTCGGCCTCTGCGAGGAGGCGCACCTTCTTGCCCTCCGCGTCCGCGAGCGTCTGGATCTGCGCGGCCTGCTGGAGCGAGCGCTGAAACTCGGCCTTGCCCTGGTTGGACTGAACGGTGATCGAAACCTCGGACTCGGTCAGGAGCGACTGCTGCTTCGCGCGCGCCTCGGCCTCGCGAAGCTCGCGCTCCTTGACGGCCGCCGTCTGCTGGCGCGTGTACGTCTCGACCTGCTCGGCGGCGACCTGCCGCGCGCGCAGCTGGTTCAGGATCTGCTCGATCGAGCTGCCCGGCGCCGCGCCCGGCGTCCCGATGAGGACCTCCTCGAGCTCGAGGTTGTAGCGCGCGAATTTCTCTTTCGTCTCCACGCGCGCGGCCTCCTGGATCGCGCTGCGGTCCTGGATGAGCTGGAGGAGCGTCCGGGTCTGACCGACGTTCTTGAAGTACGCCGAGACCATCGGGTCCAGCGTCTGCTCGACGAGCCTCTTGATGTCGCCGAACCGCTGAATCACGAGCGGCGCCTTGCGGTAGTCGATGTGGATGACGACCGAGAGCGGCAGCGTCGGCTCGAAGGCGTCCTTCGTGATGAGCCCGATCTCGGAGAGATTCTCGTCGAGGCGGTGAGAGCCCGTCTCGGACCGGATCCACTTCAGGATGATGTTCGTCGTCGGGACGGTCACGACCCGGCCGGCGTACGTGTTGAACGCGTACTTGCCGGGGCCGAGCGGGACACTCCAGACGCCGCGGCACCCGGTCGTGACGGTCTCGCCGTGCGCGTACTCGGGGCCCGAGAGGTCGACGCCGACGCGGCCCGTGTACGACACGACGACACCGACCGAGCCGACATCGACGACGGTCTTCGGGATCATCTCGACGGTCGCGAAGAGGCGGTTCAGGACGTACGTCCCCTCGACGAGGACCTCGAGCTGGCGGCCGCGAAGACCGCCGGCCGCGAGGAACTTCTCGGGGTCCTGGAACTTGTTGTGGTAGGTCGCGCGCTGGACGGGATCGTCGCCGACGACGGGCGCGATGATCTCGCCCTCGGCGAGAGACGGTCCGTCGTGGACGGTCACGATCCCGACGAGGTCGTCGCCGCCCTTGATCACGACGGGCGTGAAACCCTGACGCTCGGCGATGAGCTGCGCCATGCGGCGGAGGACCTCCTCGTCCTGCCGGTCGAGAGGCAGCTGGAGGACGCCGGCCTCCGTCACGATCGCAAAGAGCGCGAGGTTGATCGCCCACGTGCCCTCGCGGAGGACCATCCTCTGCGGCCCGCGCTGGCCGCCGCCCGCGAGGAACGCGGTCGCATCCTGGTAGTCCGGCGCCTTGCCGGCCGAGGCCAGCGTCTGCGTCGGCGAGAGCGGCTGGCCATCGCGCGCGAAGACGTAGCCGATCTTCCCTTGCGGGATCGTCACGAGCGACACGCGGTGGACGCGGTAGAAAAAGCGCGGCAGGACGTGCCAGCCACCGCGCAGGAGAGAGGGCTGGAAGCCCGCCTCGCCGTGGAGCGCGATGAGGCCGGACGCAACCGAACCTCTCCCGCTGACGAGCTTCTCCACGATCCCGACGCGGTTGTTCGGGATCCAGCGCAGGAGGAGCGCGGCCCCGAGCGCGCCGAGGACGAGAACGAGGCTCACGAGGGCGAGGAAGGCGTGAGCCGACGCGAAGGAGACGAGCGGCTGCAGCACGGGGACTCCTCCGGGATCGCGCGGGTGACGGACCGCTCATGCGGCGGGGCCGCGCCGCGGAACCCGTTTCAGACAATTGGGAACACGCCCCGGCAAGGAGCCGTCAGGCCATGGGGCGTTTTCTGCGTGTCATGTGCACCACCTGCTTCCAATGTGCGGCGCGGACGCGGCCCCGTCAACCCGGCCCGCGGCACGCGCGATGCAAAGCGGAGCAGTACCGGGAATCACAAGTGCCACGCTCTGGCATGCAAGCCGCGCGGGCCCGGCCTTCAGGCGGGCGAGGGAAGGTCGATCTCGACGCGGAACGTGGCGTCCACGCGCCGCGCGGCGAAGCGGCCCGAGTCGCCCCACGAGGCGGCGACGCGCCGGGCGACGTTCGCGAGGCCGAGCCCCGTCCCGGCGGCCCGCGGCGAGTCAACGCCGGCGTCGGCGGGATTCTCGACGACGATGGACACGCGGTCGCCGTGACGCTTCGTGACGAGCGTGAGGGTCCCGCCGTCGAGCCGGCCCGCGATTCCGTGCTTGACGGCGTTCTCGACGAGCGGCTGGAGGAGGAGCGGAGGCACGCGGGCGTCCGCGGCCGCGGGGTCGAGGTCCTCGGCGATGCCGAGGCGGTCGCCGAATCGGACGCGCTCGACGGCGAGGTAGCGCCGCGCGAGCGCGATCTCCTCCGAGAGCGGGATCTCGGCGTTGCCCGAGAGGCCGAGCGTCGTCCGGAGGAAGTCCGAGAGGAGCGCGCACATCCGGCGCGCTTCCTCGGGCCGCGTCGCGGCGAGGGACCCGATCGAGTTGAGGGCGTTGAAGAGGAAGTGCGGGTTGAGACGCTCCTTGAGGGCGGCGAGCTCCGCGTCGCGCGCGAGCGCCTTCAGCTCGGTCTCGCGCTCCTCGCGCTCTTTCGCGTCGCGGGCGGCCGCGAGCAGGTAATGGAGGGCGACGGCGAGGAGGTACAGGAGGATTCCGAGGAGGAGGACGACGGGCGTCGCGCGGCGGAGCGCCTCAGGCAGTGCGGCGAACGGCGGCGCGAGCGCGAGGAGGCCGCCGAGCGTCGCGCCCCAGAGAATCCAGAGCGCGGCGGCGACGACCGAGGCGACCGTCAGCGTCACCGCGAGCGGGAAGAGGCGGGACGTGGCGATCGGGCGCGCGAGGCAGAGGTACCACGAGGAGAGGCACACGAACGCGTACACGCCGGTCAGGAGCGGCGAAACGACGGCCGCCTCGAGCGCCGTCATCCCGCCCGCGAGGACGAGGAGCGCGCCGAGGATCGCCGTCAGCGGGAGCCACGCGATCAGATAGACCGCAAGGGCGCCCGGCCGCGCGAGAAGCGGATGCACGGCGCGCCTTCAGTTCTTGACGCCGATTCCGCCGAAGACGATGAACCCGGTGACGACGAGGGTCTTCTGGGGCGCCCCGGCCGGGGAGAGATCGTGCCGGGTCTTGTCGTCCGTCCCGCCGAAGATCGCGACGACCTTCAGGACCACGTTCCAGCCTTCCGGCACGCGGATCTCTCCGCCGCCGCAGAAGCAGAAGACGTCGAGGGCGGCCGAATCGCCGGTCATCGCCGAATTCCTGAGGTCGAGATTGAAGCCGCCGAACACGGCGTTCGCCTGTCCTCCCGAAAACTCCGTCGAGATCCGCCGGTCGCCGCCGCCGAAGACCGCCCACTCGTTGATCAGGCCGCCCGGTCCCGCCGAGTTCTGCGGCGGCGGCCAGCGGCGCCGAACCCCCTCGGTGACGATCCGGAGCCCGACGAGGACGAAGATGAGCGGAAAGAGCCACTCGACGCGGAACCAGAAAACGTCGAGTTCGCGCATCTGGAGGAGCACGCCGAATCCGAGGAAAACGAGGCCGGAAAACACCCTCCGCGACGCGAGCCGGAGGAGGCCGATGCCGACGAGAACGAGCGGCCAGTAGTGGCGCGCGTCGCGCAGGTGGATCAGGCCGAAGTTCGAGAGCGTGAAGAGAAGGCCGCCCGCGATGAAGAGCAGCCCGACGAGAAGGCGCCCATAGCGGGACGGGTGGAGGGTGGTGGGGGTGACGGGCGGTTCCATGAGAGCCTCCACCCGGAAACTACGGCGCCCGGCCGGTTTCGTCCCGCGGAATTCGGCGAACGGACCTCGGGTGTCGGCGAGCGGCGGCCTTCAGCGGGCCGCTGCCGCGGGGGCCGCCGCGCGGGCGGGCTCGTACCCGAGGTTCGGGGCGAGCCAGCGTTCGACGTCCTCGACCGTAAGTCCCTTGCGGCGCGCGTAATCCTCGATCTGGTCCCTGCCGAGGCGGCCGACGGCGAAGTAATGCGCGTCGGGATGGGCAAAGTAGAAACCCGAGACGGACGCAGCCGGCGTCATCGCGAAGTTCTCCGTGAGCCGGATGCCCGCCGCCTCCTCGGCTCCGAGGAGGTCGAACAGCGATCTCTTCTCCGTGTGGTCCGGACACGCGGGGTACCCGGGCGCGGGCCGGATGCCGCGGTACTTCTCGCGGAGGAGGTCCTCGTGCGAGAGGGCCTCGCCCCGGCCGTAGCCCCAGTCGGCGCGCGCGCGGGCGTGGAGCATCTCGGCGAACGCCTCGGCGAGCCTGTCCGCGAGCGCCTTGACGAGGATCGCCGAGTAGTCGTCGTGCGCGGCCTCGAACGACCGGGCGAGCGCGTCGGCGCCGATCCCGGCCGTGACGGCGAAGAGGCCGATGTGGTCGCGGCGGCCGCTCCCGCCGGGCGCGATGTAGTCCGCGAGCGCCTCGAGCGGCTGGCCCTCGGGCTTTTCCGCCTGCTGGCGCAGCGTGTGGAGCGTCGCGATCCTCTTCGTCCGTTCGCCGTCGGCGAAGACGGCGACGTCGTCGCCCTTGGACGCCGCGGGGAAGAAGCCGTAGACACCGCGCGCCGTGAGGAGCCGGCTCTTGACGATGCGCTCGAGGAGCTGCTGCGCGTCGGCGAAGAGCTCTTTCGCCCTCGTGCCGAGGACGGCGTCGTCGAGGATCTGCGGGTAGCGGCCGCGCATCTCCCATGCGTGAAAGAACGGCGACCAGTCGACGAACGGGAGGAGCGTCCCGAGCGGCACGTCGTGGAGGACGCGCACGCCCGTGAACGACGGGGCCGGGACGTCGGCGGACGCCCAGTCGATCTTCGGGCGCCGGGCCCGGGCGGCCGCGAGCGGGACGAGCGGCTTTCTCGTCCGCGCCTCGTGCTCGGCCACGAGGAGAGCCTGCCTCTTCCGGTTCGCCTCGGCGAACGCCGCCATCTCCGAGCCGAGGAGGCCGGAGACGACGCCGACGGCGCGGGAGGCGTCGTGGACGTGGACGACGGGCCGGCCGTACGCGGGCGCGATCTTCACGGCGGTGTGGACCGGGCTCGTCGTGGCGCCGCCGATCAGGAGCGGCACGGCGAGGCCCTCGCGCTCCATCTCGCGCGCGACGTGCGCCATCTCCTCGAGGGACGGCGTGATGAGGCCCGAGAGGCCGACGGCGTCGACGGCGCGCTCCTTCGCGGCCTTCAGGATGCGGTCGGCCGGCACCATGACGCCGAGGTCGATCACGTCGTAGCCGTTGCACGCGAGGACGACGCCGACGATGTTCTTGCCGATGTCGTGGACGTCGCCCTTCACGGTCGCGAGAAGCACGCGGCCCTGCGACGTCGAGGCCCCGGCGGCCTTGTCGGCCTGAAGGTACGGCTCGAGGTACGCGACGGCGCGCTTCATGACGCGGGCGCTCTTGACGACCTGCGGCAGGAACATCTTCCCGGCGCCGAAGAGGTCGCCGACGACGTTCATGCCCGCCATGAGGGGCCCCTCGATGACGTCCAGCGGGCGGGGGAGCGCCTTCCGGGCCTCCTCGACGTCGCTCTCGACGAAGTCCGTGATCCCGTGGACGAGGGCGTGCGTCAGCCTTTCCCCGACGGTGCCGCTCCGCCACGCGTCGGCCTTCGCCCCGGCGGGGCCGGCCTGCTTCACGGAGGCCGCGAACGCAATGAGGCGCTCGGTCGCGTCGGGCCTTCGATTCAGGAGGACGTCCTCGACCCTTTCGAGGAGGTCCTTCGGAACCTCCTCGTAGACGGCGAGCTGGCCCGCGTTCACGATCCCCATGTCGAGGCCGGCGTGGATCGCGTGGTAGAGGAACGCCGCGTGCATCGCCTCGCGGACCGTGTTGTTGCCGCGGAAAGAGAACGAGACGTTCGAGATCCCGCCCGAGACCTTCGCGTGAGGGAGCGTCTCCTTGATGCGGCGCGTCGCCTCGAAGAAGTCGACGGCGTAGGAGTCGTGCTCCTCGATCCCCGTCGCGACCGTGAGGACGTTGGGGTCGAAAATGACGTCCTCGGGAGGGAAGCCGACCTCCTCCGTGAGGATCCGGTACGCGCGCGACGCGATTGCAAGCTTCCGCGGGGCGGTCGTGGCCTGGCCGTCCTCGTCGAACGCCATCACGATGACGGCGGCGCCGTACCGCCGGACGAGGCGCGCCTTCTCGCGGAACGCGTCGGCTCCCTCCTTGAGGCTCAGGGAATTCACGACGGCCTTGCCCTGCAGGCACCTCAGGCCCGCCTCGATTACGTCCCACTTCGAGCTGTCGAGCATGACCGGAAGCCGCGCGATGTCCGGCTCGGCCGACAGCAGGTTCAAGAAGCGCGTCATCGCGGCGGCGCCGTCCAGCATCCCCTCGTCCATGCAGACGTCGAGGACGTTCGCGCCCCCCTCGACCTGCTGGCGCGCGACCGCGAGCGCGCCCTCGTAGTCGCCCGCGAGGACGAGCTTCGCGAAGCGCGGCGAGCCCGTCACGTTCGTCCTTTCCCCGACGACCGTGAAGACTCCCTCGCGGAGCGTGTACGGCTCGAGGCCGGAAAGGCGCGTCGCGCGCGGAATCCCGGGCACGCGGCGCGGCGGGATCCCCGCCACCGCGTCCGCGATCGCCCGGATGTGCTCCGGCGTCGTCCCGCAGCACCCGCCCACGACGTTCACCCAGCCCTCGCGCGCGAACGCCGCGAGGTCGGCGCACATGATCGCGGGCGTCTCGTCGAACCCGCCGAAGGCGTTCGGGAGGCCCGCGTTCGGGTAGGCGCTCACGAAGACCGGCGCGAGGCCG
>DATKLW010000036.1:0-5020 GCA_035542215.1 Thermoanaerobaculia bacterium | reverse complement strand
TCGCGCCCGGCTGGATGTGGTCGACCGCGTCGAAGTACGCGGCGACGGCGCCGCGCGCCGGGTCCGCCGAGGGGTTGTTCCCGCTGCCGCCGGCGATTGCGGCTGGCTGCGCTTCGATCGGCGCGGCGGGCGCCGGCCAGGACGTCGGTCGCGGCTCCGCGCGTTCCGCGATCGCCGCGGCTGCCGGCGGCGGCGGCGGAAGCGCGTCCTCCTGCGGCCGCGGCGCGGCGCGTTCGACTCTCGTCAGCGGCGCGGGGACGCTCCCGGAGCCCGCTTCCCGGCCCAGCACGAACGCGAGCGCGAGAAGCGCCGCGGCGGCCACGGCCCCGACTCCGATCAGGACGCCCCGGTTCACGCTGACGCTCGCCACGGCGGAAGGATACTCACAGACGTAAGCTCTCCCGCATCGGACCCCGGGGGTGACGCATGCGATCGCACCTCGCGCTCCTCTCGCTCTTCCCCCTTCTCGCCGCCGCCTGCGGCGGGCGGGACCGCAGCCACGGAATGGCGCTCGGGTCGTCGGCCTTCGCGCCGGGCGGCGCGATCCCGAGGCGGCACACGTGCGACGGCGAGAACGTCTCGCCGCCCCTTGCGTGGACCGGCGCGCCTGCGGCGGCAAAGTCTTTCGCCGTCGTCTGCGACGACCCGGACGCCTCGAACTTCACGCACTGGGTCCTCTTCAACGTGCCGGGCGACGCGGTCTCGCTGGCCGAAGGGCTCGGGCCCGGGCGTCTCCCCGCCGGCGCCGCGGAGGGTGTGAACGACTTCGGCGGACCCGGTTGGGGCGGCCCGTGCCCGCCCACGGGGGAGCACCGCTACGCGTTCCGTCTCTATGCGCTCGACGTCGCGAGGCTGAATCTCGCCTCGCCCACGAAGCAGCAGCTCGAGCGGGCGATCGAGGGGCACGTCCTCGCCGAGGCGCGCCTCGCCGGCACGTACCGGAGGGCGGGCCGGTAGATCTTCAGATCCGCGCCGTCGTCCCGCCGATCTCGAGCCAGCTGAACCACGCCGGGTGGTTCTCGCGATACCACTCGAGCACCTTGCGGATCGTCTCCTGCTTGTCGGGCGGAACGACCTTGTCGTCGATCCGGTCGAAGTGGATCCGGATCGTGTCGCCGTCGTGCTCGAGCGCCTGCGAGAACATCGTTTGCAGCTCGTTGCGGATGCGGCCCGAGTCCGAGATCTTCACGGGACGCGTCGTGTAGTCGACGCCCGACATGAAGCGGACGAGGAGCGGGCTGAAGACGTGGCGCGCCCTGTCGAGCGGCTCCATGAGCCGGAACGTGAAGGTGATGCGGCTCGACGCTTCGTGCGCGGCGAGCTTCGTCGTCACGCGGTAGACCCCGTCGGCGACGCGCGTGACGCCGGCCGTCCCCGTGTACGGGTCGTCGCAGACGTAGCCGGTCGACGCCAGCACCCGCCAGTTCTTCGTCGGGACGAAGTCGCCGGGCCGGAGCGCCGGCCGGCCCGTCGGCACGTTGCAGTCCCTCGCCTCGCGGATCGCGTCCGCGTACGAGACGACGCGGCCCGCGTGGACGTCCCGCCCGCCGACGGCCTCGCGCACCTTCTGCGCGAAGCCCGGCGCGTCGGGGTCGAGCGCCATGAGCTTTCCCTCGGCGCTGCACGGGAACTCGAAGCTCGGCGAGAAGAGCGACATGGAAGCGTCGACGTCCAGCACGTCGGCGAGGCTCGCGGCCTGCATCGCCTCGGCCGTCGCGGCGTAGCCGTCGCAGAGGAAGACGTGTGTCGCGCCCGCCGCGTCCGTCCAGCTCCCGATGAGGAACGTCGGCGCGTACGTGCCCGAGTCCGTGAAGACCGCGAGGCCCGACGGGGCCTTCCACCCGTCCTCGACGAGGTGGACGCCGAGCGCTTTCCACTCCTCCCAGAGCGCTCCGAGGCGCCCCACGCGGTTCTTGCCCTGGAGCGTCCAGACGTGGATGTTCGCGCGCCTGACGCCCGGATAGGCCGCTTCGATCGCCCGCGTCACGTCGGCGCGCGGCGTGCGGTAGTCCAGCAGCAGCGAGGCGCGGTCGGCCGCCTCGGCCACGCGCCGCGGCACCGTGAGGCAGCCCATGTACGACTCGTACGGCCGCGCGAGGACCAGCGGCGAGTCGAAGAGGTGGAAGACCGACATCGGACCCGTCGACTTCCCCTCGGCGAAGCGCACCGTGTTCTCGAGCGTGTCCACGGCGGCGCCCCAGATCGTGATCCCGCGCGACTTGAGCCACTCGTGGAACTGCTCGAACGTGTGTCCGCTCTCGTTCAGGAGGCGGCGCACCCTCTTGTCCACGACGCGCGCGACCTCGGGACGGGCGTATACGCGGCCGAAGCCGAGGAGCGGGTTCGCGCCCATCTCCGCCGACTCGCCCGCCTTCGGCATCAGGCCCTCGCCGAGGCAGACCATGATCGCGTGGTTCTCGGGCAGCGTGCGCGTGAGGTGCCAGAGACCCTCGCTCATCACGTATGCGCTGATCGCGTCCGCGGACTTCTTCGCCTGGTTCAGCGTCGCTTTGTCGGCGCCGGCTCCCTCGCCGAAGCCGCCGAAGAGGCGCGTGCCGAGGGCCGTGGCCGCCGACGTCATCGCGAGGCAGCGGGCGATGCCGCGGGGCGTGAACGCGTGGTCCGAGACGGGCTCGGGCTGCGCGCGCTCGAGCTCGATGTCCTCGAGCCACAGGTGGAAGCGGAGGAGCACCGGCCGGGTGTCGAATGCCCACTGGGCGACCATGGTGCGCTTGTCGATGAGAGTCACCCTCCCCTTGAAGCGACGTGGGGTGTTGTCCGTAGTATGAACCGGCCGGGGCGCCTGCGAGCCCTCAGGGAGCGTTGGAAGAGCGAGGCACGACGCCGCCCGAGATCCACAGCAGCCCGCAAGCGAGGACCATTCCCAACGCGATCCCGCACGCGGTGACCGTAAACGCGGCCGAAGTGCCGAAACGCAGCGCGACCCGGATGACTTCCTGGAGGTCGTCGCCGCGCAGCGCGACGGCCCAGCCCGCGCCGGCAGCGCGCGCGAGTGCCGTCACGACGATCGAGCCCATCTCGTAGAAGTCCCCGAACACGGACGCGACCGGCTGCAAGGCGGCGAGGAGGCCCGCGCCGAAGAGGAACGGCATGGAACGCTTCGCCGCGGCCCGCGCGACGAACGCCCCCGCCGGCGCGAGGACCGCGTGCGGCAGGAGGACCGTGACGAAGTACGAGAGGTCGCCCGCGGGCTGGAATCCCGAGAGTCTCCCGGCGTTCTCTCCCCCGGAGACGACCCACGGAAAGACGCGCGCGAGGAGAGCTCCGCCCCACACGGGCTGGATCTCGAGACGCTGCACGCTTCCCCCGGTGAGGAGACATCCGGCGGCGTGCAGAAGTTCGTGCAGGGGCACGACGACGAAGAGCGCCGCTCCGAAGCCGGCGAGGACCGCGACGAGGCGCCCCGGCTTTCCGTCGAGGAGCGCGGCGAATCCGTCCGCCTGCCGGGACAGCGCCCGAGGGATCAGCGGCGGCGGCGCCGGACGAGCGCGACGCCTCCGCCCGCGAGGCCGAATGCGAGCGCGAGGAGCCCGGCTTCGCCGAGCGTCGGCACCGGCCTCACGGCGGGAATGCCGGCCTGGAGAGCCTGCGCGGCGAAGACGAGAACCGCGACCGCGGCGACGCGAACGGAATGCTTCACGGCAGGCCTCCAGATGTCTCGACGTTCCGGGAGTGGCGGCATCCTAGGCATCCGCAGGGGCCCTGTCAATCGTGAGTCGCGGTCGCATTAGCGCGTCCCCGATCGAGGACCCGGTCCGCGGTGCGGATGGCGAGAGCGGTGATCGTGAGGCAGGGCGAGTCGCCGCACCCGCTCGACGGGACGAGCGAGGCGTCCGCGAGCGCGAGGTTCGGGATCTCGTGGCAGAAGCCGTCGCGGTCCGCCACGGAAGTTTTCGGATCCGGCCCCATGCGGCACGTTCCGAGGACGTGCGTGGCCGCGAAGAGGTCGAGGGACGTCGTCTCCTCCACGATCTCCCTGGCGCCTCCGGCGCGCATCACCTCGCGCACGGCGTCGGCCATCGTCCTCGCGAGCGCGCGCTCTGCGGGAGAGAGCCACGAGTGGATCCGCGCGCGCGCCATGCCGTGCGCGTCGCGCATCGAGGGCGACAGGTCCACGTAAGTCCGCTCGTTCGGAAGCCACTCCCCGACCGCGAGCACCGCGACGGCGTGTCCGAAGATCTCCCGGAGACGCCGCTGGTGTGCCGCCCCGAACCCCGGCACGAGGCGTTCGGCGTAGGCCGCAGGCCCGCGCAGGCCCACGGCGGCCGATGCCGTCGCCATCCGGAATCCGCCGGTCCAGCCGTTTCCGCGCTTCGGCACCGCGTGCTCCCACGCCGAGCCGTCGATGGCGACTCCTCGCCACGAGTCCACGCGCTCCGGCAGCAGTCCCACGCTCGTCCAGAAGAGCGTCTCGGTGAGGTTCCTCCCCACCTGCCCGCTGCCGTTCGCGAGCCCGTCGCGGTGACCCTTCGGCCGGCACGCGAGGAGAAGCCTCGGCGTCTCGATCGCGCCTCCGGCCAGCATCACGAACTTTCCGCTCACCCGGCGTCGCACGCCGTGGGCATCCGCGTAAACGACGGCCTCCGCCCGGCCGCGCGCGTCGAGCTCGATCTCGAGCGCCTGCGCCTCGGTCCTCAGGTCCAGCCGGCCGGTGGCGCGCGCCGGCGGCAGGAACGTCACGTCGGCGCTCCCCTTGTCGCCGATGGGGCATCCCTCCGTGCATCCGCCGCAGTAGTTGCACTGGGGGCGCGTGGTGGTGGGCCGCGAGAGGATCGCGAGCGAGTTCGGCAGAAGCGTCGAGCCAACCGCCGCGAACCCCTTCGCGAGACGCGCGCTCCCGTACGAGAGGGGGTGCGGCGGCAGGATGTGCGGCCCGCCTCCGGGGCGGAGCGGGTTCACCGGGGCCGCGACGCCCATCTGCTCCTCGGCGAGCGCGTAATACGTCTCGAGCTCCGGATGCGGAATCGGCCAGTCGGTCCCGACGCCGAAGAGCGAGCGC
>DATKLW010000035.1:0-4298 GCA_035542215.1 Thermoanaerobaculia bacterium | reverse complement strand
CTATTACGACCTCTGAGGGGCGCGACCTCCGGGGACCGGGCCTCTACTCGGCCTCCAGGTAGGCGGCCAGTCCGTGGCGTCCGCCTTCCCTCCCGAACCCGGACTCCTTGTAGCCGCCGAAAGGCGACGTCGGGTCGAACTTGTTGTACGTGTTCGCCCACACGACGCCCGCGCGGAGCCGTTGGGAGACCTTGAAGATCTTCGAGCCCTTGTCCGTCCAGACGCCCGCCGAGAGGCCGTACATCGTGTTGTTCGCCTTCTCGACGGCCTCGTCCGGCGTCCGGAACGTCTGGACCGCGAGAACGGGGCCGAAGATTTCCTCGTTCGCGATCCGGAAGCTCTGGGCGACGTTCGTGAAGAAGCTCGGCGGGAACCAGTAGCCCTTTGCGGGGAGCGCGCAGCCCGACTGCGTCAGGACCGCTCCCTCGTCGACGCCGGACTGGACGAGCTCCCTGATCTTCAGGAGCTGCATCTTCGAGTTGATCGCGCCGACGTCCGTGTTCTTGTCGAGCGGGTCGCCGAGGCGGAGCGTCCGAATGCGGAGCGCGAGCTTCTTCACGAGGACGTCGTGGACGGACTCCTCGACGAGGAGGCGCGAGCCCGCACAGCAGACGTGGCCCTGATTGAAGTAGATCCCGTTGATGATCCCCTCGACCGCCTGGTCCAGCGGAGCGTCCGCGAAGACGATGTTCGCGGCCTTGCCGCCGAGCTCGAGCGTCAGGCGCTTGTCCGTCCCGGCCGCGGACCTCTGGATCCGCTTGCCGACCTCCGTCGAGCCCGTGAACGCGACCTTCCGCACCTTCGGGTGCGTGACGAGCGCGGCGCCCGTCGCGCCGGCTCCCGTGATCACGTTCACGACTCCGGGCGGGAAGTCCGCCTCCTCGAAGAGACGCGCGAGGTGGAGCGCCGTGAGCGGCGTCGTCTCGGCGGGCTTGAGGATGGACACGTTGCCTGAGGCGAGCGCGGGGGCGAGTTTCCACGCCGCCATGAGGAGCGGGAAGTTCCACGGGATCACCTGCCCGCAGACGCCGATCGCGCGGGCCTTGCGACCCGGCAGCGCGTACTCGAGCTTGTCGGCCCAGCCCGCGTAATAGAAGAAGTGCGCCGCCGCGAGCGGGACGTCGACGTCGCGCGACTCCTTGATGGGCTTGCCGCCGTCCATCGTCTCGAGGACGGCGAACTCGCGCGCCTTCTCCTGCAGCATGCGCGCGATGCGGTAGAGATACTTGCCCCGCTCCCTGCCGGGCATCCGCCGCCAGTACTTCTCGTAACCGCGCCCGGCCGCGCGGACGGCGGCGTCCACGTCGGCCGCGCCGGCCTCGGCGACCATGGCGAGCTTTTCCTCGGTCGCCGGGTTGATGGTCGGGAAGAACTTCTTCGAACGGGGAGAAACCCACTTGCCGCCGACGAAGAGCTCGTACCGGGGAGCGATCGTCAGGTGCGACGTGGATTCCGGGGCGGGCGCGTACTCCCACTTGCCGAGAAAATCCGGCTCCCGCGTCGCCAGCGCGCGCCGCCCGTTCGCAAGCCTCTTAACCATTCGAAGAAATCCTCTCTTCGGTCATCTCAGTCCTTCGAGAACTCCTCTTCCGAACGGTAGCGTCCCGTCGCCTCTTTCCGGAGCTGCATGAGGCAGTCGTTCACGAGGCTCGACGCGCCGAAGCGGAAAAGATCCGGCGTGAGCCAGTCCGCGCCGAGCGTCTCCTTGACGATCACGAGGTAGTGGAGCGCCTGTTTGCTCGTGCGGATGCCGCCCGCGGGCTTCATCCCGATCTTCAGGCCCGTCGCGAGCCAGTGATCGCGGATCGCCTCGAGCATGCAGAGCGTGACGGACGGCGTCGCCGCGGGCGCCACCTTGCCCGTGGACGTCTTGATGAAGTCGGCACCGGCCGCGATCGCGAGATCCGACGCGCGGCGCACGTTGTCGTACGTCTCGAGCTCGCCCGTCTCGAGGATGACCTTCAGGTGCGACGCGCCGCAGGCCTCCTTGACCGCCGCGATCTCGTCGAATACCTTGCGGAGATCGCCCGAGAGGAACGCGCCGCGGTCGATGACCATGTCGATCTCGTCGGCGCCCGCGGAGACCGCCCGCTTCACGTCGGCGATCTTCACGGGGAGCGGCGCGCGACCGGAGGGGAACGCCGTCGCGACGCTCGCGACCTTGACGGACGACCCCGAGAGCGCGCCCTTCGCGACCGCGACGAGGTCCGGGTAGACGCAGACGGCGGCCACGGGCGGAATCGAGAGGTCCTGAGGGTCGGGCCGAACGGCTTTCGCGCACATCTGGCGGACCTTGCCGGACGAGTCCTTGCCCTCGAGCGTCGTGAGGTCGCACATCGAGATCGCGAGGCGGAGTCCGGCGACCTTCGTGGCCTTCTTGATCGATCGTTTTCCGAGCGCGGCGGCGCGCTCCTCGAGCGCGACCTGGTCCACCGTGACGCTGCGCCCGGGGAACGGGAAGACGAGCGGCAGGGGCCGTTCGGCGAGGGCCTTCACGCCGGTCTTCACGAGGCGCAGTCTACCCCCGGCTACTCGTACCGCAGCGCATCCGAGGGGTTCAGGCGCGCGGCCCGCCGGGCCGGCAGCGCCGAAGCGAGGAGGACGAGGACGAGCCCGACGCCGAGGATCCCGAGGACGTGCAGCGGCTCGGGCCGAAAGGGCATCCACGCGAGGTAGTAGACCTTCGCGATCTCGGGCGGGAAGCGAACGACACGGAACGCGGTCAGGAACGCGCAGACGGCGAGGCCGAAGAGAATCCCGAGAACGAGGCCTCCGCCCCCGAGGATGAGCCCCGAGAGGCGGAACGTCCGCGCGATCGTCCGCGGAGGCGCGCCGAGCGCCGCGAGAACGCCGACATCGCGGGTCTTCTCCGCGAGGAGAACGACGAGCGACGAGACGACGGTCCCCGCCGCCACCGCGACGATGAGCGTGAGGACGACGAAGAGGAGCGTCTGCTGGACGGCGAGCGCCTCGAAGAGGTCCCGGTTGAGGACCTTCCAGTCGAGGACCGTCGAGCCGGGCCCGAGAAGGTTCCGCGCCGCGGCGACCGTCTCCGTCGAGCCCGAGGGACGCGCGAGCTTCATCTCCCAGAGCCCGACGCGCGCGTCGGGCGGTGCGACGCGGTCGAAGTCCGGCAGCGCGAGGACGGCCCACCCGTCGTCCACCTCGGAGAACCCCGTCTCGACGATCGCGGCGACCGTCAACGGCGTGCGTGAGGGCGGCGCCACGCCCGCCGAAAGGGCCATCGACGCCGTCTCGAGGACGATGCGCGACCCGGCGGCGACGCCGAGTCTCTTTGCAAGGCCCGAGCCGAGGAGGACCGGCGTCTCGCCCCTGGCGCGGAGCGCCGCGAACGCCGCCTCGATGCCCGGCACACGCCCGAGCAGTCGCGTCGTCGCGAGACCGGCCGGCAGGTCGATCGCCTTCACGAGCGCGTCGGCGCCCTGGGGCGCTGCCGGCGAGAGGACGAGCGCGGGGGCAAAGCCGGTCCGGGCGACGGCCGTGACGTTCGGAAGGATCTCGAGGGCCTTCCGGACCTCGTCTGGGGTCCTTCCGGGCTCGGGCATCGCGATCACCTCGGCGCTCGTGCCGGCGAGGCGCTCGGCGAGGTCGTGGCGGTACCCCGACATGAGCCCCATCGCGACGACGAGCGACGCGGCCCCGAGCGCGACGCCCGAGAGCGCGAGGAGCGAGACCGTCTTCGGCAGCCCCTGCCGCGAGCCCGCGAGGAACCGCTTCGCGAGGAACGCGGGGACGTGCATCCGCGCGATCTTACGTTCTAGTTCCCCCACTCCTCCTGCTGGACCTTCCACGCGCCGGCTTCCTTCGCCATGTGCACGACGCCGTTCACGGTGTTGCCGTCCTGCTTTCCCGTGACCGTGAGATCGGCCGTGTCGCCCTTCTCGGCGACCTTGAGGACCTTGACGTCGGTCGCGGACATCATCTTGACCATCCCGACGATCTTCTTCGCGTCCGGGTCGTCGAGGTGCTTCGCCTGCTCCTTCGTGAACAGCTTCCGGAGCGCCCCGAGGTCCTCCTTCTGGACGGCGGCGAGGTACTCCAGGTAGACCTTCGTCGCGGGGCTCTTCTGCGCGGCGGCCGTCTCGGCGGCTGTCGGCGGGACGGCCTTGGGCGCATGCGCGACGTCGGCCCGGAAGGAGACGTCGAACGCGTACGTCTCGCCGAAGAACTCGTGCATCTTCGCGCTCTTGTAGCTCCCCTCGACCGTCTTGCCGTCGAAGACCTTCTTCGTGAAGACGTCGGCGGACGAGAGACCGCTCGGGCTCGCCTTCTTGAAG
>DATKLW010000034.1:0-36464 GCA_035542215.1 Thermoanaerobaculia bacterium | reverse complement strand
GGCGCTCGACGTCTGCCTTCAGCGGATGGGGCAGGCCCGCCGGCGCGGCTCCGGCCGGCGCCGTCGCGAGGCTGTAGGCGAGGCCGAGGAGGCGGACGTCGGCGTCCACGAGGGTCTTCGGCAGGAGGTCCGTGAAGCGCGGCAGGATGAGCGAGGCAGGAGAGAGCGGAATCCCGGCCTCGCCCACGCCCGCGCGAAGGTGAATCACGCCCGACAGTCCGCCCGCCGCCTGGAACGTCGTCGCGACGCACGTCCCGGTCACGTCGGCGACGAGCCTGTACTCGAGCGTCTCCGACGCTCCGGGATCGAGCGTCGGGATCGTCTTTGCGAACGACTCCTGCTCATCGGCCTTGTGGGCGCCCGAGATGTTCTCCGTGGCGAGGTCGACGGTGACGAGGTTCTGCGTTGCGCGCGAGAGGTTCGTCACGGTGACGTAGAGCGAGTAGGGCTCGCCCGTCCGGACCGTGTCCGGGTGGTTGAACGCGAGCTGGAAGCGCGCGTCCACGACTTCGACCGCAGCCTGGACGACGCCGCCCGTTGCGAGAATCCCCCGCCCGGGCCGCGCGAGATCCGCCTCGATCTCCATGCGCAGGACGTGCGTGCCGGGAAGGAGGCCCTCGATCGTCCAGCTCGCGGTCCCCTGCTCGCCGGGGCCGATCGGCCCCTGGCCGTTCGCCTCGAGGACCGGCAACTTTTGCCCGACGGCGACGGGCGGAGAGGTGGCAGCGAGGCGCAGAACGTCTCCGGACGGCAGCCTCATCGCTGCCGTCACGTTTTGCAGGGTCGCGCCCGAGCCGTTCGGCGCGCCGTTCGCGACGATGAGCTTCGCGTCGAAGAACTGGTTCAGAAACGAGACGCTGCCCGGAAGGACGATCGCCCCGTAGAGGGGGAACTCGGGGTCGGTGACCTCTTCGTCCGTGCCGCCCGGAGTCGGCGTGCGCGGGGCCGTCGCGTTGAGCTGGAACGGAACGATGTTCGGAGGCTGCCAGCGGGCGACGGCGCTCGCGATGGCCGGCGGAAGCCCCCCGAGGTTGACGGTGGGACCCGAAAGCATCTGCGTCGTGCCGTTGCCGTTGTAGAGAACCGGGAGCTCGATCGTCACGGTGGTTCCCGAGAACACGAACCCGACCGCGAACTTGAACGCGTTGAAGTCCTGCTGGGTGATCGTCACCCCGCGGGCCTGAAGGTCCGCGAGCGTGAGGCGTGTGACGGAGGCCGACGCGAGCAGGATCTGCCTCACGTGGAGCGTCGCCACCGACGGCTCCGCGTTCGCGAGGACCCTCCCGGTCGCCGTCTCGACGAGACGGATGTTCGAGAGGAGGTAGTCGCCTTCGCGCTGGAAGCCGGGCAGGAAGAACGTCCCGCCGGGCACCGTCTCGTACGGGATCGCCTGCGGCAATTCCGGTCCCGAGAGGTCACCGACGACCTCGAGGCCGGGCACCGAGCCGGGCGCCGCCGCGCCGCACGCGCCGGCCGTCCCGTAACAGGTGCGTACGCGCGCGGACTCGCCTACGTTGATCGTCTGCTCGGCGTCTGTCGTCAACGAGTCGGCGTAGAGAGTGAGCCGTGCGCCGGAGATCTGAAGTTGTGCGGTCCCGAAAGGACCGGAGGGTTGTGCTCTCGCTGGCTGCGTTTGCAGCCCGCACACCGCAACCACAATGGCGAGCGCACGGACAATGGCCAGCGCCGGCATGAGTGGCCTGGAAGTGCGCAAGTGAGACTCAACCCGTCCCCTCGAGTGGGGCGCGTTTGCGAAGCCTCTGCGACGCCCGCCAGACGCCATTGAGATGCCCTCGAGGGACCTCTTCCAGACCTGCTCCGGGGCAAGAACACGGGACCGGGAGTGGACTGGAAGCGGTTCTTATCATGGCCTGCCCAAACTCACCAAACGTGATCAACGAAGGCAAACGCGCTGACGCCGCAACCCGGAGCGCGCCGGGCCGTACATTGGATGACGTGTGCCGCGCCCGCCTCCGCCCGCTCTTCGCCGCCGCTCTCGCCGCGGGCCTGACGGGCTGCGCGTCGTCGGCTCCGCAGGCCGGCTTCGAGGTGACCCCCGCGCAGTGGAGCGCGGGAGTCGCCCGCCGGGGGGCCGACCCGGCGGACGTCCCGAACCCGATGGCCGTGACGCCCGCAATGGCGGCCGCGGCGCGGGACGTCGGCGGCACCGGGCGCGACGAGGACCGGCTCGGCCGGCTGCGCGACGTCATCCTGAACGGGCGCGACTACACGTTCGAGTACGAGCGGGGCTCGACGTTCTCGGCGGCGGACGCCTTCACGAACCGCCGCGGCAACTGCGTGTCGTTCACGAACCTCTTCATCGCGCTCGGCCGCTCGCTCGGCATCCGCCTGCAGGCGGCGCTCGTGTCGAGCCGCGGGACGTCCGAGCGCGAGGGCAACCTCATCGTCACGTACAACCACATGGTCGCCGTGTACGCCCTGTCCGGCGCGCCCTCGGTGAGGGTCTTCGACTTCTACGGAACCCAGGTGGAGCCCGGCGGACGGCTCACGTTTCTCGACGACTGGGCCGTGGCCGCGATCCGCGCGAGCAACGACGGGATCGCGCTCCTCGGCCGGGGTGAGACGGAGCGGGCCGTGCACGACCTCGAGGTCGCCGTGAAGCTCGCCCCGAAGCTCTGCAGCCTCCAGGCGAACCTCGCGCTCGCGAGGTGGCGGGCCGGAGACGTCGCGGGAGCATTCGCGACCATCGAGCGGGGGCTCGCCGCCGAGCCCGGCTGCCCTTCCCTCCTCCAGAACCTCGCCGCCCTCTACGTGGAGCAGGGAAAGGCGGAAGAGGCGCGCGTGGCGATGGCCGCTCTCGACGTCCGGCACGCCTCTCCCTTCGCCCTCATCGTGAGAGGCGACCTCGAGCTGCGCTCGGGAGACCCGAAGAGCGCGATCCGGAACTACCGCCGCGCCGCGTCGCTCGACCCGAAGCTCGCCGACCCATGGCTCTCGATCGCGCGCGCCGAGCTCTCGCGCGGACGCCCGGAGGCCGCGCGCAAGGCCGCGAAGAAGGCCCTCGATCGCGACCCGTCGAGCGAGGTGGCGCGGAGGATGGCGGAGGCGGAGCCATGAGGCGACCCGCCTTGACGCGCGCCTGAAGTGACCATATTCTCGTGACCATGAAGACCGCGCGCGTCGTCCCGGCCGGCTCCTTCAAGGCGAAGTGCCTCGCGCTGCTCGACGAGGTCGCCGAGACCGGCCGGCCGATCGTCGTCACGAAGCGCGGCCGGCCCGTCGCCCGCGTGACCGCCGCCGCGCCCGAGGCGATCCGGAGCCTCAAGGGCAGCGTCCGGCGCGAGCGCGACCTCGTGAAACCGACCGGCGAGGCCTGGCGCGCGGACCGGTGATCCTCCTCGACACGCACGCCTGGATCTGGTGGGCCGCCGAGACCCCGAGACGCCTCACGGCGCGCGCCCGGCGCGCGATCGCGGAATCCCCTTCGATCGCCGTGAGCGCGATCTCGCCGTGGGAGGTCGCGATGCTCGTCGCGAAGGGCCGCCTCGAGCTGGACCGCGACGTCCTCGTCTGGATCCGCCAGGCGCTCGCGCTGCCCCGCGTGACGCTCGTCCCGCTCACGCCGGAGATCGCCGTCCGGTCGACCCGCCTCGGGGCCGGCTTCCCCGGGGATCCCGCGGACCGGATCATCGTCGCCTCGGCCCGGGAGCTGGGCGCATCGCTCGTCACGAAGGACCAGGTGCTCAGGCGAGCGGAGGGTGTCCGGACCGTCTGGTGATCAGTACGGCATCTCGTCGTCCTCGAGCCCGAAATAGTGGCCGAGCTCGTGGATGATGGTGTCGCGGATCTCGCGGACGGCCTCGCGGCTCGTGTCCGTGTTGCGGAGGATGGGGCCGCGGAAGACGACGACCTGCGGCGGCAGGCCGGGCAGCGAGTCCCACGTCATCTCCGTGCGCATCGGGCCGCGGTAGATCCCGAAGAGGTCCTCGTCGTCGGGCGTGTCGGTCAGCTCGTAGTCCTCGTCCGTCGGCTCGTCCTCGACGGCGATCACGACGTTCTCGATGCGCGTCCGGAACTCCTCGGGGAGCTCCGCGACCGCCTTCTCGACGAGCTTCTCGAACTCGGCTTTCGTGAGGCGCGGAGGGCGGGCCACGGCCGTTCCCTTACGCGACCCGGAAGAGGCGCCTGAAGTTGTCCGTCGTGGCGCGCGCGACCTCGTCGACGGAGACGCCCTTGAGCTCGGCGAGGCGCGCGGCCGTCCTCGGGAGGAAGCTCGACTCGTTCGGCTTGCCGCGGAACGGCGCCGGCGCGAGGTACGGCGCGTCCGTCTCGAGGAGCATCGAGGCGAGCGGCAGGGCCGCCGCGGCCTCGCGGACGTTGTCGGCCGACTTGAACGTGAGCATCCCCGAGAAGCTCACGAGGTAGCCGAGCGCGAGCGCGCGCTCCCCCGTCGCGACGTCGGCGCAGAAGGAGTGGAAGACGCCGGCGGGCTTCTCCGGAGTCCCCGGGTACTCCGCTTCGAGGATCGGCAGGAGGTCGGCCTCGCTGAGCCGGTTGTGGAGGAGGACGGGCAGGCCTTTCGACCTCGCAAAGCGCAGCTGAGCCGCGACGACGCGCTTCTGGACGTCGCGCGGCGAGTGGTCGTAGTGGTAGTCGAGGCCGATCTCCCCCACGGCGACGACCTTCTTCGACGCGCAGAGCTCCTCGAAAAGGCGGAGGTCCGCCTCTTCGTCGAAGTCCTTCGCCTCGTGCGGGTGGAAGCCGACCGCGGCGTACACGCCGTCGAACGCCTCGGCGGCCTCGACCGCGCGCCTCTGGTCGTCGCGCCCGGTCGCCGGGACGAGGATGCGGGTGACGCCGGCGTCGCGCGCGCGCGTCACGAGGAGCCGCAGCTCGTCGGGCCGCGGGGCGCGGGGCTCGCCCTGCATCTCGCCGCCGCCGAAGACCATCGTGAGATGGCCGTGCGAGTCCGCGAGCTCGGCGGCCATCTCAGCGCAGGCGCGAGCCGGGCGACGCCGGGTGCCGCGAGTAGAAGTCCACGATCGCGTCCCACGCCTCGGCGGCGGACTCGGCCCACGTGATGAGGTCGAGGTCCTCCTTCGCGATCGCGCCCTCGTCCACGAGGAACTGCCAGTTGACGAGCTTCTCCCAGTACGCGCGCGAGACGAGGACGATCGGGAGGTGCTTCATCTTGCCGGTCTGGACGAGCGTGAGCGTCTCGAAGAGCTCGTCGAGCGTGCCGAAGCCGCCCGGGAACGCCACGAGCGCCCGCGCGCGCATGAGGAGGTGCATCTTCCGGATGCCGAAGTAGTGGAACTGGAAGCAGAGCGACGGGGTGATGTAGGCGTTCGGGTACTGCTCGTGCGGGAGCTGGATGTTGAGGCCGACCGTCTTCGCGCCCGAGTCCCAGGCCCCGCGGTTCGCGGCCTCCATGGCGCCCGGGCCGCCGCCGGTCGTGATGACGAACTCGCACATGCCGCTCGCCTGGCAGCTCGAGACGATGCGGCCGAATTCGCGCGCCTCCTCGTACCAGCGGTCGCCTTCCTTGAGGCGCGCGCCGCCGAAGACGACGACGGTCGTCTTGATGCCTTCCTTGTCGAGCTGGAAGTCCGCCTTCTCGAGCTCGAGCATGAGGCGGACGCCGCGCAGCTCGCGGCGCGCGAGGAACCCGAGGTCCTCCTGCGCGCGCAGGTACGTCGGCGACGACAGGATCGCGTCGAGGTTCGACTTTGCCGCCGGGTCCTCCGGCAGGGGCGGTGACGGCGGGAGGGGACGGCCGTCGTTGCCGCCGTGGTTCCCGTCGCCGCCGCCGTTCGTGTCGGCCATCTACTTGACCTTGGCCCCCGAGGGCACGGCCGGGTCGACCATGAGGAGCGACGGCGCGCCCGTCTCGGGGAGCGTGGCCGCGAGGATCATCCCGTTCGACTCGACGCCCATGAGCTTCGCGGGCGCGAGGTTCGCGACGAAGACGAACTTCCTGCCGACGAGCTGCTCGGGCGTGTAAGCGGCGGCGATTCCGCCGACGATCGTGCGGACTTCCTCGCCGATCTTCACGGTCATCTTCATGAGCTTCTTCGACTTCTCGACCTTCTCGGCCGCGATCACCTCGCCCACGCGGAGGTCGAGCTTGAGGAAGTCGTCGATGGGGATCTTTGCTCCCTCTCCGACGGGCGACGCCGGAGTCGTCGCCTGCTGCGACGGGGCAGATGGCAGCGATGGATTCTGCTTAGAAGGTGAAAGAACCCCCGCATCGGGCGTGGGCTGGGTCGCGAGGGGCGCCGTCACAAACGGCGAGGGACCCTTCGAAGAATCTTCTTTGACGTTGTCGGAAGCCACTGAGCTCTCCTTGTTGGCGCTGCCGGTGGCCGCGCCTCTGGAAGCAAAATATTCCTTCGCGTCCGCCCTCGGGAAGAGCGGCGGGGCGACGGGGAGAGGGGCGCCGGTCGGGAGGCCTCCCCACGCGAGGTCGGAGTCGCGGACGTCCTCGGCGCGCATGTCGACGCCGAGACGCCGGAGCACCTCGGTCGCCGTGCGCGGCGCAACCGGCGCAAGGAGGCACGCGGCCGTGCGCAGGGCCTCGAGGCAGTCGTAGAGGACGTGGCTGAGGCGCTGGGACGGCCCCTCGGCCTTCATGATCTTCCACGGCTCGGTCGCCGTGATCTCCGCGTCGATCGCGCCGAGGAGGCCGCGGATCGCGGCGGCGGCGTCCTGCAGCCGGTAGCCCTCGAAGGCGGCCTTCCAGTCCCGCACGGCCTTCTCCGCGGCCGAGTAGAGGAGCGGGCCGGCCTGGACGAACGTCACCCTTTTCGACGGCGGCGTCGTCCCGCCGAAGAAGTCGCGCGACATCTTCACGGCGCGCGAGAGCGTGTTGCCGAGGCCGTTCGCGAGGTCCGCGTTGTAACCGGACAGGAAGTCCTCGTCGGAGAAGTTCGCGTCCTGCCCGAACGACATCGCCGCGACGAAATGCCAGCGCAGCGCGTCGACGCCGAACGCCTCGACGAGCTCGTCCGGGCGGACGACGTTGCCGACGGACTTCGACATCTTCCGCGCGTCCCGGAGCCACCAGCCGTGCCCGACGATCTGGCGCGGGACGGGCATGCCGGCCGACATGAGGAACGCGGGCCAGTAGACGGCGTGGAAGCGGAGGATGTCCTTGCCGATCACGTGGATGCCGGGCCAGTAGCGCTCGTAGAGCGACAGGTCCGAGGAGCCGAATCCGAGCGCGGTGACGTAGTTCACGAGCGCGTCGAGCCAGACGTAGACGACGTGGCCGGGCCGTCCCGGGAACGGGAGGCCCCACGTGATGGACGTGCGCGAGACCGAGAGGTCCTTCAGGCCCGCCGCGACGAACGAACGCACCTCGTTGAGGCGCGAGTCCGGGAAGACGAACGGCCGGCCGCCGACGCCCTCGTCGTAGAGCTTCAGGAGGCGGTCGCCGTACTTCGAGAGGCGGAAGAAAACGTTCTCTTCCTTCTGGAGCTCGAGCGTCGTGCCGTGGACGGGGCACTTGCCGTCCGTGAGGTCCTTCTCCGGGTAGAACGCCTCGCAGGGCGGGCAGTACCAGCCCTCGTGGGCGGCCGTGTAGAGGTCGCCCGCGGCGTCGAGCCGGCGGATGATCTCCTCGACGCCCTTCCTGTGCCGCGGCTCGGTCGTCCGGATGAAGTCGTCGTTCGCGACCCCGAACGTCTTCCAGAGGTTCTGGAACGTCGGGGCGTGGCGGTCGGCGATGACGATCGGGGCGACGCCCTCTTTCCGGGCGACCTTTTCGATGTTCTGGCCGTGCTCGTCCGTCCCCGTGAGCATCCGGACGTCCTCGCCGCGCAGGCGCCAGTAGCGCGCGAGCGCGTCCGTCACGACCGTCGTGTAGAGGTGCCCGATGTGCGGCCGGTCGTTGACGTAGTAGATCGGGGTCGTGAAATAGCGGGACGCCATGAACTGACGAGGATAACCCGCGGCCCTCGCTCCGGGCGCTGAGACCCCTCCGGGACGCGCGCCCGGATAGAATCTCAGTCACCGTTCATGACACTTTCCGCCGGCACTCTTCTCGGTCCCTACGAGGTGATCTCGCCTCTCGGCGCGGGCGGAATGGGGGAGGTGTTCAAGGCACGGGACACGCGGCTGGACCGCCTCGTGGCCGTGAAGGTGTTGCCCGTGCACCTCGCGAAGGACGGCGACGCGCTCGCCCGGCTCGAGCGCGAAGCCAAGGCGGTCGCCGCGTTGAACCATCCGAACATCCTCGGCATCCACGATTTCGCGACGGAGGGAGACACGTCCTACGTCGTGATGGAGCTCCTCGAGGGCGAGTCGCTGCGCGCGCGTCTCGATCGGGGCCCGCTCGCGCCGCGCAAGGCGACGGAGGTCGCGATCCAGATGGCGGAAGGCCTCGCGGCGGCGCACGAGAAAGGCATCGTCCATCGCGACCTGAAGCCCGAGAACCTCTGGATCACGAAGGAGGGCCGGCTCAAGATTCTCGACTTCGGCCTCGCCAAGCAGGTGGCGACGGCGGGCGCGGGCCCGGAATCGTTCGCCGCGACCGCCGCGCTCACCCCCGGCCCCCGGACCGATCACGGGATGGTTCTCGGCACGCTCGGCTACATGAGCCCCGAGCAGGTGCGCGGCGAGGCCGTGGACGCGCGATCGGACATCTTCAGCTTCGGCGTCGTGCTGTACGAAGTGCTCACGGCCCGCCGCGCCTTCGCACGCGGCACCGCGAGCGACACGCTCGCCGCGATCCTGCGCGACGAGCCCCCGGAGATGGAAGGCGCGAGCCGGCCGATCCCTCCCGGCCTGCAGCTGATCGTGAACCACTGCCTCGAAAAGCGCCCCGAGGCGAGGTTCCACTCGGCCCACGACCTCGGCTTCGCGCTGCAGAGTCTCTCGTCGGCGGAAGGGTCCGCGGCCCCGCTCACGGCGCCTTTCGCCCGGCCGAACCGGCGCACGACACGGATCTGGGGCGGCTTCGCGGCGGCGCTCGTCGCCGGCGCGGGATTCGCCGGCTGGACCCTGCGCGGCGGACGCGCGCCGCTGCCGTCCTTCCGCCCGCTCACGCACGAGAGGGGCACGCTCAGCGCGGCGCGGTTCGTGCCGAACTCGCCCGAGGTCGTCTACAGCGCCCAGTGGGCGGGCGGCGCGTCCCAGTGGTACGCGAGGAATCCGGACCAGCCCGGCTCCCGCCTTCTCGCGGGGAGCGAGGGGATCCTGCTCTCCGTCTCGGCGGGCGGCGAGGCGCTCGGGCTCGCGCGGCCCTACCTCTCTCACGGCGTCCTCGTCGGGGGCCTCTTCACCCTTCCGCTCGCGGGCGGCGCGCAACGCGAGTGGGTGTCGACCGGCGGGTGGGGCGCCGCGCTGGGGGACCGGCCCGGCGAGCTCGCGGCGGTGGTCGGAGAGTACGGCAACGAGGTGCGCCTCGAGTGGCCGCTCGGCCACACGGCGGTCAAGGGCTTCGACACGCTGCGCTCGCTCAGGATGCGCGGCGACCGCCTCGCGCTCTTCCGCGAGCAGGGTGACAACACCGAGGACGGAAACGTCGACGTCGTGGACCGCGACGGCAAGGTCCGGACGCTGGCGGCCGTGCAGGGCTTCACGGGCCTCGCCTGGGGCCCGCGCGGAGACGAGATCTGGATCTCGACGTACCGGGCCGGCGAGAGCCGCCTCCTCGCCGTGAGCCTGTCCGGCGGCGCGCGTCCGCTGCTGCGGCACGCGGGGCGTCTCGAGATCCAGGACGTGGATCCGGCGGGACGCGTCCTCGCGGCGCTCCACTCGTATCAGCGCCAGACGTTCGGCCGCGCTCGCGGAGAGACGCGGGACCGGGACATCGGCTGGCTCGACGCACAGGCCACGATGGCTCTGACCGCCGACGGCGCCTCGGCGCTCCTCGCGCCGCTGGGCGAGTGGTCGCGGGTGGACGGCACGCTCTACCTCCGCCCGCTCTCCGGCGGCCCCGCCCAGTCCCTCGGCCTCGGACAACGCCAGTCGACGATCACCGCGGACGGCAAGTGGGTCGTGACGTGCACGCTCGAGCCCGTGTTCTCGGTCGTCGTGATCCCGACCGGCGTGGGCGCGACGAAGCGCGTCCCGATCCCGGACTTCGCCGGCAACGACCTGCGTGTGGACCTCCTGCCGGACGGCCGGAATGCGATCGTCTGGGGGCGGCGGCACCAGGAGGCGTTCGCGTTCTACGTCCTCGACCTCGACTCGGGGAACCTCCGCAAGATCAGCGGCCCCGGGGCGTCCCCGTTCGCATACCAGACCCTCCTGTCGCCGGATGGCGGGTCGTTCGCGTACGTCCACGTCACGGGAAAAGAGAAGGACGGCTCGATTCCCATCGAGATCGCGCGCACGGACGGGACCGGGAGCCGCGCGGCCCTGACCCTGCCGCGGAGCGAGGCGATCTCGGGCTGGGGCCCGGACTCCGGGAGCCTGATCGTGTGGGACCGGAACAAGGTCCCGGCCGCAGTGGACCGCGTGGACCTCGCGACCGGCCGGCGGACGCGCATCCTGACCGTCCTGCCCGCGGACCCCGTCGGGATCCCGGGCATCCAGGGCCTCCAGGTCACGCCGGACGCCGGGGCCTACACGTACAGCGTCACCCGCAAGCTCTCCGAGCTCTATCTCGTCGAAGGGCTGCGGTGACCCGGCCGAGGCGCGCGGGGGCCCGACGCCCGGAGGCGCCCGGTCCGGACCGCGGAGCGCTCACGCATTCGATTCGAGGCTTCGTCGTCGCCGCGGGCGCCTCGGCCGCGCTCGTCGCGTTCAGCGCACTCGCCCAGTCCGTGCCGGGCGAGTGGACGTGGCGAGGGGGCTCCAGCGCCTCAGGCCAGCCCGGGTCCTTCGGCGAGCGCGGCGTGGCCTCTCCATCGAATTTCCCCGGGGCGCGTTACGGTGCCGCGGCGTGGACGGACCCCACGGGGAAACTCTGGCTCTTCGGCGGCGACGCCTCCGCGCTCTCCGCGTTCACCGGGCTGCAGTTCCTGAACGATCTCTGGACGTATGACGCCTCGAGCGGGATGTGGACGTGGGTGAGCGGATCCAGCAGCCCCGACCAGGGAACCGTGTGGGGAACGCAGGGCGTCCCGGCCGCGTCGAACGGGCCCGGGGCGCGGCCGTACGCGACGTCGTGGACGGACAGGAACGGGAAACTCTGGCTTTTCGGCGGACAGGTCATAGGCCCGGACGGCGGCGTCGGGTTCCTGCACGAGCTGTGGAAGTACGACCCCGCGAGCGGACTCTGGACGTGGATGGGCGGAGGGCACGGCGACAACGTCGAGGGCTCGTACGGCACGCTCGGCGTCGCCGCCGCCACGAACCTGCCCGGCGGACGCTCGGGCGCGGCGGCCTGGACGGATGCGAACGGCGATCTCTGGATGTTCGGCGGCGCGGGTTTTCCCGCCATCGGTCCGAACGCCGGCGAAGGCCAACTCGGGGACCTGTGGCGATACGGCGTCTCCACGGGCCTCTGGACGTGGATGGGCGGCTCGCCCGTGCTCAACCAGCCCGGCGTGTACGGCACGCTCGGCTTGCCGTCGGCGTCCTCCGTCCCGGGGGCGCGCGATTCCGCGTCGTCCTGGGTCGACCCCGCCGGAAACTTCTGGCTGTTCGGCGGTCGGGGCTTCGCGTCGGGCTCGCAGTACGCGGACGTCCTGAACGACCTCTGGAAGTACGACGTCCCGGGCGGGACGTGGACGTGGATGGGCGGTTCGTCCGTCTCCGGCCAGCACGGGACGAACGGCGCGCGCGGATTTACGGCGCCGACGAATGTCCCCGGGGCGCGCTGGGGCGCGGCTTCGTGGTCCGACGCCAAAGGGAACCTCTATCTCTTCGGCGGCTACTCCTCGTTCTCGACGACGAGCGCGGATGCGCTCCTGAGCGATCTCTGGCGGTGGGATCCCGCGACGGGGCTCTGGACGTGGCTCTCGGGACCGGGCGGGACGAACCAGCCCGGCAGCTACGGCGCGCCCGGCACGGCCTCTGCCTCGAGTTTTCCCGGCTCGCGCCTCGCCGCGACCGCCTTCGTCTCCGGGGGCGACTTCTGGATGTTCGGCGGCTACGGAGCGGCGTCGGCCAGCGGCGAAGACCCGCTGAACGACTTCTGGTCGTTTCGCGAGCCGGCGGGCGAGAGCTCGCTCGTGCCCGTCGTCCTCGACGGCGTCTCGGGCGTGGGCGGGAGCCTCTATACGACGGAGCTGACGCTCTCCTCGCGCTCGGCGGTGCCGCTTCGCGTGGACCTCGCATACACGGCGTCCGCCGGCGGCGGGAGCGGAACAGCGTCGATCACGCTCGCGCCGGCGGAAACCCGGATCGTCCCGAACGCCCTCGCCTTCCTCCGGGACCAGGGTCTCGCGATCCCGGCGAGCGGCGCCGTCGGCACGCTCCTCGCCACGTTCGACGGCCTCTCGACCGGTCCTTTCGTCGGCGCCCGCACGTTTACTCCGGGCGGCGGCGGGACGTTCGGTCTCTTCTACACGGCGGCAGCCGCATCCCAGGGCACGCTCACGGTGATCGGCCTGCAGGAGAACGCATCTCAGCGCTCGAACCTCGCCCTCGTGAACGCCGGCGCGACGCCCGTCACTCTGAGCGTGCAGCTCTTTGGACCGGGAGGAGGCAATCTCGGCACGCTTCCGGACCAGACCCTGCCTGCATACGGGTGGGCGCAGATCAACCGGCCTCTCCAGGGCCTTGCCTCGGCGGGCCGCGCCGTCGTGACCCGCACGTCGGGGACCTCGCCCTTCACGGCCTACGGCGTCCTGAACGACGCGATCACTTCCGACGGATCGTTCATTCCCCCGCTCCTCCCCAACAGCTTCGGGCCCGCCGACCGGTTCCTTCCGATCGTGCTGGACGCCCACGGCGTGGGCGGAAGCCACTACACGACGGAGCTGACGCTCACCAACCTGCCCGGCAATCCGCTGCCGGTCACGCTCGTGTACACGGCGTCGCTCGGGAGCGGCTCGGGCCAGGCCGCCGTGACGCTGAACCCGGGCGAGCAGCGGATCATCCCCGACGCGATCGCGTTCCTGAGGTCTCTCGGTCTCGCGATCCCCGACGACGGCAGCAGCGTGGGCGGGTCGCTTCTCTTCCAGGTGCCGTCCGGAACGCCCCCGTCCCTCTTCGCGGTGGGGGCACGGACGTTCACGCCGGCCCCTTCGGGCGGGACGTTCGGGCTCTTCTACACGGGGCTGCAGCTGGGCGAGTGCGCGTGGGGAACGGCGTACGTGAAGGGACTGCAGCAGAACGCGGCGCAGAGATCCAACCTCGCCATCGTGAATCGGGGCGACGCGTCCGACGCCATCACGCTCGAGATCTCGTATTTCGACGGCGCGGGATCCGCGCTGGGCGCGCCCACGAGCGTGACGCTCGCGCCCGGCGAGTGGATGCAGTTCAACCAGCCGCTGGCGGCCCTCGGGGCGGTCTCCGGCTACGCGATGATCCGGAAGAGCTCCGGCAGCTCGAGGTTCGTGGCTTACGGCGTCCTCAACGACGCGGTCACGTCGGACGGAAGCTACATCCCGATGTCGTTCTAGAGCCCCGCGAGTGACGGCGGGGCTGACGTCGTTGCCGCTCCCTGGGGCCGCTTCCTGAGCCCTCACCCCCGCATGGCCACAACCGCCTCCGCGATGCGGCCGCCGATCGCGAGGGAGGCCGTCGCCGCCGGCGACGGCGCGTTCAGGACGTGGACGATCCGCCCGTGCGGCGCGAGGACGAAGTCGTCCTCCAGCGTGCCGTCCCGCCGGAGCGCCTGCGCCCGCACGCCGGCGCCGCCCGGCGCGAGGTCCTCGCTTCGGATGGCGGGCATGAGCCGCTGGAGCGCCTTCACGAACGCGGGCTTCCAGAACGACCGGTAGATCTCACCGAGCGCCATGCCGCCGTATCTCGCGGCGAGCTTCCAGACGCCGGGGTACGCGGCCTCCTCGAGCGCGTCGAAGAGGTTGAAGGACGTCTTCGTGTAGCCCTCGCGCTTGAGCGCGGGGACGGCGTTCGGCCCCGCCTCGGCCCCGCCGCCAACGAGGCGGGTGAAGTGGACGCCCAGGAACGGAAAGCGCGGGTCGGGCACGGGATAGAGCAGTCCCTTGACGAGTCCCTCGCGCCCCGGCGCGAGCTTGTAGTACTCGCCGCGGAACGGGACGATCTTCACGCCCGCGTCCACGCCGTCGAGATGCGCGACGCGGTCGGCCTGGAGGCCCGAGCAACAGACGGCGTGGCGCGCCGCGAGGTGCTCGCCGCCCGCGACGATCCGCACCTCGGAGCCGGTCGAGGCGAGCGTCGTCACCTTCGCGCCGAAGCGCACGTCCACGCCCTTCTTCGAGAGCTGCGCGGCGAGCGTCCGCGCGACGAGGCCGTAGTCCGTGATTCCCGTCGGCGGGACGTGAAGCGCCTTCACACCCGCGGCTTCGGGCTCGATCTTCCGGAACTCGGCGGGCTCCATCTCGCGCACGCCCGCGACGCCGTTCTCGCGGCCCCGGCGGGCGAGCTCGTCGAGACGCGGCAGCTCCTCCTCCGAGGTCGCGACGACGAGCTTCCCGCAGATCTCGTGCGGGACCTCGTGCGCGCGGCAGAAGTCGAGAAGGAGGCGCCTGCCCTCGACGCACATCTTCGCCTTCTCGGACCCTGGCCTGTAGTACAGGCCCGAGTGGATGACGCCGCTGTTGTGGCCGGTCTGGTGGGCGCCGGCCTCTCCTTCCTTCTCGAGGAGGACGACGGAGAGCCGCGGGTCCCTCCCGAGGAGGCGCCATGCCGTCGCGAGGCCCACGATGCCGCCCCCGACGACCGCCACGTCGTACGTTTTCATTCCGTTTCCTTCAGCGCAGGAGCCCCCGCTCGTGGAACGAGACGCACCGGCCACGTCCCACGATCACGTGGTCCTTCACCTCGATTCCGATCTCCCGTCCCGCCGCGAGGAAGCGCTTCGTCGTCGCGAGGTCTTCCGGCGAGGGCTCGGGATCTCCCGAGGGATGGTTGTGGTACAGGATGACGCCCGCGGCGCCGGCGAGGATCGCCTGCCGGAAGAGCGGCGCGGGCGCGACGGCCGCGTGCGTCAGCGTCCCGCGGAAAAGAGGCGCGTCCTTCAGAAGCCGGTTCTTCGCGTCGAGGAGGAGGCCGCCCATGACTTCCTGCGTCTCTCCCGCGAGGCGCTCGACGAGGTAGCGGCCGACCGTATCGGGATCTCCGAGCAGAGATTTCTTCGAAAGTGAGTCGCGCGTGACGCGCGCCGCGATCGCGAGAACCGCCTGGATGCGTGTCGCCTTCGCGTCCCCGAGCCCCTTCGTCATCGCGCGCAGGTGGTCGGCGCCCTGCGTGAAGAGCCCCGTGAGGCCGCCCTCCTTGAGCAGCTCCCGCGCGGTCTCCATGACCGGCTTCCCGGCGGTGCCCGTGCCGAGGACGATCGCGAGGAGCTCGTCGTCGCTCAGATGCTCGGGACCCTTTCGAAGCATCTTCTCTCTCGGTCTCTCTTCGAGCGGCGTCTCGGCGAGAAGCCCGACCCTCGGCCCGGGCCGCGCATGCTTTGCCGCGTTCACGCCGCGCCCCTTTCCAGCTCGTCCGCGAGCACCGGGAGCACCGCAGACGCGCTCGCGCGGAACGCGCCGTCCGCGAGCGGCGCGAGCGGCGTCTCCTCGGGGTTGATCTCGAAGACCTTCGCCCCGCCGCGCGCCGCCGTGCCGGCGAGTGTCGACGCGGGCGCGACCACGGACGACGTCCCGACGACGAGGAAGACGGCGCTTTCGGCGGCGGCCTCGGCCGCGGCCTCGAAGACGCCTTCGGGGAGCGTCTCGCCGAACCAGACGACGTCCGGCCGAAGAACGCTCCCGCAGCCGCAGCGCGGAGGAAGCGTGTCGAACGGAACGTCGGGGCCCGCCGCGACCGCGCCGCAGCCGGTGCATCGAGTCTTCAGGATCGTCCCGTGGAGCTCGAGGAGATTGCGGCTGCCCGCGGCGCGGTGCAGGCCGTCGACGTTCTGCGTGATGAGCGTCATGCGAGGGAGGACCTTTTCCATCCGGGCGAGCGCCGCGTGAGCGGCGTTCGGGCGCGCCTTGCGCACCTGACTCCGCCTCCATTCATAGAACCGCCAGACTCGAGCCGCGTCTTCCTCGAACGCCTCGGGCGTCGCGAGACTCATCGCGTCGTGCCCTTCCCAGATGCCGCCGGGGCCGCGAAACGTCGAGAGGCCGCTCTCGGCGGAGACGCCCGCGCCCGTGAGGACGCCGAGCGGCCGGCCGCGGAGGAGCTCCGGCACGAGCGCCGCGAGGCCGCCGAGGCCCGCGCCGCTCACGGCGGGTCTCCGGGCACGATCCGGTCGAGTCCGCGGGAATGGAAACCGTCGGGGATCTCGAACATCCCGCCGTCCGCAGCCGAACCCGGGCGCACCGAGAGGTTCGAGAGCCGGCGCGTGACCGTCTCGTGCGACTCGGGGGGCGGCCGCAGCGGCTGGTTGCCGGACGGCATCCCCGGCTGCTCCGACGTCACCTTCGACGCGACGTCGAACACGGCGGTGACCGGAAGGCCCGGGAGCTTCGCGAGCTCCGCGTCGAGCGCCTCCGCCGCCTCGCCGCGCGCCGGGAGCAGCCGGCCGGGGGCGTCGAACGGCGAGCGTGCGGCCGGCTCGTCGAGCGTCTCGATCGTGCCCGTGACGTCGGTCGCGATCCTCGAGACGCGCCCCGTCGTCGAAAGGACGACCGTCCACTTCGCCTCGAGCCGGAACCTCGACGTGGGGCGCCCCTCGAAGAGGCGCCCCTTGCCGTCCGGCACGACCTTCACGGAGAGGTCCTTCAAGGCCGCCGCCGCGCTCCCTTCCGTCGCGGGGCGGCCGCGGAAGAGCGCCACGAAGTCGTCGGGCGTCGCGGACGCGGCGAGGCGCTCCTTAGGGTCGAGGAGCGTCACGAGAGGCCCGTCGGCGATCGCGACCGACGCCGTCGAACGCGGGAACGTCCCGTGCGGCAGGTCCCACCGCGCCCGCGGACCGGCGACACGGATGGAGCCCGTCACGCCGCCGTTGCGCTCGCCGGCCGGCGTCACCGTGCGCGTGGACTCGACGACGTCGTAGGAGACGACGGCGGGCCGGTCGGAAGGCGCGCCTGGGGCGCCGGGGGCGAGGGCGGCGGCGAGGACGAGGCCGGCCAGCACGCGGCGATCATCGCACGCGGCGGGAGGTGGACGCCGGGCCGCGCGGGCGGCGAGAATGCGCGCGTGAATCCCGTCGAGGCCCTCGCGCGCCCGCGGCGCGACGGCGTGCTCCGCACGGTGCGGCTCGTGGGCGAGCCGGAAGCGATGGGGTGGGTCGCGCGCACGTTGGCCGGCTCGGGGCTTCTCGTCGAGCGGCACGACGAGAAGGACGTGACGGACCCGCGCTTTTTCCAGCACTGGCCCGTCGTGTGGGTCACGCGCCCGGACGCGTTCGGGCGCGGCTTCGCGCTCGCGCGCCCCGCGCTCCTCGACGTCGCCAAGTCGCCCCCGCCGTGCCTCGTCGTCGTCCCTCCCGGCGTCGAGATCACGGATCCGCTCGTGCGCCTGATCCCGCTCGAGTCCTTCGAGGTCGTGCGCGAGCGCGACGAGGGGCCGCTCCTCGCGATGCGCCTCGAACGCCTCCTGCTCCTCCACCGGCGGCGCTCCGCGAGCGAGGAGAACGCGTTCAAGGAGCGGCTGCGCGCCGAGGCAAAACGCAACGAGATCCTCGCGTCGATCGCGCTCGCCGCGCGCGACTCGCTCGACCTCGAGCAGATCCTCGGCTCGGCGACGGAGCTCCTCGGGACGCGCTTCGCCGCGAACTCCGTCGAGATCTGGTTCCTGAACGACGACGCCGAGTCCTGCACGGTCTTCATGGACTGGAGGCCGGGCGATGCCGGCGCCTCCCTCGTCGGCTACGAGCGCCCGTTGCCCGAGAGCGAGCCGTTCCGCGCGCTCGTGACGTCGGCCGACGCCTACGTCGTCGCGGACCGCGCGGAGCTCGCGGAGACCGATCCGCTCGCCGCCGGGGCGCTCGAGGCGCTCGGGGCCCGGAGCTTCATCGGGATCCCGATTCACCGCGAGGGCGAAGCGCTGGGCGTCCTCGGGATGTCGTGGGCCGAGCCGCGGGCGTTCCCGCAGGACGAGCTCGTGTTCTTCCGGCGCGTCGCGGACCAGCTCGCGCTCGCGATCCGCGCCGCCCGCCTCTACGGCAACCTCCAGAGCCAGGTCGAGGCGCTCGCGCTCGAGCAGCGCCGCCGCGAGCTCGCCGACCGCGACCGCTCGCGGCTGACGGCCATGCTCGTCCACGACATGAAGAACCCTCTCTCGGCGCTCTCGGCCGCCCTCGAGCTCACGCGCGACAAGGAGCGTCGCGCGGGCGACGAGCGCCTCGCGAAGCTTCTCGACGGCTCGCTCGCCTCGGCCCGCGGCCTTTCGGGGCTCATCGAGGACGCCCTCCTCGTCTACCGCCCCGGCGACGCGCCCGAAACCGAGCGGCGGCCCGCGTCCGTCGGCGAGGCCCTCGCGCTTCCGCTCGAGGAAGCGCGGTGGATGGCCGTGCCGCGCGGGGTCGCGGTCGCCGCCGACGTTCCGGCGAATCTGCCGAGCGTCCGGCTGGACACGAAGATGTTCCGGCGCGCGGCCGCGAACCTCCTCGGGAACGCCGTGAAGTTCAGCCCGAAGGGCGGCAAGGTGCGCGTCGTCGCGCGCGTGGTCGACGAGGAAGGGAGGGCGTTTCTGAGGCTCGACGTCGCGGACGAGGGCCCGGGCTTTCCTCCCGCGGAGAAGTCGCGGCTCGCGACGCCCTACCTGCGGTTTCAGGGGTCCGAGACGGTGCCCGGCACGGGCCTCGGACTGACGGTCGTCCAGAAGGTCCTGCAGGCGCACCGCGGGCGGCTGGACGTCGCGAACAACGACGGCCCCGGCGCGACGTTCACGCTCTGGATTCCGGCCTAGGCTTTCCGGACGGGCGGGACGTCCCAGACGAGAAGGCCGCCCGGGCCGGGCGCCGCAACGTGCGCGACGCCGCCGGGCGAGAAGCCGAGAGACACGTCGGAGAGGACGCCGAGCGGCTCGGACGAGGCGACCTGCGCCGCGAGCGACGTCGAGCGGATGGCGCTCTCCCGCGTCGCGGGGTTCATGCTGAGGCCGACGCTCGCGACCCACGAGCCGTCCGGAGAGAACGCGACCGCCCCGACCGGCTCGGCATGGCGCACGTCGGCCCGGACGCGCTCCCCCGTCTCCGCCGAGCGGACGGTGACCGTTCCGTCGGCGCATCCGCAGACGACGAGGAGCCCGTCGGGCGAGAACGCGAGGCTGAACGCCGCCATGTCGAGGTCCGCGATCGTCCGGAGGACGCGCCCCGTCGCGACGTCCACGAGGCGGACGTCGGCGTCCGTGAACGCGACGGCGGCGCGGCCGCCGTCGGGCGAGAGGGCGACGGTCGAGAGCTCCGCAGCCGGCGCGGACTGCGCGAAGAGGCGCCGTCCGCCTTCCATCCGGAAGACCCGCACCTCGAGGTCGCCCCCGGACGCGACGACGCTCGCGTCGCGGGAGACCGCGAGGCTCCCGACGGGGCCCTCGAGGGCGCGAAAGGCGCCGATCTCGCGTCCCGTGCGCGCGTCGGCGACGACGACGCGCCCGTCGCGGTCCCCTCCCACGAGACGCGTCCCTTCCGGCGAGAACGCGAGGGCGTTGAAGCCGGCTCCTCCCGTCTTCCACGCGCGCCGCACGTCGCCCCCGGGGCCGTAGACCCGAAGCGTCCCGTCGTCGAACGAGGCGGCGAGCGAGTCCCCGAGCGGCTCGCTCGTCCCGGCCGTCAGGCGTCCTTCGAGGCGAAAGGCGTGATCCGGCGGGCGGCCCATCAGGCGCGCTCCAGGCAGACCTCGAACCGGACCCGCGCACGGACGGCCGAGCCGTCGGCCGAGAGGGCGACGGGCCGCACGAGCTCGCGGCTCGTGATGAGCGGGTCCTTGCGGAAGTTCCGGTCCGGGTCGCCGTCGAAGGCGGGGTCGGTCGCGAAGTAGAGCTGCGTCACGAGGGGCTTGTGGCCCGGAGCGGTGACCCGGTAATGGACGTGCTGGCAGACGCGGCCGGGGTAATGCCCGGGGAGCACCGTCCGGAACGCGTAGGCGCCCTTCGCGTCCGCTTCGATCTCGCCGCGGTAGAGATAGCCGTCGTTGTCGTAGAGGCCGGCGCTCGAGGCGTGCCAGACCTCGAGGAGGGCGCCCTCGAGGAGCGCGCCGCGCGTGTCGCAGACGACCCCCTCGACCGAGAGAGGAACGCCCGCCACGTCCGAAGGCGCGAGCGCCGCGGTGCGGGGCGCCTTCCGCTTGTAGAAGGGCCCGAGAACGTTCGGAGGCGTGACGGCGCGAGCCGGCTCGTCCGCGAGGAGCGGCATCGCGGCCGCGAGCGACACGGTAGGGGCGAGAACGAGCGCTCCGGCGGACAGGCAGCGCTCGACGAGCTCGCGCCGGTTCAGGGGCGTCGGCATGGGCGGCCTCCTTCTCGCGTGGACCGAGACTCACTCTACCCGGCCGGACGGGGCGCGACAAGGGACCGCCGGCGGCGCGGCGGCTCAGTCGAACTCGCGCTTCGGCGCCGCCTGCGTTCCGCCGACGCGGCCGGCGGTGATGTCGGCGCGGTAATAGTTCTCGCCGCGCATCTTCGCGCCCGCCAGGCGGCGCATCATCGCGAGCTGGCCGGTGTGCGTGAGGGCGTCCGCGACGGGCCCCTGGAAGATTTTCGTCGCGGGCTGCGCGAGCGGCCGGGCGGAGGCGAGGCGCGCGTCGAAGCGCTCGAGCGCCGCGAAGAAGCGCGCGACCTCGGCATCCCACGCGAGCGGGTGGGCCTCGTTCCAGACGGGGTCGCCGTCGGCCATCGTGAGCGCCCAGTCGAAGAGGTCCCCCATGTGGGAGAGGATCTGCACGGCCGTCCGGCCGCCGTCGGCGGGTCGGTAGTCGCCGAAACCGGGAGGCGCATCGCGCAGGACCTTGCCCGCGCGATACGCGAGCGTCGCGAGCGTGTGGCGGAGCATCGGGACGTCGGGGTCGCGGGCGGCGCTCACGCGGACACCTTGACGACGATCTTGCCGAGGCCCGCGGAGGACTGCATCCGCTCGTAGGCCTTGCGTCCCTCGGCGAGCGGGACGACCGAGTCCACGACCGGGAGGATCCGTCCGGCCGAGACCGCGGCGAGGAGCGCCGCGAACTCCGCGTCCGTCCCCATCGTCGAGCCGAGGATCGAGAGCTGTTTCCAGAAGATGTGCCGGATCTCCTCCTCGGGATTCGGGCCCGACGTCGCGCCGGGCGTCACGATGCGCCCGCCCTTGGCCGCGGCGACGAGGGAGTGTTTCCACGTCGCGGCGCCGACCGAGTCGACGACGACGTCGACGCCGCGCTTCTTCGTGAGCTCGCGGACCTTCCGGCCGACGTCCTCCTTCGAGTCGATCGCATCGTCGGCGCCCATCTCGAGCGCCTTCGCCCTCTTTTCGGCCGACGACGACGTCACGATGACCCGGGAAGCGCCGCAGAGTTTCGCGATCTGGAGAGCGAACGTCGAAACGCCGCCTCCGATGCCGTGGATGAGGACCGTCTCGCCCGGCCGGAGCGCCGCCCGAGTCACGAGGAGGCGCCACGCCGTGAGGGCCGCGAGCGGGAAGGCGGCCGCCTGCTCGTCCGTCAGTCCGGCCGGGGCCGCGTAGACGTTCTGGGCCGGCACCGCGACGAGCTCGGCGAACGTGCCGGAGAGGTGCTCGCCGAGGATCCGGTACGAAACGCAGAGGCTCTGCTCGCCCGCGCGGCAGAATTCGCACGCGCCGCAGGAGAGTCCCGGCTGGATCACGACTCGCGTGCCGGGCGAGGGGCCCCTCACGCCGGCGCCGAGCGCCTCGACGACGCCACAGCCGTCGGCGCCGGGCACGTGAGGAAAGGAGATCGGGACGCCGGGAATGCCGGCGAGGACGAAGAGGTCGAGACGGTTCAGGGCGGCGGTGCGGATGCGCACGAGGATCTCGCCGGGGCCGGCCGAAGGATCGGGCCGGTCGCCGTACCGGAGCACGTCGAGCCCGCCGTGCTCGGAGAGGAAGAGGGCCTTCATCGATGCCTCCGGAGCGGAGGTTACCTCTCGCCGGGTATCATGCCCGCGGACGGCGCCTCGTGCGCCCGGAAGGAGAGGCATGAGGGCCTGGGAAATCAGACAGAAAAGAGCTCAAAAAAGGGCGCGCGAGCTCGCGCGCAAGGAAAAGAACAAGCACTCCAAGGAGACGTCCACGTTCCGACTCGTCGTCGTCGGACGCGAGCCCTCCGTCGTGGAATCCGTGATCGTGAAGAACGCCGACGAGTCCGTCGCCGAAGCCACGTTCGACGAGATCGAGGCGGGCATGACGCTCATCGTCGAGGGCGAGCGCGGGCTCATCCAGCGCGCCGCCGTCGAGGAGAAGGTCGAGATCACCGAGCCCGAGCTGGTCCGCGAAGTGCGGGTCCGGATCCTCTAGGAGCGCAGCCGGGCGGCCGCGGCCCGCCCCGCCTCCTCCGTCGACAGCGCGCCCCCGAGATCGCGCGTCGTCTCCCCCGCCGCAAGGCACGCGGCAACCGCCTTCTCGACCCGGCGCTCGAGGTCCGCGCGCCCGAGGTGGCCGAGGAGCATGCCGAGGCTCCGGATCGCGCCGAACGGGTTCGCTTCGCCCTTCCCCGCGAGCGGCGGAGCCGAGCCGTGCACGGGCTCGAAGACGGACGTGCGGCCCGGGTGCACGTTTCCCGACGGCGCCATCCCGAGGCCGCCCTGGAGCGCGGCTCCGACGTCCGAGAGAACGTCGCCGAAGAGGTTGCTCGTGACGACGACGTCCAGCGAGGCCGGGTCCCGCAGCATCTCGTGGCCGAGAGCGTCGGCGAACATGTGCCGAGCCTCGCAGTCCGGAAACTCCGCCGCGACCTCCCGGAACGCCCGGACCCAGAGCCCGCCGCCGCGTTTCTGGACGTTGTGCTTGTCGGCCATGAGGACGCGCGCCGGCCGTCCGAGCCGCCGCGGCTTGTCGAACGTCCGGGCGAAGAGGAACGCGGCGCGGCACACGCGCGCGACGCCGCGCCAGGTCGTCACGTCCTCCTCGACGGCCTCCTCGTCCGGCGTGAGCGCAGAGGTCACGCGCCCGCGCCCCGAGTACGCCCCTTCCGTGTTCTCGCGGAAGATCACGAAGTCGACGTCCACCTCGCGCGCGCGCTTCAGCGGGACGACGGAGTCGTGGAGCGCCTTTACGGGCCGCACGTTCAGGTAGAGGTCGAGGCGCCGGCGCATCCCGAGGAGGATCTCGTCCGCGTGCCGCCCGTCCGGGACGCGCGGGTCCCCGAACGCGCCCGCGAGGACGGCGTCGAAGTCGCGCGCGAGACGCTCGAACGCCCCGGAAGGGACCGTTTCGCCGGTCGCGAGGAAGTGGTCCGCGCCCCACGGGAACGCCGTGACGTCCGCCGGAACGCCGAGCGCGGCGAGGACCCGGAGCGCCTCGCGCACGACCTCGGGCCCGATGCCGTCGCCCGGGACAGTGGCGAGACGGAGCGTTCCGCTCAACCGGCTTCGAGGGCGAGGAGCGCCGCGAGGAGCTCCCCGCCGTCCGGGTACCGGTCGGGCCGGTGCCGCGCGAGTGTCCTCATGAGGATGCGTACTTCTTCCTCGTTCAGGAACGGCGCGTAAGGGCGCGGGTCGTCGGGATCGCGCTCGAGGCGCGCCACGAGGACGTCGTCGCCGACGTACGGCCAGCGGCCGGTCGCGAGCGTATAGAAGGCCGCGCCGAGGGAGTAGACGTCCGACGCCGGGCTCGGCATCTCGCCGCGCAGGACCTCGGGCGGGAAGAACGCGGGGCTTCCGATGAGCTTCGACGTCCCGCCCGCGTCCGCCTGCGGGAGCGCGAGACCGAAGTCGAGGATGCGGAGTGTCCCGTGCTCGTCGAGGATGAGGTTCGCGGGCTTGAGGTCCCGATGGAGGATCCCCTTCGCGTGCGCGGCCGCGATGCCGCGCGTGGCCTGCGTGAACCAGCTCCGCCAGTGCTTCCGGATCCGCTCGGGCTCTTTCTTGATGAGCTTCTGGAGGTTCGGACCCTCGAGGTACTCCATCGCGAGGTAGAGCGAGCCGAAGCCGTCGCCGTAGTCGTAGAGCGCGACGACGTTCGGGTGCTTCAGGGCCGCGATCGCCTTGGCCTCGCGCTTGAAGTAGCGCATCGCGGTCTCGTCGCCGCGGAGCTGCCACGGCAGGATCTTCACGGCGACGAACCGGTCGAGCTTCCGGTCCAGCGCCTTGTGGACGACCCCCATCCCGCCGCGCCCGAGCTCCGAGAGGATCTCGTAGCGCTCCTCGGGGGTCTCGGGCAGCCCCGAGCCCGTCCGGAACGCGGGCCCGGGCCCCGCCGCCGGCGGGGGCGCGGACGCGGGGAGGGGCGCGGGAGAAGGGATCCTCAGGCGCGGAGGCTGCACGGGCCGCGTGATTGGCGAGCGTGTCATCGCGGCGTACGGCCCGGACTTGTGCACGGCGGGCGTCCGGATGAGGGCGGGCGGCATCGCGGCATCGACCTCGACGTCCCCGAACGAGACCTGGGCTTCGACGTTCGAGCCTTCGAGAACGGTCGGGTCGAAAGCCGCGATGCGGCCGAGCTCGACGCCCTCGCCCGAATCCCCGGCGGCGCGAAGCGCCTCGAGGAGCGTCATGTGGAGCGGGAGGTTGTCGGCCTCGACTGCGGTGCGCGGCAGGAACTCCCTGAGGACGTGGATCGCGTCCTTCGGCTCGCCGAGGGCAAGGTGCGCGCGCGCGAGGTCGTGAAACAGCTCCCCGAGTCCTTCCTCGTTGCGGGGGACGCTCGTGAGGTACTCCCACGCCCTTTCCCGGTGCCCGCCGAGAAGCGCGCAGCGCGCGGCCTCGAGGCCTCGCCCCGTTCGCTGGAAGAGCTTCGCGGCTTCGTCGTACTGGTGGCCGGCCTGCAGCGCGGCCGCCGCCGCGGGCAGCCGCCCGGCCGAGCGGAAGAGCGCAGCGGCCTTGTCGTACTCCTTGAGCTCCATGTAGAGCGTCGCGGCCTTCTCGTGCTGCGAGGTCGACTCGAATGCTTCGGCGGCCGCGAGCGATGCGCCGCCTTTCTGGTAGAGCACGGCCGCGCGCTCCGGGCGGCCCGCTTCCTTCCACGCGTCCCCCGCCTTGATGAAGTCACCCGACTTCTCGAAGAGGCCGGCGGCCCGGAGCGGCTGGCCCGCGCGCCGCCATGCGTCCGCCGCGGAAACGAAGTCCCCGCGCGCTTCGGCCTCGCGCGCGAGCAGCTCCTGCGCCGACTTCTCGTCGCCCGCGCGGGCGGCGGCGAGCGCGGCCTTCGTGAGGGCGCCGCTCTTCTCGAACGACTGGACGGCCTCGGTCGAGCGTCCGCTCTCGGCGAACAGCTCGCCGGCGAGGAGATATTCCTGGGCCGAGCGGAACGCCTCGGCCGCTTCGCCCGGCCGCCCTGCCATCCGGTACGCCTCGCCCGCGCGCTTCCACAGCGCCGCCCGCACGGGCCCGGTCGCCGTCGCCTCGGCGAGCTTGCGGCAGGCTTCCGCGAGCGCGCCGTGGTCGCCGAGGGCTTCGGCGATCTCGGCGAGGCGGTCCCAGCGCGTGTTCGCGCGCGCGAGATGGAGCGCCTTGACGCCGGTCTCCTCGGCGACGGCCGTTTCGCCCGCCGCCAGCCACGCGCGGGACGCCTCCCAGAGGTACGCGTCGCCCGCGTCCTGGTACAGGCGCGCGGCCTCGGCCGGGTCGCCGTCCCTCAGCTCGAGGGCCGCGAGGCGCGAGAACGCCCGCCCCTTCCTGAACATCCGGCGCGCGCGCGGCACGTCCCCCGCCTTCAGGTAGGCGTCGCCGGCGCGGATCCAATCCTTCGCAGTCCGGTACCCGCGCGCAAGGAGGGCGTCCGGATGGGAAGGCTTTCCGAGCCGGACCGCGAGAAGACAGAAGAGAAGCCCCACGAGGTCGATCGCGAACCGCAGCGTCGCCGTCCGTGCGAGAAGGCGGGAGAAGGGCGAAACCGACACGCCCTGCGAGGCCGCTTGCAGCGACGGGGTGCCCGCGAGCTCGGCCACGATCGCGAGGATCTGGTCGAAGTGGGCGGCCGCGATGCACCCCAGGCCGAGGACGAGGAGGATGGCCGAGGAGCGGAGCCAGTCGCCGAGCGCGACGCCGCGCAGATTCAGGGCGTTCGCGATGAGCCGCCCGAACAGGAGGACGACGAGGACCGAGCCGATCTGCGGCGCCCAGTAGAAGCGGTTCTCGACGAGCGATCGCGCGAGCTCGTGCGTGGCCGTGTTCGCCCGCGCCCAATCCACCGCGCGGACCAGCCCGAGCTGCGCGGCGAGCGCGAGGATCAGCGTCGGGAGGTCGTCCTTCCAGGTTTTGCCGGCCACGGGAACCCTGATTATGAGCGATGAGCGCCCGGGCGCGGTAGAGTTCGCTCCCGATGCCGCGCCGCCTCCTCGTGCTCGCCTGCACCGCGGCGGCGCTCCTTCTGGTCCGGCCCGCTCGAGCGCAGTCGAACTCGGATCCGGACGCGCAGTGGGGCGCGCACGCGGGCGTCGCGACCGGCCCGGACGTGGACGGCGCGCACGCCAGCGCCGGCCTCCACTGGCGTCCGCGGCTCACGGGCGCCATCGGTCTCGAGGTCTCGGCCGGTTACGAGAGGCTCACGTTCGCGGCCGGTGCCCGGCGAGTCGAGGCCGACCACATCCCGGTCGAGGGCTCGCTCCTCTTCTTCTTCCTCACGTCGCACCGCGTCCAGCCCTACGTGCTCGCCGGGCTCGGGTACCACTGGGTCAATCCCTACGGGGCCGGGTTCTCGAACGGGACGCCGTACGCGTCCCAGAATCTTTTCGCCGTGCACGCCGGCGCCGGCGTCGACGTGCGCGCCGGCGAGAGGCTCTCCTTCTGGCTGGACGGCCGCTGGACGGCCCTCGCGATCGACGCCGTCACCGACCTCGGCCTCAAGTCCGACACGATCACCGTCTCGGCGGGCGTCAACCTCTTCTTCTAGACGGAGCCTTCCGGCAGTCCGGCGACGAGGCGCCCGAACGCCTCGGGGTCGACGTTGCCGCCGGAGAGGACGACGCCGATCTTCTTCCCCGCCGCGCCGGGCACCTTCCCGGCGAGGATCGCCGCTACGCCCGCCGTCCCACCGGGCTCGACCACGAGCTTCATCCGCGCAAAGAGGACGGACATGGCCACCCTCAGCTCGAGGTCCGGGACCGTGAGGATTCCCTTCGCGAGCGCCGAGACGATCGCGAACGTGTGGACGCCGGCCTTCGTCGTCTGGAGGCAGTCCGCGATCGTCGCGGGCACCGGGATCTCCACCGGGCGCCCGGCGGCGAGGGAGCGCCTGAAGTCGTCGCCGGCCTCGGGCTCGACGCCCCACACGGCGATCCCGGGCCGGAGAGCCGTCGCCGCGACCGCGAGACCGGACAGGAGACCGCCCCCGCCGCACGGGGCGACGACGAGGTCGAGATCGGGGACGTCCTCGAGGAGCTCGAGGGCCGCCGTTCCCTGCCCCGCGATCACGGCCGGATCGTCGAAAGGCGGCACGAGGACGCGGCCTTCTCTCTCGACGAACTCCTTCGCGATCGCCTCGCGGCTCTCCCGGGCGCGGTCGTAGATCCGGACGGCGGCGCCGTAACCGCGCGTCGCGGCGAGCTTGAGGGCCGGCGCATCGTGGGGCATGACGATCGTGGCGGAAATCCCGAGCGTCCGCGCGGCGAGCGCCACGGCCTGCGCGTGGTTCCCCGACGAGAAAGCGACGACGCCCCGGCGCCGCTCGTCCGGGGACAGGAGCGTCAGGCGCGAGAACGCGCCGCGCGCCTTGAAGGCGCCGACCTTCTGGAATGTCTCGCACTTGAAGAAAAGGCGGGCCCCGGCGCGCGCGTCGAGGCTGGACGACGTCAGGACCGGCGTCCGGTGGACGAACGGGGCGATCCGCAGGCGGGCGGCCTCGACGTCGGCGAGCGTCACGGGGAGCGTCATGCGTTCCGGATCCTCTCCCGGGGCGCGCCCTCGACGCCGCAGAGCCGGTCCGCCTCGTCGGTCACGGCGTCGATCGCCGCGGCCGCTCGGGAGAGAAACGACTCCTCGGGCTCGTCGCGGCCCCGCTCGAGCGCGGGCCCGAACACGACGGCGCAGCGCGAGAACGGGAGCGGGAGGAGAAACCGGTCCCATGAGTTCAGGAAGCGGGGGTTGGACGAGGACGAGGAGGACGGCAGAACGAGGCCGTTTCCCTGCTCGGCGAGGACGAGGATGCCGCGCTTGCAGACGCGCGCGGGGCCGCGCGGGCCGTCGGGCGTGAGCGCGCCGCCGGGGGCCGTCTTCAGGGCCTCGAGGAACTCGGAGGAGGCGATGTCGCCCCCGCGCGAGGACGAGCCGCGCGCCGCCACGAAGCCCCAGTGCTTCAGGAACGTCGCGATGATCTCGCCGTCCTCGCTCTTCGAGGCCATCGTGACGTAGCCCTCCCCCGGGTGCGCGAGGATTCCGCCCACCATCCGCTGGTGCCAGATCGCGTGGAGCGGCTTCTTCCCCTTCGCGCGGACGGCCTGGCGGTGCTCCTCGCCGACGATCGTGATGCGCAGCGTCGCCTTCCAGACGGAGATCGCGAGGAAGACGAGGAGACCGAGGAATCGCTGGAGCACGGTGAGGGATTATCCTTCCGCCCGCATGCGGCTCGTTGTCGATGGCCTGACGCGCTCCTACGGCGCCCGGAGGATCTTCGGACCGCTCTCGTTCGAGGTCCGGGGCGGAACCGTCCTCGGCGTCTCGGGATCGAACGGAAGCGGGAAGACGACGCTGCTGAAGACCCTCTCGGGCTTGATCCGTCCGAGCGCGGGAAGCACGAAGATCCTCCTGGAAGGTGAAGAAGGGGCGGGCTCCGGCCCCCGCGACGTTCCCTGGTGCATCGGGTGGGTGGCGCCCGATCTCGCGCTCTACGGGGAGCTGACGGCCGAAGAGAACCTGGATTTCTTCGAAAGGGTCAGGGGCCGGGCGTCGTCCCGCGCGAAGGACCTCCTCGCGGGGGTCGGGCTTCCCGAATCTTCATACTCGAAGAAGTCTCTTTCCTCTCTCTCCACCGGCCAGCGCCAGCGCGTCAAGCTCGCGTACGCGACCCTCCACGACCCCGCCGTCCTCTTCCTGGACGAGCCTTCCTCGAACCTCGACGCGGACGGCGTCGAAGTCGTCGCCAGGGTCGTCGCCTCCCAGCGCTCTCGCGGGATCGCGATCATCGCGTCGAACGACCCGCGGGACCTCGCGCTCGCGGACGAGACCCTGTCGTTATGAGCGCCCGGGCTCCCGCACCGCTCCTCGGGGCCGCGCTCGCCGTCCTGCGCAAGGACCTCCTCGCGGAGTGGCGGACGCGCATCGCGGTGAACGCGCTCTTCCTCTTCGCGTTCGCCGTCCTCGTCCTCGTCGGCTATGCGGTCGGCCCGACGCGCCTCGCGCCCGAGGACCGCCCGACCGTGAACGCGGTCCTCCTCTGGATCGTCATCTTCTTCTCGGCGATGACGGGACTCGCGCGCGTCTTCGTCAAGGAGGAGGAGGGCGGAACGGCGGCCGCCCTGCGCCTCGCGGCACCTCCCGCGGCCGTCCTCCTCGGCAAGTACCTCGTGAACATCGTCCTCCTCTTCGCGGTGACGGCGTTCATCGTGCCGCTGTTCCTCGTGCTGACGTCCTTCGAGATCGCGTGCCCCGCGCTCTTCGCCGTCCTCCTCGTCCTCGGATGTCTCGGCCTCGCGGGCGCCTCGACGTTCACGGCCGCCCTCGTCTCGAAGGCCGCGGCCAAGGGCGCTCTCTTCGCGGTTCTTTCGATTCCCCTCCTGCTGCCGCCCCTCATCGCGGCGGTCTCCGGCACCCAGGTGGCCGCCCGCGAGGCGGATTTCTCGGCGGGCGTCGACTTCGTGCGCGTCCTCGTCGCCTACGACGGCGTCGTCACGACGGCCGCGTTCGCCCTCTTCGACGCCGTCTGGCGGGAGTGACCGGCCCGTTCTGACACGGAGTCTCTGAAGCAAATGAACTAGCCGGAAGCGCCGGCTCGGGCGGTATGATGCGCGCCGTGAAGAGCCTCGGACTGGCCGCCAAATGGTTCCTGGGCCTCGGGATGGCCGCGATCTGCTGGGGGGCGTTTCTCTATGCCCGGCCGGCGCAGAGCTTCGTGGGCGAGTCCTCGCGGATCGTCTTCTTCCACGTCCCGCAGGCGTGGGTCGCGACCGTCGCCTTCTTCGTCGCGGCCTGGTATTCGGGGATGTACCTGAGGAGGCGCCGGATCGAGGATGACGACGCCGCCTCCGCGGCGGCCCGCCTCGGGTTCCTCTTCTGCGTCCTCGCGACGGTGACGGGCTCGATCTTCGCGCGCGTCATGTGGAACTCGTACTGGAACTGGGATCCCCGCGAGACGTCGATCGTCCTCCTCCTCCTCGTCTACGGCGCGTACCTCGGCCTCAGGGGCGCGCTCGAGGATCCGGAGCGCCGGGCGGCGCTCTCGGCCGCCTACGCCCTCGTCGCGGTCGTCACGGTGCCGTTCCTCGTGTTCGCCGTGCCCCGCATGTACCAGTCTCTCCACCCGGACACCGTGATCAACGCGGAGGGGAAGGTCAAGATGTCGTCCGACATCCGCCTGATCTTCTTCTCGTCGATGGTGGCGTTCATGGGCCTCTTCTACTGGATGTGGAACCTCGACCGCCGCGTTTCCCGGATCGTCCGCGAAAGGACTGCATGAGCACGGCTCTCGGATACGTCGCCGCGGTGAACATCGTCATCTGGGCCGGGATCTTCGGCTACCTCATTTACCTGGATCGCCGCGTGCGCGCCGCCGAAGCGACGCGTCCCGGCGGGGAGAACACACGATGAAACGCGCTTACTGGGCCGGAGCCATCCTGATCCTCGGATTCCTGGGTCTCGGACTCACGACGTTCACGAAATCCATGACGCCGTACGTGTCGTTCCCGGAGGCGAAGTCCTCGCACCGCACCGTGCAGGTGATGGGCGCCCTCCAGAAGGGCTCGACGTCGTACGACCAGGACAAGAAGACGCTCAACTTCACGCTCGTCGACCCAAAGACCCAGGACGTGATCCCCGTCTCCTACACGGACGTCAAGCCCGCCAACTTCGAGGACGCCGTCTCGATCGTCGCGATCGGCCGCTACGAGAACGACAAGTTCACGGCGGAGAAGCTCCTCGTGAAATGCCCCTCGAAGTACCAGGGCGAGGAGATCGAGAAGCAGTACGGGAAGAAGGCCTGACATGGGCCTGGAATCTCCCCTGGGATTCGCGCCGGGCACCGTCGCGATGTGGGCGGCGCTCGCCTTCGGCGTCCTCTGCGCGGGAGCCTACTGGCGCGCCATGCGCACGGGCTTCGCCGCTGAAGATCTTCTCAGAAGGGGCAAGAGGGGCGCTGGCGCCGCCGAAGCGACGGCCGATCCGTCTGCCCTATTACCATTCGAAGGAAATCTCCATTCGTCCTCTCCTGATCTTCTCCTGGCCCGCCGCCTCTACTACGCGTTCACGTTCAGCGTCGTCCTCTCCGCGGTCCTCCTCATGTCGCGGCTCCTGTCGCACGACTTCCGGCTCTCGTACGTCTCGTCGTACTCGGGCCGCGACCTCCCGACGTACTACCTCTTCTCGACGTTCTGGGCCGGGCAGGAGGGTTCGTTCCTCCTCTGGCTCTTCTGGGGATCGATCATCGGCCTTTTCGTCCTGAGATCGGCCAAGGAGCAGGAGCCGCCGGTCATGATCGTCTACGTCGCCTCCTTCATCGGGATCGTCGCGATCCTCGTGAAGCAGTCGCCGTTCCGGTTCCTCGCTTCGCTCCCGCCCGACGGACAGGGCCTGAACCCGCTCCTGCAGGACCCGTGGATGGTCATCCACCCGCCGGTCATGTTCTCGGGCTTCGCTTCGCTGAGCGTTCCATTCGCGTTCGCGATCGCGGCGCTCTGGAGCAAGCGCTGGGACGGCTGGGTCGTCCGCGCGATGCCCTGGGCGCTCTTCACGTTCGTGACGCTCGGGACCGCGATCCTCATGGGCGGCTACTGGGCCTACAAGACGCTCGGCTGGGGCGGCTACTGGGCGTGGGACCCCGTGGAGAACACGTCCCTCGTGCCGTGGCTCGCGACCGTGGCGCTCGTCCACGGGATGTTCCTCCAGAAGGCGCGCGAGAAGCACCGGAAGATCAACATCATCCTCGCGATCCTCGCCTTCTGCTGCATCCTGTACGGCACGTTCCTGACGCGCTCGGGCGTCCTTGCGGACTTCTCGGTCCACTCGTTCATCGACCTCGGGATCACGGGCTGGCTCGTCGGGATCATCGTCGTCTTCCTCTTCGGCGGCCTCGCCCTTCTCGCCTTCCGCTGGAAGGAGATCCCGGTCGTCTCGGACCTCGACGCCGCGACGGGCAAGGAGAAGGAGGAGCCGTTCCTCTCGCGCTCCGTCCTCTTCATCCTCTCCGTGACGCTCCTGTGCGCGTCCGGCCTCGTGATCCTCCTCGGCACCTCCGCGCCGATCCTCACGCGCGTCGTCGGCAAGGCATCGCAGGTCTCGACGGGCTTCTACAACGTCACCCACGCGCCGATCGCGACGCTCATGGCGCTCCTCCTCGCGCTCGTCCCGTTCCTGACGTGGCGCGGCGAGACGGCGAAGGCCGTGTTCCGCAAGGCGTTCGTCGCGATCGCGGCAGGGGTTCTCGGGGGCGTCGTCGCCCTCGCGGCGGGCGTGCGGAGTCCGCGCGACCTCGCGATCCTCTCGTTCGCGGTCTTCGGGATGGTCGCGAACGCCGAGGCCGTCGTCCTTTTCGTGCGCCGGAGGGCCATCGGCACCATGGGCGGCTACCTCGCCCACGTCGGCGTCTCGATCATGCTCGTTGGGATCCTCATCTCGGGCGTCTACGAGACGAAAACGCAGGTGAATCTCGTGCGGGGCCAGCCGACGACCGTCGGCCGCCACACGATGACCTTCAACCGCGTCGTCTACGTGAACGAGAAGGGCGACGTGAAGCAGCCCGACGAGCTCAACATGCTGTCCCTCGACGACCGCCGTGCCAAGCAGGCGATGGAAGTCGACGTCGCGTCGCCGGGCGGGAAGGTCTGGAAGGCCTACCCGAAGATGTATCTGAACCAGCGCACGCAGCAGATGATGGCGAACCCCGACGTGAACTCGACGCCTCTCATGGACCTCTACGTCTCGCCGCAGTCGTACGACCCGGGCCAGCAGGCGCGCGTCGAGGGCTCCGTCCTCGACCTCAAGAAGGGCGAGGTCAAGAGCATCGACGGGGTGAAGATCAAGTTCCTCGACTTCTCGGCCGACCGCTCGGCCATCAGCGATCCCGTCAAGCCCCACGTGACCGTCACCGCGAACTTCCTCGTGACGACCGCCGAGACCGCGGAGGAGAAGACCGCGAAGTTCATCATGTACTTCGGCGCGAGCGCGGACGGGCCGGCCACCGAGGCGCCCGACACGGCGCTTCCCGGCAAGGGAAGGTTCCGGATCAGGAAGGTCTCCCCGAACGAAGGAACCTGCGAGATCGAGCTCATGGGCGTCGCCGCGGGCGGCGACCTCAAGCCGCCGACCGCCGAGACGCTCTCGATCGACGTCACGACGAAACCCCTGATCTCCCTCGTCTGGGGAGGGTTCTACGTGATGATGGCCGGCGGGCTCCTCGCCCTGCTGCGGCGCGCGAAGGACTCCCGCCAGGCCGCCGTGGCGTAGACGGGCGGGGCTCCCGTTAGACTGCGATCCAAAGGAGACGCGATGCGTTTTCGGGGTACCCTTGTTCTCGCTCTTTCACTCGCGGAAACCTCCCTCTTCGCACAGGCCCCCGGGACCGCGCAGCCGAAGGCGCTCGACCCGGCCAACTTCGACAAGACCGTGAAGCCCTGCGAGGACTTCTACCAGTTCGCGAACGGGTCGTGGCTCGCCGCGCACCCGATCCCGGCCGACCGGAGCCGGTACGGCGGCTTCGACGAGCTCTCCGACCGCAACCGCGACGTCGTGAAGGCGATCCTCGAAGAGACCTCCGCGAGGTCCGACTGGCCCGCGGGGTCGCCGCAGCAGAAGGTCTCCGACTTTTACGCGACCGGGATGGACGCCGCCGCACGCGAGAAGGCGGGCGCCTCGCCGCTCGCGCCGACGTTCGCCACGATCGCGAAGCTCAAGTCTGCCGGCGACTTCCCCGCCGTCCTCGCCGAAATGCACCTCTCGGGTGTCGGCGCGGGGTTCGGCTTCCGCGTCGCGCAGGACGCGCGCAGCTCCTCGCGCTACATCGGCATCTTCAACCAGGGCGGCCTCGGCCTGCCGGACCGCGACTACTACCTCAAGGACGATGCGAAGTCCAAGGACCTCCGCGAGGCCTACCGAGCGCACGTCGCGAAGATGCTGGAGCTCGTTGGCGACGCGCCGGAGGCCGCGAAGGCCGAAGCGGACGTCGTGATGGGGATCGAGACGGCGCTCGCGAAGGCCTCGATCACGCGCGTCGAGAACCGCGACCCCCAGAAGACGTACAACAAGAGGACGCTCGCGGCTCTGGACGCCGAGGCTCCGGGCTTCGACTTCACGAAGTATCTGGCGGACATGGGCGCGTCCGGCTCCTCCGAGGTCAACGTCCGGCAGCCCGCTTTCTTCACGGCATTCGGCTCTCTCGCCCGGTCGATCCCGGCCGCGGACTGGCGTACGTACCTGCGCTGGCACGCGGCGCGCTCGGCGGCGCCGCTCCTCTCGAAGGCGTTTCAGGACGAGGACTTCGCGTTCAACGGGAAGAAACTGAACGGAACTCCCCAGCAGGAGGAGCAGTGGCGGCGCGTGCAGGCCGCGACGGACGTCGCCCTCGGCGAGGCCGTCGGCCCGCTGTACGTGGCGCGCGCCTTCAGCCCGAAGGCGAAGGAGCGGATGCGGGTTCTCGTCGAGAACATGCGCGCCGCCCTCGGAGAGCGCATCGACCTTCTGCCCTGGATGAGCGCCGCGACGAAAGCCCAGGCCCGGAGGAAACTCGCCGCCTTCCGCGTGAAGATCGGTTATCCGGACGCGTGGAGGGACTATTCGGCGCTCGTGATCTCGCGCGACGTCCCGTTCGCCGAGAACGTCCGCCGCGCGCGAGTCTTCGAGACGAAACGCAATCTCGCGAAGCTCGGCCGGCCCATCGACCGCGGGGAGTGGACGATGACGCCTCCGACCGTGAACGCGTACTACAACGCGTCGCTGAACGAAATCGTCTTTCCCGCCGGGATCCTCCAGCCGCCCTTCTTCTACGAGGATGCGGACGACGCCGTGAACTACGGCGGGATCGGCGTCGTGATCGGGCACGAGATGTCGCACGGCTTCGACGACTCCGGCAGCCAGTACGACGCGGACGGGAACCTCAAGAACTGGTGGACGGACGAGGACCGCAAGTCCTACGACGCGCGCACGGCGCTCATCGTGAAGCAGTTCGACTCCTACAAGCCGCTCGCCGACCAGTCCATCAACGGGAAGCTGACGCTCGGCGAGAACATCGGCGACCTCGGCGGGATCAAAATCGCTTACGCGGCGATGGAGAAGGCGCTCGCGGGCAAGCCGCGGGAGAAGATCGACGGCTTCACCCCGGAGCAGCGATTCTTCCTCTCGTACGCGACGATCTGGCGCAGCCAGTACCGCGACGAGTCCATGCGTGTGCAGCTCAACACGAACCCGCACGCCCCCGGCCACTGGCGCGCGATCGGCCCGCCGTCGAACCTCCCGGAGTTCTACGACGCATTCGGGTGCGCCGAGGGGGCGCCCATGCGGCGGCCGGAAGCGGACCGGCCGAGCATCTGGTAGGCGCGGAGGGATGAAAGACGCCGCCGCCGCGTTTCGCGCCCTGCACGCCTCCGGCTGCTTCGTCCTGCCGAATCCCTGGGACGCCGGCTCGGCCGTCTACCTCGCGCATCTCGGCTTCAAGGCGCTCGCGACGACGTCCGCGGGCTTCGCCTTCTCGCGCGGCCTTCCCGATACCGTGAAAGCGGTGCCCCGCGATCTCATGCTCGCGCACGTGAAGGAGATCGTCGCGGCGACGCCTCTGCCCGTGAACGCGGATTTCCAGTCGGGTTACGCGGACGAACCCGAGGAAGTGGCCGCGAGCGTCGGCCTGTGCGTGGCGACCGGCGCGGCGGGCCTCTCGATCGAGGACGCGACGGGGGACCCGGAAAAGCCGCTCTACGAGAGCCGCCTCGCGGCCCTCGGCGTCCGCCGAATCTCGGTCGGCTCCGCGCTCGCGCGCGCCGCCTGGGGCGGCTTCATGCGCGCCGCAAGGGGCATCGCCGAGACGGGCTCCTTCGAGGGCCTCGAGGGAGCGGCGTCTTTCGCCGAGCTGAACGCACTTTTCGGAGACGGGGCCTGAGCGGGATCCGCGGGAGAGTCCCCGGGACCCCCGCGGACGATCGCGGGAGCCCCGGAACGATTCAGAACCCCTTGACGGTCGCGGCCTTCTTGTACATCCAGTACGTGAACGCGAAGCCCACGAGGACAACGACCGGGAGCGCCCACTCGTAGCTCGCGGCCCAGGTTCCGTGCTGCGAGAGCATCAGGAAGATGAGCGGCAC